>JASFWK010000007.1:0-46681 GCA_050049355.1 Anaerolineae bacterium | reverse complement strand
TATCGAGCGCGGGGACTTCGGATTGGCTACCTTCCTCAGCAGGCCCAGCTAGAAGGGGAGGGGACCCTTTGGGAGGCGATGGAGGACGTCTTTGCAGAGCTCAAGGCCCAGAAGCGACAGCTGCGGAAGCTGGAGTCAGCGATGGCCGATCCGGCCCGTCGTGAGGAGGCGGTGGCTCGCTACGGCTCACTTCTGGACGTTTTTGAAACCTCCGGTGGCTACGCCTACCGTGCCCGTATTGAGCAGGTGCTGGCAGGTCTCGGATTCGACCCTGAGGAGTTCTACCTTCCACTGACACATCTGAGCGGTGGGCAGCGCACTCGGGCGCTCCTGGCCCGTGTGTTGCTGGAGGACCCCGACCTCTTGCTGTTGGACGAGCCCACGAATCACCTGGACCTGAATGGCATTGAGTGGCTGGAGGGGTACCTGACGTCCTGGAAGAAGGCGATGGTCGTTGTTGCCCACGACCGAGCTTTCCTGGATCAGGTGGCTGAGCAGGTCTGGGAACTTGCCTTCGGTCGACTAACGATCTATCGGGGCAACTACAGTCAATATGTGGTGCAGCGGGAGGAGCGGCGAGCCCGACAGCAGGAGCGGTACGAACGACAGCAGGCGGAGATAGCCCGCACCAAGGAATTCATCCGCCGCTACAAGGCTGGGCAGCGGTCTCGGCAGGCACGGGGGAGGGAGAAGCAGTTGGCGCGGTTGGAGCGGGTGAAGAAACCTCGAGACGTGCAGCCTATGAGTATGGATCTGGGCGACCCCTTGCGCAGCGGAGACCTTGTGCTCGGCCTCTATGGTCTGACTGTAGGATATGATGCACGTGAGCCCCTCTTCGTTGCTGAGAAGGCGGAGCTGCGGCGGGGTCAGCGGGCTGCGCTGGTCGGACCCAACGGTGTGGGCAAGACCACCTTACTACGCACTATCCTGGGGCAGGTGGAGCCGCTCGCCGGTCGAGTTCGGGTGGGGGCAGGGGTGAGGTTGGGATACTTTGCCCAGGCCCACGCCGGGTTGGATCATGGCAAGACTATCCTGGAGACGATCTTGGATGCAGGACTGCACAGCATCAGTCGGGCGCGGGATCTGCTGGGGCGCTACCGCTTCTCAGGCGACGAGGTCTTCAAGCGCGTCGGCGATCTCTCCGGCGGTGAGAAGGCCCGGGTGGCATTGGCCGTGTTGGCCCTGCAGGGGGCCAATTTCCTCCTGCTGGACGAGCCGACCAACCACCTCGACATTTCCTCACAGGAGGTCCTTCAGGAGGTTCTCTCGTCGTTTGAGGGAACAGTGCTGTTGGTGACCCACGATCGCTATCTCATCCAGGCTCTGACCAGCCGCGTTTGGGCTATCGTCGGGAGGCGGCTGTGGCTCTTTGGTGCGGGCTATGAAGCCTATCGCACCTGGGTGGAGCAGCGGCGGCAGAAGGCTGATCTGGAGGAGGAGGGCAGCGTCTGCAGGAATTGCGATGAAGATCGAAGGGTACAGAAAGCAGCCCAAAGGAGGGCGGAGCGACGAGCCCGCCAGGTGACCGAGATCGAAGAGGCGATCCAGCGGCTGGAGGCTCAGAAGGTCGAGCTGGAGGCGGAGCTAGAGGCTGCCAGCGCGGCGCAGCAGGTAGAGCAGGTGGCGGAGCTGGGCGCGGAATATAGCCGTCTGCAGGCGGAGCTGGATGCCAAGTTAGCGCTCTGGGAGGAACTGGCGTGAGCTGCCGGCGGATGATTGGCCTGACGGGCAATATCGCCACCGGCAAGTCCACGGTGGCGCGGATGCTCTCCGAATTGGGTGCCAATGTGATTGACGCCGATCGGGTGGCTCACGAGGTGATGCGGGCCGGAACACCAGTTCACGCAGCAATCGTCGCAGCTTTTGGCTCTCACATTGTGGGCGGTGACGGTGAGATCGACAGAGGTCGGTTGGCGGCCAAGGTCTTCTCCGATCCCGCGGCTCTGGCCCGGCTGGAGGAGATCGTCCATCCAGTCGTCATTGAGGAGGTGGGCAGCCGTGTCGCCGCCGCTGAGGCAGAGCTGGCTGTTGTGGAGGCCATCAAGTTGATCGAGGCCGGGATGGCTGAGGGATGCGACAGCTTGTGGGTGACCACCTGCTCGCCTCGGGAACAGGTTCGTCGGCTTGTGGCCGACCGGGGCATGAGCCAGGCCGAGGCCAAGCGCCGAGTGTACGCCCAGCCGCCGCAGGAGGAGAAGATCGCCCGCGCTGACGTAGTCATTGACACAGATACCGAACTGGCCCAGACCAGAGCACAGGTGAGGGCGGCTTGGGAGCGATTGACCGAGGGTTGCCGGGATTCGAAACCTGGAGGAAAACGGCGTCCGTAGTATAATAGTGGTTAGTTCGCCGTTCTACCTGCTTCCGGCAATTGGATATGTTGTGATGCAGCCTTAACGGGATGCGGCTCTGGCCCGCGGGGTGATCCCCTCTAGATCAACTCACGCAGTCGGTGGTGGCATGTCTTGCGCTTTGTGCTCTACCCTCTTTTCGGGATATGATCGATCGGCAGAAACACAGACAGAGGAATGGCAGAGGTCTCTGAGGCTAGCGTCCGTCGCGCCCGTCCAGCCGACGCGGAGCGCATAGCTGCTTTCGTCAACCGGGCTCGATCGCGTGAGCGACTGCTCGCACCGGAGGACGTGCGAGATCGCTTTGGCACGGTCGCATTCCTGCTTGCGCAGCGGGGAGGAGAGGTGGTTGGACTGCTGGGTTGGCGGGTGGAGAACCTGGTGGCGCGGGTGACAGACTTTCTCGTCTGGCCGGCTGCGCAGCGAGTTGTGGCGGGCAGAGCGCTCTTGTCGGCGATGGAGGTGGCGGCAGGGGAGCTGCTGTGTGAGGCTGTTATCCTCTTTGTGGCACGGGACTGCCCCTCCGAGGTGCTGGACTTCTGGAAGGCATTCGGCTACGAGCGTCGCAAGGTGGCCGAGCTACCGAAAGCCTGGCGTGAGGCTTCCAAGGAGGTTCGGTCGGTAGAGGAGCAGATCTTGTTGAAGCAACTGCGCGATGATCTGGTAAGACGCCCCCTCTGACCGGGGGAAAAGGAGAAGTAGGGAACAGATGTCTAGATTAGTGGAGTTCGTCAAGCGACATCCTCAGCTGACGGCGTGGTTCGTCTTGGCGGTGGGCATGGTCGCCATCCTTGTGTGGTCGGCCCGGGATGTGGGGCTGGAGCCGGGGCAGTGGGCGGCGCTGATTGTCGCAACCATCGGTTTGGCTGGTCTATGTGTCTGGATCATCGGCTGGGAGGACGGGGAGGAACCGGAGGAAAGCGCTGGCGAGGCCGGACAGTAGGTGTTGAGTCGGAAGCCCCCCGCTTGTCCGGGGCAGGATAGTGTTTCTCGATCCGTTAGTCGTACACCTTCCAATATTCTCTCTCGGGCTGCCACTGATCGCGGAAATCCTCAGGTAGGGGTCCCAGCAAGCCCTCGCATTCGGCAGTAACCGTACCGTCGGGCAGCCGGATCTCGCCGGCCACACGTGCGCCCATCCCACCCGACTGTTCCACCCAACCCACGGAGGTCAGTGGGGTTTTGATGGGAGTTGGATGGCGATAGCGGACAGTCAGGCGGAGGGTGGCCATCAGGTTGTCGTCGGAACGGTGAAGCATCACGGCCCTCCCTGAGATCTCGTCCAATATCGCGGCGATGATCCCCCCGTGGACGAAACCCGGATAGCCCTGATACTCCTTTGGCACGGCGAATTCGGCTTCAACTTGCCTACCCTCGGGGTCCTCGTAGAAGGCCATCTTCAATCCCTTCGGGTTCTGGAGCCCGCAGATGAAGCACATTCGGGAGTTGGGCTGTCTCTCTCGTTCCTCCATGTTGGATTCTCCGGGGCGCAGTTGGCAGTTGGTGATTGGCTCTGCTTATGCAGTAGGGCGGGTGGGATTCGAACCCACACGTCCTTGCGGACAGGGGATTTTAAGTCCCCGGCGTCTACCGTTCCGCCACCGCCCCATGCTTGCCCAGTCCCCTCTCTGCGCTATCTGGGCGTGGGTGGTTTGATTATAGACCAATCGAGCACCCTAGTCAACGGAACCTGGCCGCCATTCAGGGATGGCCAGCAGCACCAGGCCGACCAAAGCGAGTGCCAGGTCCACCATCTGGGCGACGGCCAATCCCAGTGCAGGTCGGGCCAGGTCTCCGCGCAGGAAGCTCAGTCCAAAGTCACCTGCAGCGTGGAGAAGGAGCCACAGTGGGAAGGCTCGCCCCTGCCTTCCAAGCAGCAGGATACCTGCCAGTGACAGCCCGTACCATCCGGCTCCCAGAGCCTGCACTGCCACCCGAGGAGCTCGGAGGCCATGTAGATCGGGCAACTCGGCACTCAGACTCCAAAGAAGGCCTTGACCAGGCCAGACCTCCAGTCCCCAGGCGCAGCCGGCCTCTAGGCAACCCACCCACGCGCAGCTGGCCACGACTGCTGCGCCAGGGGCCAAGGCGTCCAGCAGCGGGCGCGGATCGATCCTACGCACGCGGCAGAGGATGAACACGGCTATCAGCGCACCGACCAGCGCTCCCGGAGCCGAGAGTCCACCCTGCCACACCTGGAGCGCCTCCGCGCGGTGGTTGTGGAAATAGGCCCAGTTCGCCGCGACGTAGGTCGCGCGTCCGGCAAGCAACCCTCCTCCGGCCGCCGCCAGGGCTCCGTCCACCACTGCCATTGGCCGGAGCCTCCATCGCCGGCCCCAGAGGACAGCCAGAGCCGTCCCCAATAGGAGGCCTGCCCCCAGGAGCGTGCGGTGTCCAGGTGAGAAGATGCCTACCAGCGGACTGAGGGTGGAGTCGGCGCAAGCCATTGGGTGGGTAAGGATCTAATGACGCTCAAGAGATTCGTCCCCCCTTCACTGCAAAGGAGAACGCGGATAGACACGGGGAGCCCATCTGCGTTCCCCGCGTCTACCCGCGTTCAGCGTTGGTGTGATGTGTACTCTACTCGAGCTCGACGGCGGCGCCGGCGGCCTCCAACTGCGCACGGGCGTCCTCCGCCGCCTCCTTCGAGACTGCCTCCATTACAGTGACGGGAGCGCTTTCGACCAAGTCTTTGGCCTCCTTCAGGCCCAGGGTGGTCAATTTGCGCGCAGCTTTGATGACCTCGATCTTCTTGTCGCCAATCTCCTTGAGGATGACATCGAACTCGGTCTTCTCCTCCTCGGGCTCGGCGGCAGCCGGCATGGCGGCTACTGCCATCGGAGCCGCGGCGCTCACGCCTAGCTTCTCCTCCAGCATCTCAACCAGCTCGGAGGCCTCCAACAGTGTCAGATTGCTAATATCATCAGCCAGTTTTTCCAGGTCTGCCATTCTATCTAATACCTCCTTCATAAGTATTCGGGCAGTCACGCAGGATGGGGCGCAGGCTCACCGCCCTCCAGCTTGTCAACATAGGCTTGCAGCACTCCCAGCACTTGGCGGACGCCGCTGGCGACGGCCCCTGCCACCTGCGTGGCCGGTGCGTTGAAGGTACTCAACATCTGAGCCAGGAGCACGTCCCGCGCGGGCAAGCTCGCCAGCGCCACGATTTCGTCTACGGACAGGAGCGCGTCATGCATCACGCCGCCCTTGATGGCAAGAGATGACTCTTCGGTGAAGTCGTTTATCACCTTGGCGACCGGCGGTAATTCCCCGCGACAGAAAGCGACCGCTGTTGGTCCCTCCAACCACTCGTCAGGCGTCTCCAGGGCTGCCTCGTCCAGTGCCAGCTTGAGAAGTCGGTTCTTGATGACCTTGAAACTACTGTCGGTCTCCCGAATTGAGTGCCGCAGCCGCTCCATGTCGGGCACGCGCAGTCCTCGGTAGTCAGTGAGGATGAGCCCTTGACTCTGTGCCAGTTGCTCGGCGTACTGTCGGACCAACTCCTCCTTTCGCTCTCTTGAGATAGCCAAGCTGTATCACCTCCTTCCAGACAAATAGAAATCCCCTGCGCCTACCGACGCAGGGGGAAAACTCCATTCTGACCAGGACGTTCTCTTCCCACCTCGGCAGGCTGATTTAAGCGCACGAAGGCGCGCCTGCTGTCTACGGCTGGGTACTTACTAGATCAGTAAACGTGCGATTGTTACAGCCCCAATTCCAGGGCTTGGGCCTCGATGGGGTCCACTTTGATGCCAGGCCCCATTGAAGACGTCACCGTCACCTTTCGAATGTAGATGCCTTTGGCGGCTGGCGGTCGTTCCTTCTTCACCGCGTCCATGACAGCAGCCATGTTGTCCAGCAGCTTCTCGGTGGAGAAGCTGGCTCTGCCGATAGGTGTGTGGAGGTTGGATGTCTTATCCACTCGGAACTCTACGCGGCCAGCCTTAGTCTCCTCGATCACCCGAGGCAGGTCATCCGCCGGGACCATTGTCCCGGCCTTGGGGTTTGGCATGAGCCCGCGAGGGCCGAGGATTCGACCCAGCCGGCCTACCTTGCTCATCATCTCAGGCACGGCGATAGCGACGTCGAAATCGGTCCAGCCAGACTCTATCTTCTCGATGCCCTCGTCGCCGGAGATCACGAAATCCGCTCCTGCCTCCTCGGCGACCCTGGCCGCCTCGCCAGCGGCAAAGACCAACACTCGCACCTCTTTGCCCAGTCCATGAGGCAAGCGGACTACGCCACGGACCTGCTGGTCGGCATGGCGAGGATCCACTCCCATCCGCAGATGCATATCTACCGACGCGTCAAAGTTGGCGTACGAGGTCTCTCTCACCAACTCGAGTGCTTCCTTGGGTGAGTAGAGTCGCTCTCGGTCTACCTTTTCGCGTGCCTCAAGATACTTCCTGCCGTGTCTTGCCATTCTCCCTCCCTGTGGTTCCGGCGGGCCTTATGCCCTCCCACCGGGATACTTCAGTCAGTGATCTCAATCCCCATACTTCGCGCCGTGCCCTCGATCTGACGAATCGCGCCCTCCAGATCCAGGGCGTTGAGGTCCTTCATCTTCTGACGCGCGATCTCCTCGATCTGCTCGGGGGTCACCTGCCCGACCTTGTCTCGATTGGGCTCCCCGGAGCCCCGCTCTACTCCTGCTGCCTTTCGCAGAAGGTCCGGGGTAGGAGGGGTTTTGAGCACGAACGAGAAGGACCCGTCGTGGTGGATTGTGATCTCCGCGGGCACGATGTTCCCCACCTGGGAAGCCGTGCGGGCGTTGTATTCCTTACAGAATTGCATCAGGTTGATGCCGTGTTGAGCCAGCACCGGACCCACCGGTGGGGCAGGATTTGCCTTACCCGCCTCGATCTGCAACTTGATAACTGCTTTAACCTTTTTCATCGCAATCCGTTCTCTTCTCTCTTATCTGATCCAACGTCAGGTCTTCTCCACCTGAAGAAAGTCCAGCTCGACCGGCGTATCGCGGCCGAAGAAAGAGACCAGGACGTGGACCTTCGCTCGATCCATGTCAATATCGTCCACCACGCCGATGAACTCGTTGAACGGCCCATCAATGATACGCACTTTCTCACCCGGTTTGAAGGTGACCTTGATCCTGGGGGCCTCGGCCTCCATGCGCTTCATGATGGCCTGGACCTCCTCGGGGCGCAGTGGTGTGGGGCGCCTTCCCATTCCCACGAACCCGGTTACCCCGGGCGTATTGCGGACGACCGACCAGGAGTCATCGTCCAAGATCATCTGCACCAGGATGTAGCCTGGGAAGACTCGCCGTTCGACGGTGCGCCGCTTGCCGTTCTTGACCTCGATCTCCTCCTCGGTGGGGATGACTACCTGGAAGATCCCATCGCGCATCTGCATAGTCTCAATGCGCTGCTCCAGGTTGTGCTGGACCTTGTGTTCGTAGCCGGAGTAGCAGTGGATGACATACCAGGCACGGTCGTCGTCCGGCTCAGCCAGTTCCTCTTCCGCCTCCGCCTCATCCTCAATCTCAATCTGCGCGGGGACGTCCGATTCCTGCTCCTCTACGGCATCTTCCGCAGGCTGCACCGACGACTCACTCTCAGTGTTCGCAGGGGCGTCTGGGCCAGTCTGCTCCGCGATCTCCTCCAGAGAAGGGGATTCAGCGGGCTCCTGGTCCTCCACGCCCGAGTCCTGCATATGGGTTGAGACCTCTTCCCCCACCGTGAACTCCCGTCTGATAAGACTTATCGCCGGCTCACAACTCCAACTACGACGATGATCACTACCACGAGCACCACTGATCCCCCGATCCGCCAAGGATCGCTGACCAGCACTCCTTCCAGCCACCACGAGAACAGGACATCCATCATCCACAGGAAGATTCCCATGACACCCGTCACCCCCAGGACGATCCGTGCCAAGTGGACCGTCTCCTCACGGCTGGGCCAGTTGACCTTGCGCAACTCAGCGCGAGTCTCTCGCATGTAGCGGACGATCGCGTTACCTTTCTTAGCCTTTGCTCTTGCCACTCGACTCCCCCTGTGGCGTTCCTCTCTCGCGTACGAAATCTGTGTCTTACATTGTAAGACACCGCCCACCGATCTCGGCGGTGTCTTCTCAGGCAGGCCAGGCAGGAATCGAACCCGCAACCTACGGTTTTGGAGACCGTTGCTCTGCCAATTGAGCTACTGGCCTACGAACAGCCTGCGCAAACTCTGCTGTTACCTTGTCTCCCGGTGGACCGTATGCTCATGGCAACGAGGGCAGAACTTCCTCAACTCTAGCCGAGTGGGATCATTGCGCCGATTCTTCTCCGTGGTGTAGTTGCGCTCCTTGCACTCTGTGCAGGCTAGCTTAATCACTCTTCTGATTGCCTTCTTTGCCATTCTTCACCTGCTAGCTCTAGGAACTGGCTCTAGGAATGGAGCCCACGATGGGACTTGAACCCATGACCACACCCTTACCAAGGGTGTGCTCTACCGACTGAGCTACGTGGGCTCGCTGGTGGGCCGGGCAGGACTCGAACCTGCGAAGGCTGAGCCAGCGGATTTACAGTCCGCCCCCTTTGCCGCTCGGGACACCGACCCATCTTGACTGCGCTACGATTGAAACTCATCCCGCGCTGGCACTTAATCATACGGATTCTGATATGCGAACTCCTCACTGGCGGGCGTAAAGAGCAGCTTTCAACAAATCAGAATCTCGGTGATCAAGTACTAGAGCCGACGGCGGGACTTGAACCCGCACGCTTCCGCTTACAAGGCGGATGCTCTGCCGATTGAGCTACGTCGGCACGGTGGTATTATACCAATAGCCTGTCTCTCGGTCAAGAGCGTGCGAGCCTGCTTTGCCTTCCAACGGTCCCAAGTATACCGCGAGTCGCCGTTCTTGTCAATGCGGCGATGCCGGATGATTCTTCACACCCGTGCAATCAGCAGTCGGCGGCCATCCGTCCACCGCAGAGCCGCAGAGGATGCAGAGCTGGGACTCTCCGTCCTCTTCGCCCTCCGCGCCCCCGCGGTGATCTACAGGCAGTTACCGAGAATCACAGCTTGACAATCCCTATCGCGTGGCATATACTAACATTCAGCCAGGATCGGCGGAGGCGGGGATGTGATGGTTTTAGACTTCCTTCTCCGGTTTGGCTTAGGGGGCAAGAGCCGTCCTGACGGTGTGGCGCTTGGAGCTTTGAGGCCGCGGACAGGACTTGTGCATTACCATTCGCCCCTTCTGGACCTCAACTTCGCGAAGCACCGGCAGTCAGCTCTCCATTGCTGCCGTGGGTAGTGTCTTCGCCATCAAGTAGGTTTCCGCAGGGCTCACAGACTCGCATTCTGATGATGTTGGAGGGAGATGGTCAATGAGCAACTCTGGCGCCTTCTGTAGGAGGGCTGAGTGCCCTCTCGGGTCCCCGGCAAGAAGGAGGTAGATGAACATGGAGGAAATCACGCGACCCTGGCTGAAGAAATACGATCAGGGTGTGCCTCATCACCTGGAATACCCTGACATCCCACTTCATCACTTCATTGAGGAAGCAGCGCGTAAGTACTCTGACCAGGTTGCCTTGATTCTGAAGGGCGGCGAGGTCACCTATCGCGAGTTGGACGAGCAGAGCGACCGGATAGCGGCTGCCCTGGCAGGGATGGGGGTGAAGAAGGGCGATCGCGTTGCCATCCTGATGGCCAACTGCCCCCAGTTCGTCATTTCGTACTTTGGCATCCTCAAGGCTGGTGGTATCGTCGTCGCCTGCAATCCTCTCTACGCCGCGCCGGAGTTGGAGCACCAGCTGAGCGACGCCGGAGCGAAGGTCATGCTGGTCATGAGCCGGTTCTACCCGGTGGTGAAGCGGATCCAACAGGATACCCCGCTCGAAAAGGTCATTGTCACCAATATCAAGGAGTACTTTCCGTCCTTCCTCAAGTTGCTCTTCACCTTGCTCATGGAGGGCAAGACCGGGGATCGGGTCAAACTGGCCTCTGGAGACCTGTGGTTCCAGGATGTGCTGAAGAGCCACTCGCCGGATGACCGGCCTGAGGTGGAGATAGAGCCAAGTGAGGATGTGGCCATTTTCCAGTACACAGGCGGCACTACCGGCGTTCCCAAGGGTGCGATGGCCACGCACAGAAACCTGGTCGCCGATACGATGCAGATTAGAGCTTGGATTGCAGACACCAAAGAGGCGGGCGAGACTGTGCTCGTGGCCCTGCCTCTCTTCCACGTCTATGGGATGGTGGCTGCGATGTGTTATGGGCTGGCGTCAGCCGCCAAGCTGGTTCTCATTCCCAATCCCCGCGACATGGACGACCTTCTGGATACCATCAACAAGTATCATCCCACCATCTTCCCTGGTGTCCCCACGATATACAATGCCATCAATCATCATCCAAAGGTTCTCGAGGGGAAGGTGGATATCAAGTCCATCCGCGCTTGTATCAGCGGCTCGGCGCCCCTCCTGCGCGAGACCCAGACCCGGTTTGAGGAATTGACCGGCGGCAACCTGCGTGAGGGATATGGCCTGAGTGAGGCCCCCACTGCTACTCACTGCAACCCCGAGTTGGGCGAGAACCGCGAGGGGAGTATTGGCTTACCCTTCCCAGACGTGGATGCGGCCATTGTGGACCTGGAAACGGGCACCCAGTTCCTGGACGTTGGCGAGGAGGGCGAGTTGGTCATTCACGGCCCTCAGGTCTTCAAGGGATACTGGCAGATGCCTACGGAGACGGAGAATACCCTGCGCCGCCTATCCGATGGCCGGGTTTGGCTGTTCACCGGCGATATCGCCAAGATGGACGAGGATGGGTACTTCTACATTGTGGACCGCAAGAAGGACATGATCATCTGCAGCGGCTACAATGTCTACCCCCGTGAGGTGGAGGAAGTGCTGAAGCAGCATCCAAAGGTACTTGAGGTCGCCGTGGCAGGCATACCCGATCCCTATCGTGGGGAGACGGTCAAAGCGTGGATAGTGGTTAAGCCCGGCCAGACGGCCACCGAGGAGGAGATCATCGAGTGGTCGAAGGAGCGTATGGCCAAGTACAAGTATCCACGCCAGATCGAGTTTCGAGACGAGTTGCCCAAGACCTTTGTGGGCAAGACCTTGCGGCGTATCCTGGTGGCGGAGGAGCGAAAGCAGGTGACCGAGGGGTAACCCCTCGGCCCGAGTAGACGCGGAGCGGAGCCAGTCAGGCTCCGCTCCCTGCTTCTGGTGTACCTTCGAACCGACGCTTGCCGGTCGGACCTAACTATGCTGGCGCCGGCTGCGGAGGCATGTCGAGTTGAGGCCCCGCCTTCGCCGACGATGGCTTCTCTTTGTCTGCGGACTTGGGAGGGACGGGCGTACCGTTGGGAGTTGGCTCCTCTGGCAAGGTGCCCCCTTCTGCGATCGCCACGAACTCGTCAGCCTCCAGTGTCTCTAGTTCCATCAGCTGTTGGGCTACGGCCTCCAGTTGCTCTCCATGTTCAGTGAGGACCCGCTTGGCCTTCTCGTGGGCAGTGCTGACGATCCGTCGTACCTCTTCATCGATTTGCTGAGCGACTGCCTCGCTGTAGTCTCGTTGTTCGCCGATCTCCTTCCCGAGGAAGACCAGTTCCTCTTTCTGCCCGAACGTCATCGGCCCCAGCTTGTCGCTCATTCCATAGCGGGTCACCATCGCCCGCGCCTTCTCGGTCACTCTCTCCAGGTCGTTGGCTGCGCCGGTGGTTACCTCACCGAGGGCTAGTTCCTCTGCCGCCCGCCCGCCGAGGGCGAAGGCCAGCTGATCCTCAAACTTGGAGCGGCCGACTATCGTTCGGTCCTCCTCCGGCAGAGCGATGGTGTAGCCGGAAGCCATCCCTCGGGCGACGATGGAGACCTTGTGGATGGGGTCGCAGTGGGGCAGGAAGTGGGCCACCAGGGCGTGCCCTGCTTCGTGATAGGCAGTGATGCGTCGCTCCTCGTCAGTGAGGAGGCGGCTCTTTCGCTCTGGTCCAGCTATGACGCGCTCGACGGCCTCCTCAAACTCTGCCATGCCGATAGATTTCCTGTTCCGCCGAGCGGCTAGGATGGCAGCCTCGTTGACCAGATTGGCAATGTCCGCCCCGACGAAGCCTGGTGTGGTCTTGGCTACCGTCTTGAGCTCCACGTCGCCTGCCAGTGGCTTGCCACGCACGTGTACTTTCAGGATAGCCTCTCGGCCCCGGATGTCTGGCCGGTCCAGCACTACCCGCCGGTCGAATCGGCCGGGACGCAGAAGGGCTGGATCCAATATGTCTGGGCGGTTGGTCGCTGCGATGATGATCACGTTGGTATCGGTGTCGAAGCCGTCCATCTCCACTAGAATCTGGTTGAGGGTCTGCTCCCGCTCATCGTGGGAACCACCCAGCCCAGCTCCTCGGTGGCGGCCCACCGCATCGATCTCGTCCAAGAAGATGATGCAGGGACTGTGCCTCTTGGCCTGATCGAATAGATCTCGGACGCGGGAGGCCCCCACGCCGACGAACATCTCCACAAACTCGGAGCCGGAGATGCTGAAGAAAGGGACCCCAGCCTCACCGGCAACTGCTTTCGCCAGCAGCGTCTTGCCAGTGCCCGGCGCGCCCATCAGCAGCACTCCCTTGGGGATGCGGGCCCCCAGCGAGATAAACTTCTCTGGCTCCTTCAGAAACTCCACGACCTCCGATAGCTCTTCCTTCGCCTCCCTCACCCCTGCTGCGTCATCAAAAGTGACCGCTGGCTGGTCGCCCGAGTAGAGCCGAGCGCGGCTCTTGCCAAAGGAAAGGGCCTGGTTGTTGGCTCCCTGGAACTGGCGCAAGAAGAAGTAGCCCACCAAGAAGAAGGCTACCACCGCCAGGATCATCATGCCGTTGCTGAGTAGGCCGGCCCAGTCCAGCGACTGATCCACTGTGATCTTAACCTGCGTTATCTGCTCCTGAGAAACTCCCAGTGCCTGCAGCTGCTCGGCCAGCGTAGAGGAACCTTCCTTGACTGAGCGGGCCTCTCGACCGTCGTTGAACGCCAGTGTCAGTTGGTTGTCGGTGACGGTGATCTCCTTCACTTCACCGGCCTCAACGCTGGCGGCCACTTGACTCAACGGTATTTCCTCCGCTCTCCCCGACTGGCTCAGTAGGCTGTAGGTGAGGAACGCCACGGCGGCAATCAAGAGCAGCGATATGAACGTGCTTCCCTTAAACCTCGAATTCATCTCTCAAACCTCCACTGGCGGAATATCCGCCATCACTTTAAAACTTATTATACCACAGATTCCCTCAGGAGTCACGCTCTACCGCCTTCTGACCTCGACCTCAGCAACTAGAATGCTATCTGTTTCCACACTGGCCTCGCCTGGATCAACTACCGACAGCCTGTCCCCTGGCCTTCCTTGCGGGTACATTCCCGTTCGCACCTCATAGGTCCCGGCGGGGGCACTTGCGGGAACTTGGACCTGGTGTCGATCCCACAGGGGAATCTCCTCTGTCCAAGTGTTGGTTGGCTGATTGCCACGCAGCGGTTCCACATCCTCCTGGGCGACCAGGTCACCTGCAGGGCTGATGAGATGAACGAAGACGACGTAACGGGTGTCAATGGTTGTCAACGGCCGCCAGCGCAGGGAGACGATCAGCACGTCGCCAGGGGAAAGGAGGGCCTGGCGCAGCTCTGCCTTCTCCAGAACAATCGCGTTGCCCAGCGTGGCGTTGATTTCGATGGGGGCGTCGGTGCCACCACTGATGGTTAGAGTGACAACGCTGCCGGCTTGTACCCGCGTGCCCCTTTCCGGCTCCTGGGCAAGGACGGTGCTGATGGGGCGGGTGCTCCAGATCGGCTCTTCGATCACCTGGAGGCGCGCCTCCTCCAGCCAGTTGCGTGCCATCTCCACTGGTACGTCCACCACACCGGGCATCTCAACCATCTCTGGCGGTCCCGCGATGTACAGGCGGACTTGCGATCCAGTTGGAACGCTCTCTCCGGGACCTGGATCCAGGCGCACGATGGTTCCCTCTGGCTCCGTGGCCTCCGGCTCCTCTTCGAGTTCGAAGCGTAGCCCTGCTGTCTCCAATTCCCCACGGGCTTCCTCCCAGTGACGGCCCTGCACATCTGGGACCAGCACCATGGCAACAGTTGGCGTGGGAGTCATAAGCAGTGGGGAGCCAGGCGGCGCCGTGGAGCGCGTCCAGGCGCGGTAGACAAGCGCCCAGAGGGGGATCAGCCCGATGACGGCGATGGCTGCCACTGCAGCCAGAACCCAAGTCCGCCAGTCCGGCCCTTCCGCTAGAGCGACGGAGCCAGAGGGTGGCACCTGGCTTGGGTAGACACCAGATGCTTGCTTGATCTCATCCTGTATCTCGTGGAGCCCGGTGACTTCCTCCCCGTGTGCCCGGTACTCCTGAAGCACCAGCGCCAACTGCTCCGCCGTGCGATAGCGGGCCGAAGGTTCCTTGGCCAGGACCTTGCGCACGATCCACTCCAGTTGGGGCGGAACTTTCGGATTGATGGCCGAGAGAGGCGGTGGCTCCTCGCGCATGTGCATCAAGGCCAGAGCGGTGGGTTTCTCTGCCTGGAATGGAGGAACCCCGGCCAGCATCTCATAGAGCACCACACCGATGCTGTAAACGTCGGAAGCGGGCTTCGGGCGCTCACCTGCCGCCTGCTCGGGGGAGAAGTAGAGAGGGCTCCCCCACACTGTCTCGGAATCGGTCAACCCGGACTCAGAGAGAGCGCGCGCGATGCCGAAGTCCGTCACCTTGGCTACCCCATCCTCGGTGATGAGCACGTTGTGCGGTTTGATATCGCAGTGAATGATCTCTTCTCTGTGGGCATGCCCCACACCGGCGGCGATCTGCGCAGCGATGTTCACCGACTCCTCTATGCTCAGTCGCTCCTTGCGGCGGATGAGTGTCTTCAGATCCTCTCCCTCAACGTATTCCATGACGATGTAGTGAAGCTCACCATCCTGCCCTACGTCATAGATCGTGACCACGTTGGGGTGGTCGAGCCGAGCAGCGGCCCTCGCTTCCTGCTGAAAACGGGCCAGGAAGACTGGATCGCTGGCGTACGCCTCTCGGAGGATCTTGATGGCGACTGGTCGGTGGAGAAGGGTGTCCACTCCTTTATATATCGTCGCCATGCCGCCGGAGCCGATCAGTTCCACTAAGCGATATCGATCGTTGAGCAGCTTTCTATCCATAGGCATCATCACAAGCGTGAGTATTCTACCTCAATTCAGTGCTGGCGGCAAGGTCTCGCCGGCTTCTCAACTGGATGTGCGTGCTTGGCCAGTTCCCACAGGGAGGTGTGACGCTCATTCTGCCTATCGCGGGAGCTCGAGTGGGAGTATAATGAGAGGGATGAGAGCGCCGGATCTTACGGTTGTCCGTGTCGTGCAAGGCCTGGTTAGGGCCCAGGTCACCAAGACGTTCTTGGAGAGCCACGGCATTCTGGTTGCCCTTGACTACGAGAGCGCCGGACCCGCCATCGGTATCACGATCGATGGGCTGGGGGAGGTGCGGATCCTGGTCCCCAGCCGCCGGGCGCGGCGTGCACGACGACTGCTTCTCTTCCGCCGACGGCCCGTTCCTTATCGTCGCTCGTATCGGCGGGCGGTCAAGGGATGCTCGCGCCGTCGTCGAGGGCAGTACTTGGGGGGGCGGAGGAGAGCCACTGGAGGCCGTCTACGCTGATCCCTCCTGCCCAGACCTCCCAGTGCAGGTGAGCTCCGGTCGAGAGGCCGGTGCTGCCGACCCGGCCGATCACCTCGCCGGTCTGTACCTCCTGCCCCACTGCGACCTCGATAGATGAGAGGTGCCAGTAGCCGGTCAGTACGCCCCATCCGTGGTCCAGTACAATGGCGTTGCCCCGCACAGCCAGGGACTCTGCCAGCACCACTGCCCCGCTTGCAGGGGCACGGACTGGCGTGCCTCGGCCGGCGTTGAAGTCGACGCCTGCGTGATAACTGGAATACGGGCCGCCGTTGTAGGATCGACGGGTGCCAAACCGGGAGCTGATGGCTGCCTCCACAGGCTGGCGGAAGGGCCCCTGCCAGCGCCGCACTGCGCTGACGATGGTCCGCACCTCATCTATCCGCTCCCGTTCTGCTGCTACCAAGTCGGGGTCCAGAAGGTTGGTTCGATCGCGGGGGATGTCTATTCGCTCGTAGCTGTACCCTCCCTCCTCCACGACCATGCCCATACTTATCGTCACTGGCTGACCTTCGCTGTCGATGGCGGTTAGCCTCAGCTCATACAGTCCAGGTTCAGTGAAGGCGTGTATCCCCACCACCGCGTGGTACGCGTCGTTCTCCTCGACGAATGTGAGCGGTCGATCGAAAAGCTCCCCCGTCAGCGTTACCGGCTCCGCCGCCTGTACCGTCACGAAGACCGTCTGCCCCTGTCGCGCCGGCAGCGGCGAGAGGTCTACTGAGGTGAAGGGGAGGGGCATCCAGGCCGGCTGCTCCCCAGGGACGAGGAGCCATTGTCCGGGGAGGATCAGCGATGGATTGGCGATGTGGTTAGCTTCAATCAACTCCCATAGGCTGAGTCCGTGGTGATAGGCAATTGCTGTCAGCGTCTCGCCGGGCTGCACAGCGTGAAGGGCGCCTGCTCTGCTCGCACCACCCGGGAGATCTAGCACCTGACCGGCATAGAGCAAGTTGGGGTTCACCAATCGGTTGGCCATCGCGAGGGTGCGCCAGGGTAGGGCGTACTGGGTAGCGATGGCAGACAGGGTCTCACCGGGCTGCACGATGTGGGTCGACCACGTGTCGGAGGGTTCAATTCCGCTGGGAATCAGCAGCCGTTGTCCAACGTAGATCTGACGAGGGTCAGGGATGCCGTTGGCGTGGGCAATGGCTTCTACCGTCGTACCATAGCGTCGGGCGATGGAGAACAGCGTCTCGCCCCGCTGCACGACGTGGACAAGGGGTTGAAGTGGTCCACCGGACTGGGCGGACACCCACGCCGGCCGGACCAGCGCCAACACCAGGCAAAGGAGGAGGATGGCACGGTACCTGCCCTTCATACCTCAACCTCTCACCTTGTGGTCTCTCATTCTCCCTCTAGTGCGACTCTCTCGCCCGGGCCTCGACCAGTGCCTCGTAAACTGCCTGTGAGAAGGGGAACGAGAAGGACTTTCCCTCCTGGTTCTCCCAGAAATCCTCCAGACGGCAGCCACGGCCCTCTTCGTAGAGGTGAGCCTGCAGCAGCATCTCTAGCCGGTCCGCATCCCGCACGAGTTGCCCCTCAAGGGTGGAGCTCTCCTCGAATTCCAGCCACCAGTCGCGCAGGCGATCGGCTTCCGGCATCGCGCTCAACATCTCTGTTAGGATGGAGACCTCCGCGCGCCGCTTTGCCCTTGGCCGAAGGTGGCGCACAGCGGGAGAGGGGATATCGGATAGGACGCGTTCTGGCAGATCGTGCAGCAGGGCAATCGTCAGAGCTTTCTCAAGGTCGAGTGACTCCTCCACTCCCTTCGCCAGCACGAGCACTGCAAGCGCCACACCCCACGTGTGCTCTGCCACGCTCTCCACGTCGGACAGCCCCCGCAGCAGCCAGCCGGTGCGGGGCACGCGCTTTAGACAGAGTGCTTCTCTTAGGAAAACCAGCGCCGCCTCCGGGCTCACAGCGTCCCTCAGAGCTTGTAGCCGATGGTCCGGAGGAACTCTTTCCGATGAGCCACATCCTCTTCGGTTTCGACTCCCTTGGGACTTATCCCATCCACAACGCCCAGTATGGCACGTCCTTGCTCGGTCTCCGCGACGATAACCTCGGCCGGATTGGCCGTTGCGCAGAAGATGCGGCAGACCTCCGGCACCTTCTTGATGGCGTTCAGGACGTTGATGGGATAGTAGCCAGGGGCCAAGAAGAGGATGAAGGAGTGACCGGCCCCGATGTTCAGGGCATTCTGGCGCGCGAGTTCCACCATCTCCTCATTGGTTCCGGTACAGCGCACCAGCGCCGGGCCTGAGGATTCGCAGAAGGCCAGTCCGAATTGGATGCGCGGCACGGATGTTACGAGGGTTTCGTGAATGTCCTCCACTGTCTTTATGAAATGGCTCATCCCGAGGATGAAGTTGACATCCTCCGCCTTCTCTATCCTCACGCTCCTTAGCTCCATATGTCTCCTCCTGCACCAGCTGCAGCTTCCTGGCGGTGATTTCGGCACGCTGAGTTGAGTTCCCGTCTCTTCTTCTCCACAATCACGCTGATGACTGCCAGCGCCGGGCACTTCGAGCTGCGCTTAGCCTGGCGAACTCCCCTTGGCGGACAGGCTGGCGCGGAGCGGGCTAAACTGAACAGCGGTGATGGAGTCCGGTCCCGTCCATCACCGCTTCCGTCCAAATAACGATGCTTCCGCCGACCAGCGCTGCCCGCGGCCGACGCGATTGGCTCTTCTAGATCTCGGTTCCCAATACCTTGCGTACACTCTCCAATAGCTTCTGTGGGCCAAACGGTTTCGTGACGTAGTCATCCACCTTGGCAATGTGGAGCCCGAGCACCCTGTCGATGCTCTGCGCCTTGGCCGTGACGACGATTACGGGGATATCCTTGAGGTCCTCGTCTGCCTTCATCTGCTGATAGACTTCCCAGCCGTCCATATCTGGCATCATCAGATCAAGTAGAACCAGGTCGGGTTTGACCTCCCGCACCGTCTGCAGTCCTTCGCGTCCTCCCACTGCCCCGATGAGTTCGAACCCCTTCCGCCCTAGGATCAGCCGGACCAGATCTATCATTTCTGGCTCATCTTCGATGCAGACAACTGTCCTGTGCTCCTCCGACATTGCTCCTCCTTACCCCGCCCTGCACAGAGGTTTGCCAAAGTGTACCATCAATTGTCTCTTACGTCAAACTGCGTTTGCGCTTGTCAAGAGTTGCTCAATATGCCTCTTCTTGCCAACTCACCTGGCCGTGATGTATACTCAAAGACGAGAAAGGAGGGAGACGATGGCTGCGCCGAGCATTGAGGATTATCGTTTCGGTCGCATGATCGTTGACGGGCAGGCCCACGGGCAGGACCTGATCCTGCTGCCTGATCGCGTGATAGCCGGCTGGTGGCGAAACAAGGGGCACGAACTGGCACCTGAAGACTTGAGGTCGGTTCTCGAGGCTGCTCCTGATCTCCTGGTTGTGGGGACAGGTGCATACGGTCGGATGAAGGTGACACGCGCGACCAAGAAGGTGCTGCGGGAGGCGAACATCGAACTGCGGGCTGCACCGACGGAGGAGGCTTATCAGATCTACAACGAGCTGCGCGAGCAGCAAGAGGTGGTCGGAGCTTTCCACCTGACGTGCTGACAGGGTGTGGGAAGGCCGAATGTACACGTGATTCTCCTTCACTTTTCCCTCCTGCCAATATGCTCCAGTACCTCGTCGTACCGGTGGGCCATCCTCTCCCAGTCGAGGTGGGCTACGGCTGACCGCAGGTCCCCGGCGATCTGTTGCGCCTGATCCCGGTGGATGAGTGCCCACGTTAGCCGCTCCAGCAGCCCGTCGAAGTCCTCGTAGAGGCAGAGGCCGTGGTAGGAAGCGGGGACAATCCCTGGATACGCTAGGCGCTGGGGCAGGACGGGGAAGCAGCGGCAGTAGATTGCCTCAACCACTGCCACGCCGAAGAACTCGTGGAGAGCGGTGCTGATCACTACGTCGGCCTGCCAGAGAAGCCGAGCGTACGTAGCCCGGTCGGCCCAGCCGAAGTGGATCACTCGCTCGCCCAGCCGCTCCCGTCCAGCCTCAAACTCCTCCGGCATCTGACGGACGTTTGGCCCCGCAAGTGCCACTCTGAACTCCATCCCCTCCGCCGCCAGCAGGTCCAGTGCCCGAAAGAAGCTCTCTGGGTCCTTGTCGTATTCCCAGCGTTGGTTCCAGAGGATCAAAGGTGGTTTCTCTCTCTGATCCTCCGTTCGCGCCCGATCGAGCTTTACCAGATTGCAGCCAACTGGGAGAGCTTCTGCTCTAGCTCGCACCTGAGAGACCCGGTGCAGGTGCGTGTAGTCGGGGAAGTGCTTGAGGAGGCGAGGCAGTTCCTCGAACCACGCTTCCATGTGATAGGCTGAGTTGAAGAGAACGCGATCTGCGGCGAGCATTGAGAGCCAGTTGATCATCGCGTAGGTCAGGTCACGCCTCTCACCGGGCCGGAGTGGGTAGGTCAGTTGATTCTCGTGGCAGTAGAGGGCCACGGGCACGTTGCCGAGGAGACGTCGAGTGAGACCGAGGAAGGCGGGCAGGTTCAGCATGTCGGTGACCAAGAGGAGGTCGGGGTGCGTGTCCAGATCTCGGGCCCGCTCAGCCAGCGTTGCGGCTCCGCCCTGCATGCGCCACTTCCAGAAGCGTGGGGGCAGGGTGAGGAGATCTACTTGGTGACGGCTGTGTTCAGCATATCCCTCGGCCCACGCCTGATGACTTCCACCGCAGTAGGGTTCAATCAGCACGATGCGCATATCATTCGTGTGCACTGATGCGCCTCAGGTGTTCCGTGGTGCGTACCAGGAACGAGCGATTCTGGACCCCTGCAGATCCTTGTCCCCGGCTCCCCTTGGCGCCGACTTGTCGACCCACTGCGCGCTAGGCGGCAGCACGCGGACTCGTACACGGATGCAGGTGGGTTTCTCAGCCACTCTGTGCAGGAAGGTGCAGGACAGTGAACTGGATTATACTACACAGCGCTGACCATCGCCACACCGTGGGTCCGCGCCAGCTTACGATGGGCCTTGGCCGCATCTCACGCGCGGCTGCTCATCATCGTTGGCTGATGGGCCGATCGTACGGCCGAGAGCAGGCCCCCAGCTGGCGTGAATGCCCGATTGAACAGCCACAAAAAACCCCCAGGCGATACTGATTGCGCAATATCTTGATTATGACTATAATAGGGACGCCATGAGCGACAAGCCCCTCCTGGATAGGCTCGGAGAATATGGCTCGGCATCGCGCAAGAGAGAGTCCGCTGGCGATGGTTCCACTGATCACACGGGGGAGGAGCCCTCGGCAGGGGAGGAGCTAGACACGCGGCACATAAAGATAGAGGAGAGCAAGCACCTGCCGCGCGTCAATGGGCGATTGGCTGAGGAAACTCTCCTGGAAGGCCGCTACCGGATCAGAGGGGTCCTGGGAGCGGGCGGGATGAGCACTGTCTACAAGGCGCAGGACCTGCGTTTCCCTCAAGTGATGCGTCTATGTGCTGTTAAGGAGATGCTCAACACCGCCAGCGACAAGCAAGTACGAGCCGTGGCGGTGAGGAACTTCGAGAGGGAGGCCAATATCCTGGCCACCCTCAGTCACCATGCCGTGCCTCAGGTCTATGACTACTTCAGCGAGAAGGAGCATTCCTACCTTGTCATGGAGTTCATCCCTGGCAAGGACCTGGAGACGCTGCTTAAGGAGACAGAGGGCTTCCTCCCTGAGAGCAAAGTTGTGGATTGGGCCATCCAGATCTGCCGCGTCCTGACCTATCTACATTACCACAAGCCCAACCCTGTCGTCTTCCGCGATCTCAAACCCTCCAATATCATGTTGGACGAGCAGGGGCGCATACGCCTGGTGGACTTCGGCATTGCTAAGGTGTTCCAGAGTGGCAAGAAGGGCACCATGATCGGCACCGAGGGCTACTCACCGCCGGAGCAGTACCGAGGCGTCGCCGAGCCCCGGGGAGATATCTACTCGCTCGGGGCGACTCTGCATCATCTCCTGAGCAAGCAGGATCCTCGCCTGGAGCCCCCTTTCTCCTTCCACGAGCGGCCTATTCACGATGCCAATCCTATGGTCTCCGCCGAGCTGGAGGAGATCGTCCATCGCGCCCTCGAGTACGATATGAACCAGCGGTTCAGCTCCGCCCAGGAGATGCGCCAGGCGCTTTTCAACCTCCGCTCAGCTCGAGTGTCCACCGCGAAAGCCCCTACCATCAAGTTCGATGCGGAGAGAGGACCTGTGGCCATCTGGCAGTTCGCCTGCGAGGATGAGATCCGCTCGAGCCCCACCGTCGCTGATGGTGTTGTCTATGTTGGTGCCTACGACAACAATCTCTACGCGTTGGACGCTGAGCACGGAGACTTCCTCTGGAAGTACAGCACTGAGGGAGGTATCGGTTCCTCTCCCTGTGTCTCCGAAGGGCGGATCTTTGTGGGGTCTCAGGATGGACTCGTTTACGCTATTAACGCCGAGTCCGGGCGCCTTCTCTGGACCTGTCCAACCAAGGAGTCGGTCTACTCCTCACCGCGAGTCAAGTTCGGCCACGTCTTCTTTGGCTCCGATGACCGTTTCCTGTACGCTGTCAAAGCTTCCAGCGGACGGGTAGCCTGGACTTTCGAGGCTGAAGCACCCATTCGCTCCTCTCCCGCTGTCGGTGAAGAGGCGATCTACTTCGGCGATGAGGGAGGGTCGGTCTACTGCATAGGGGTGAGTGGGGAGATGAAGTGGCGGTTTCGCTCCCGCAGAGGGGTGATATCCTCTCCTCTCCTTGCCAGAGACTTGCTCTATGTGGGCTCCAGAGATTGGTATCTCTACGCTTTGGATCTTCACTCCGGCTGGTCGGTCTGGAGGCACCGGACAGGTGGGTCTGTGGTGTCTTCCCCGGCCCAGGGCGGGTCCACGATCTTCTTCGGATCCGCCGATGGCGAGGTCTATTCGCTTGATGCCGCCAGCGGCCACGAACTTTGGGCGTACCAGACGGGTGGGCAGGTTAGCTCCAGCCCAGCCTTCTACGAGGACGCGATCTATGTCGGATCCGCCGATGGATGGGTTTACTCCATCGATGCGAAAACCGGCAAGTTGCGCTGGCGCTTCGCGGCACAAGGGCCGGTAACTTCGTCACCCTGCGTAGCAGACGACGTTATCTATATTGGCTCCAATGACCGCTACGTCTACGCCCTACCTGCGTGACAAACAGGGGGAGGAACATGCGATTCTGGCAACGCTTGCTACCAGGAAAGAAGCCCCCATCTCAGAGAGCAGAGGAAGAACCCCCCAGAGCAAAGCCTGTCCTCCAAGGAAGAAGGACTCACGTCGGTTGGGCTACGGATGTCGGAAGGGTACGCACACACAATGAGGATGCAATACTGATCTCAGAGGCCAACCAGGAGGGAGGCGAGTCTCTCCTGCCCTTTGGCCTCTTCGTCTTGGCCGACGGAATGGGCGGGCATCGGTCGGGGGAGGTGGCCAGTGCATTGGCTGCCCGCGCAGTGGCTCGCCACGTCGTCCAGCAGGTCTATCTAGCCACGCTTTCCCGCCGAGAGCACTGCGCCGATCAGCCATCGCTGAGCGAGGTGTTGACCGAGGCGGTTAACCTGGCAAACACCGCGGTCTCCTCGGCAGTGCCGGGTGCCGGAACGACGCTGACTTGCGTCTTGCTGATCGGGAGGCAGGCCCACATCGCCCACGTTGGCGACAGCCGGGCCTATTTGACCTCTCCGGATGGGCTAAAGCAGATCACCCGGGATCACTCGCTTGTGGACCGGCTGGTGGAAATGGGACAACTGACGGCGGAAGAGGCAGCGAGTCATCCCCAAAAGAACGTACTCTACCGGGCGGTGGGGCAGAGTGGTGTATTGGAGGTAGAGACGTACCTGTGCTCAGTTCCACCTGGATGCAGCCTGTTGCTCTGCTCGGATGGGTTGTGGAGCATGGTGAGCGATGAGAAGATGGCCCGGGTCATCGCCGAGGCCCCTTCTCATCAGGCCGCTTGCGAGACTCTCGTGGAGGCTGCGAACGAGCTTGGAGGGCGAGACAACATCACCGCTATCCTGGTCAGACCTGCCGGGGAGTGGGAATGACGGCGACGGAGAAGGATCCCTACGACGTTCTTGGTATATCCATGGGCGCAACCCAGGAAGAGATCAAGGGAGCCTATCGCGCTCTCGTGCGACGTTACCATCCCGACAGCAGCAGCGAGGATGCTTCCACCGAGCGTTTCCAGGAAATCCACGTTGCCTACGAGGTGTTGAGTGACCCAGAACGTCGTCGGGCCCATGACCGTTGGCGGGCCGAGCGGCGCGACACGGGCAGAAGGGCGTTCACCTGGGATGTCTTGGTAAGTGGTGACCAGCTGCCTGTGCTCGAAGAGGAGCAGATGCTCTATGCCCTTGTGATCATCAAACCTGCTCACGAGGCTAAGAGAGAGCGGCTTCCCCTCAACCTGACACTGGTCATAGACCGCAGTACGTCCATGAAAGGCAATCGTCTCGACTACGTGAAGGCGGCTGCGCACAAGATCATCGATGAACTGAACGAGCAGGACACACTGGGCGTAGTAGCTTTCAGCGATCGAGCAGAGGTCGTCGTGCCGAGCCAGCCACTTGACGACAACCGCAACCGCATACATGCTCGCATATCAGCCATATGGACCTCTGGGGGGACGGAGATTCTTCAAGGTCTTCAGACTGGTCTGGAGCAGGTGGACAAGTTTCACGAGGACGACACGATCAGCCATGTTGTCCTTCTCACCGATGGCCAGACCTACGGAGACGAGGAGGAGTGTATCGCCGCAACCCGCCGCGCCGGACTCCGAGGGATTAGCGTCAGCGCCCTTGGCATCGGTGAGGATTGGAACGATGTGCTATTGGAGGAGATGACTCGTCAGACGGGGGGTACGTGTTCCTACATCTCCCACCCTCGTCAGATTCGACACGCGCTGCGACGATATGTGCAGGGTCTGAGCGCTATCGTTGCTCAGGATCTTCAACTCACTTTGCGTTTCTCTGAAGGAGCTTGGCTGGATGAGGCGTTCCGCTGCCTGCCCTCTATTGAACGACTCTCGCCTCAGCAAGATGCGATCAGCCTGGGGCTCCTGCGCGGGGATTCTCGGATACAGGTACTGCTGGAGATCGTAGCAGAGCCTGGTCTGGAGGGCAGGCGCCGCTTGGTGCAGTTGGAGCTGAGTGGCTCGATCCCCGCTTCGGACCAGCGAGAGCGGTTGGTTTTCGACCTGGAGACAGAATTCGTCAAGGATCCTGAGGAGAAACCTGTCCCAATGGCGATCGTAAACGTCCTGAACAGGGTGTGCCTGGTGCGTATCCAGGAGCAGGCCTGGCTTGCCCTCGAGGACGGGAGAGGGGAAGAAGCAAGCCTCCGACTGGAGGCGGCGGCCACCCGGTTGTTCGAGTTGGGAGAGGAGGATCTGGCTCGTGTCGCCCTTCTTGAGGCAGGCCGAGTGGCAAAGGGGGGACGGGCTTCGGGAAAGGGTCACAAGACCATCAAATATGGTACGCGTAGGCTTGGTATGGAGGGGGTAGCTATGATCGAGTGTCCATCGTGTGGGAAGAAGCACCGCCCTGGAACGCTGTTCTGTACCGAGTGCGGCATCTACCTGCCGACTGGGGGCACCCTGAGGACAACTCCCCTGAGGACTGACCAACTCCCGCAATCGCCGACCGCGCCTCAGGAGGCGCTGGCCCCGGACGAAGAGGGGCAGCTGCAGCCTGCGCACTCGGTCCTCGTAGAAGTAGTGGACTCCGACCGCCAGACACAGCTCCCGACTACCTCCGAACTGCTTCTCGGCCGTAAGGATGTTGCCCATGGCATCTTTCCAGACCTCGACCTGACGGCCGACGGCGGGTTGCAGAAGGGGGTATCGCGGCGACATGCGAAGATCTTCCAGCGGGAGGGGAAGTTCTACATTGAGGATGTGGGCAGCGCTAACGGCACGTTCCTCAACGACCAGCGGCTCACGCCCTACCTCCCCTACCAACTCAAAGAGGAGAACGAAATCCAACTTGGTCAAGTGCGGCTAGTAGTCATCCTTCAGTGAAGAGCGGGCAGGGAGGAGTAGACGATGCCGATGACAGTGTTGATCCACATGACCAATGAAGACCCCATTGTGGCTGAAATAGAGCGGACGCCGGAGCCCGAGGATCAGTTTCTGTTGTGTGAGAACCCTCGCCGTAGGGACGGCCGAAATGTAAACTATCTTCTCACGGAGGTCAGAGCCGTCCTCCTACCGTGGCATCGCATCCACTGCGTCGAAATACTGCCCACGGAGGAGAAAGAGGAAGTTGTCACTTTCGTGCGGGACTGAGCCTGTGGAAAAACGGAGTCCCCTGATCCTGGTCGTGGACGACGAGCCACACATCATCCAGATCGTGCGCATGAACCTGGAGGTAGAGGGGTACCACGTCATCGCCGCCTCCTCCGGCACCGACGCATTGGAACGGGTGCAAGAAGACCTACCAGACTTGGTGTTGCTAGACGTGGGGATGCCGGAGCTGAATGGCTTCGAGACATTGCAGCTGTTGCGTGAGGTCTCCGACATCCCCGTCATCATGCTCACTGTCCGCTCCGGTGAGGATGATATCGTTCATGGCTTGGAGTTGGGAGCCGATGACTACATTACCAAACCCTTCCGGGCTCGCGAACTCAGCAGTCGCATCCGCGCGGTCCTGCGACGCACTCAAGGGCCGGCCCCTCCAGAGTCTGCTATCCTCAAGATTGATGATCACCTGAGTGTCGACTACAATCGTCGTGAGGTGATCGTCGATGGAGAACGGGTCGAACTGCGACCTACCGAGTTTCGTCTTCTCTACCACCTCATTGAGAACGCAGGTTGGGTAGTTCCTCACGAGACTCTTCTCGCGAAGGTGTGGGGATATGAGTATCGTGAAGAAGTCCACTACGTCCGCCTCTACGTGACCTACCTGCGCAAGAAGATTGAGCCCGATCACTCCAACCCTCGCTATATCCTGACCGAGCGAGGTGTCGGCTATCGGTTCGTCGACTTCAGAAACGTTGATGAAGAAGAAAGGGAAGCGCAAAGTGAATAGGGCATACAAGATCATCATTACCGGAGCCTTCAACTCCGGCAAGAGCGAGTTCATCCGCACCGTCTCCGATATCCCGGTGGTCAGTACTGAACGGCCGATCACTAGTGAACTGGACCGAGTCAAGGAGGAGACCACGGTGGCGATGGACTACGGTCAGGTGACGGTTGAAGGCAGGCTGTTCCATCTGTTCGGTACGCCGGGGCAGACCCGCTTCAGCTTCATGCGAGACATCCTCTCGCAGGAGATGGACGGTATGCTCGTGTTGGTGGACAGCTCTGATCCTTCGTCGCTCAACGTCACCCGACGTCTGTTGCGCCGTTTGCGGCGGAGGAACCAGGTCCCCTTTCTCATCACCGCCACCAAGCAGGATAGCCGAGAAGCGATGTCGCTAGAGAAGATCGCTGCCGCTCTGCGGCTCGAACCGCCCGGCTTAGTAGTCCCATGCGATGCACGGCAGAGGTCAAGTGTGGAGGCTGTCCTCAAGCAGCTGCTGGATTCCCTGGGATAGTCTTCCAGATATTACCCTTCCTTAAAGCAACCATTACCCGCCTGATGATTCAGCGCCGGTCCCCCTGACCGGCGCTGCTGCTATCTCCTGAGTCTAATACAGCTCTAATACAGCGCTTGTGCCAATCTAATGAGGATCAGACAGAATAGACATGTATTGGAGACGATGTGCCAGTCTTGGGTAAGGAGGTAAGAGGAATGTCAAACATAATGCGTCGGGAGCCATTCCGCGATCTGGTCAGCCTGCGCGAGGCGATGAACCGGCTATTTGAAGAGTCCTTCGTGGAGCCGGGACGCACGTTGGCGCGGGCACGCAGACAACCTGTCGCCGTCGACATGTACGAGACCAAGGATGACGTCGTGGTTAAGGCCACCCTCCCCGGCATCAAGGCGGAGGACCTGGATATCAGTGTTACCGGTGACGTGTTGAGCATCCGCGGCGAGATAGGGCGAGAAGAGGAGATCGAGGAGGGGAACTACATTTGCCGCGAGCGGTTCTGCGGGACCTTCGGTCGCTCTTTGTCCCTGCCGACTCAGGTGGTAGCCGAGGAGGCAGAGGCCGAGTTCGAGAACGGAGTGCTGGTTCTGACGCTTCCCAAGGCGGAAGCGGTAAAGCCGAGGGAGATCAAGGTCAAGGCCAAATAGGAGGTGCGAATATGACAGTGGTGCGCTTCGATCCACTTCAAGAGATGACGAGTCTTCGAGATGCTATGGACCGACTCTTTGAGGAGTCATACATCCAGCCCAGGGCAAGGTGGCAGCGCGGAACACCGGAGGAGCCGCTTCGGCTGCCGGTGGATGTCTACACCACGCCCGGCGAGATCGTCGTGGCGGCCTCGCTGCCTGGGCTCCTGCCGGAAGAGGTTGACATTACGTTCCAGGGTGATACTCTGACCATCCGCGGTGAACTCCGTCGACCTTTGGAGAACGTGGAGTATCTGTTCCAGGAACGACCCTATGGCTACTTCTCCCGTTCGCTGAAGCTGAACGTGCCGGTAGATATGGGCGAGGCCGAGGCAGTCTTCGAGAACGGTGTGCTGACCCTCACCTTGCCTAAGGCGGAGACCGTCAAGCCCAAGACCATTAAGGTTACGACCAAGTAGAAAGGGGCGTATGCGAGCGGGGCGGGGAACAATTCTCCGCCCCTCTTCGCATTCCATACTCTGTCGGCCCGTCAGTTTCCATCCCTTTGTGGTTTCTGGTACAATATGTCTGTCGGTCTCCCTGAATGGCAGCGCGTCGCAGGGAGACTATCACATGCTTGCACAAAGGCCGAATCCGCGTGGGAGATGTACACATGAGCCAAATTGGAGGGATACTCTTGGCCGCCGGCGGTTCTAGCCGCCTCGGACGGCCCAAGCAGCTGCTGGACTGGGGTGGGGTGCCCATGGCCGCGCACGTCTCTGACACGGCACTGGCAGCGGGGCTCGATCCTCTGATCGCCGTGACGGGCTGCCAGGCAGAGGCGGTTCACGCTGCTCTGGATGAGAAGCCTCTCCAGCTGGTGATGAATTGGCGTTGGGAGGAAGGATTGAGCACGTCCGTGCGGATAGGCCTCGCTGCCCTGCCACCCGACGTCGAGGCGGTGCTCTTCCTCCACTGTGACCAACCACTCATCCCGCCTGACCTCCTGCGCGCTTTGGTGGCGGGCTTCCGCGAGACCGGTGCCTCCATCGTCTACCCCGTCCGCGAAGGGCAGAGATCTACCCCTGTCCTCTTCGCGCGCTCCCTCTTCTCTGAACTGAGCGACGTGACAGGAGATCAGGGAGGCCGTGAAGTGATCGCCCGACACATGGAGGAGGTGGTCACGGTCGAGGTAGAGAACCCCGACCTGTTGGCGGACGTAGACACGGCGGAGGATTACCGGCGTCTGCTGAAGATTCGAGAGTCGGATCTGGAATCCACCACCCCAGATCTGTGCGGCATCCAGCACCTCATTGTGGATATGGACGGCGTTCTGTGGCGGGGCGAGGAGCCGATGCCTGACCTGCAGAGATTCTTCGCCTTTCTCAGCGATCACGACATCGGCTTCGTACTGGCGACCAACAACGCCAGCAAGAGGCCACAGCAGTATGCGCGGAAACTTGCCCGCCTCGGCGTCTCGGTCTCGGTCGAGTCCATCGTAACCTCCGCTCAGGCCACTGCTGCCTACTTGGCCGCTCGCGAACCCAAGGGAACACCGGTGTACGTCATCGGAAAGAAGGGGCTGCGCCAGACCCTGGTTGATGAGGGCTTCACATTGGGGGAGGATAAGGTACGCTACGTGGTCGTGGGATGGGATCCAGATCTCACGTGGCGCATGTTGGCCAAGGCCACGCTGCTGATCCGAGGGGGGGCAGGCTTCATCGGCACCAATCCCGACGTCACGTTCCCCAGCGAGGAGGGGTTGGTGCCGGGCAACGGTGCTCAACTCGCTGCCCTCCAGGCGGCCACAGGCGTTGAGCCGCTGGTCGTCGGCAAACCTCAGCCGTGGCTGTACCAAGAAGCGATGCGTAGGCTGGGAGCCAAACTCGAGACGACCGCTGTCATCGGCGACCGGCTCGATACCGACATTGCCGGGGGCCTAAGGGCCGGCCTGTTCACCATCCTTACTCTCTCTGGTATTACCACCCAGGCCGATGTGGATGGCTCGCCAGTCCAACCGGACTTGGTGTGCGAGGACATTGGTGAGTTGATGGAGATATGGGAAGCAAGTTCCCAGTAGATGCGCCCGCCCGTCTCTACGATCTTTCCCTGCCGTCTCTCCGATCCTTGCTAGAGAAGTGGGGGGAGCCTGACTACCGCGCCCGCCAGCTTTGGGAGTGGCTCTACGTCCACCTGGCTGACTCCTTCGGCCAGATGACCAACCTCCCCTTGTCGCTGCGAGAGAACCTGGCTGCTGAGACAAGTATCGGCATGCCTGAGTTGGTTGCCTCGCAGGTCTCCTCAGACCGCCTGACGCGCAAAGACCTTCTGCGGCTGACGGATGGGGAGACGGTGGAGGCGGTTCTGATGCGCTATGAGCACCGCCGCACCGCCTGTATCTCCACGCAGGTCGGCTGCCCCGTCGGCTGCCTCTTCTGCGCCACTGGGCAGGCTGGCTTCCACCGGAACCTCGCCGTCGGCGAGATCGTCGCCCAGGTGGTCCACTTTGCCCGCATCCTCCAGGCCGATGGCGATCGACTGACCAACGTGGTGCTGATGGGGATGGGGGAGCCGCTTCTCAACTACGACGCCTCGCTGGCAGCTATCCGTCGCCTGGTCGATCCGACGGGCTTTCGGCTGGGACAGCGCCGCATCACCCTCTCCACCGTGGGCATTGTCCCGGGCATCGATCGTCTCGCCGAGGAGGATCTCCAGATCACTCTCGCCATCTCCCTTCACGCCGCCACCGATGATCTGCGGGACCGGTTGGTGCCGATCAACCGCCGGTATCCCCTGGACGAGCTTCTCGCCGCGTGCCGTCGCTACTTCGCGCGGACCCATCGCCGCATCAGCTTTGAATGGGTTCTGATCGCAGGAGTGAACGATAGCGCTCGCCAGGCCGAGTCCCTGGCTGACCGACTCTCTGGCCTGAGCGCCCACGTCAATCTGATCCCCCACAATCCCACCCCCGCCTATCACGGCCGACCTCCCTCTGATGAGGCTATCTCGGCCTTCACTGCCGTTCTGGATCATCGCCATACTCCCTACACCATCCGCCTCCGCCGGGGGATCGAGATCCATGCCGGCTGCGGCCAGCTCCGCTGCCGCGCTGCGGAAGGATGAGTCCGCGAGGATAGGGGAATGTTCATAGGTTCCCGGAGAACCCGCATAGCCTTTCTGGCTGCCGTCGTTGTGCTCCTTGCCTGCCGGTTGCCTTCAATCCCATTCTCACTCTTCACACCCGTGCCGTCTTCCACCCCGGTTCCCACCAACACTCCAGTCCCTACAGCCACTCCCACGCCTACCCCGCTACCGGCCGATCTCCTCGACATAGGCGAGGAGGCGTTGTTCGTCGGCGACACAGAGGGTGCGATATTGGCCTTTCAGGCGGCGTTCTCGGCCGCCCCCGACGACGAGATCGCGGCCAGTGCCCTGCTGGGTTTGGGCCATGCCTACCTGCAGGACGGTGGCTATCTCAGTGCCGTCGACTCTCTCAGTAATCTCCTGCAGCGCTATCCGACGTCTTCCCGCGCGCATCCGGCGCACTTCCTGTTGGCAGAGGCTCTGGTGGGCGCAGGCGACCCTGGAGCTGCCGCCGAGCATTACCGCGCCTACTTGGAGGCAGGGACCGAGATTGCCTCCTACGTCCAAGAGTGGCTCGGGGACGCCCTGCGGGCCGCGGATGACTACCAGGGCGCCGTGGCAGCGTATCGGTCCGCCGTCGAGGGAGCGCCCGACATCTCGTTCGAGGTCGGCGTGCGGGAGAAGCTGGCTCTTTCCTACAATGCACTCGAGGAGTACGATCGTGGTCTGTCGGAGTATGATGCCATCCTGGAGCGTGCCCGGATCCCCGACTACCGTGCCCGCATCACTCACCAGGCTGCTCAGACTCTGCTTCTGGCTGGCCGGCGTGACGAAGGACTCGCCCGTCACCTGGAGGTGGTCGAGACGTACCCCACCAGTCCATGGGCCTATGAGTCGCTAATCATCCTGGTGGACGCCGGTGTGTCTGTGAACTACCTGACACGGGGAATTGTGGACTACTATGCTGAGGCCTACGGCCCGGCGGTGACTGCCTTGTACACGTATATTGAGGCCAACCCGGATCACTCTGGCGATGCCCACTACTATGCCGGCCTGGCCCACCTGGAGGCCGACAGTCCCGCTCTGGCGGAGTTCCAGTTTCGGACTCTTGTGGAGACGCATCCGGAGAACGGCCACTGGGGGGATGGGTGGATGGGTTGGGCCCAGGCGCTGGCTGCGCAGGGGGATCTAGCAGGGGCGGTGGAGACCTACCGAACCTTCGCCGAAGCCGCGCCCGAGAATGCCCGTGCCGCGGAGGCCCTCTGGAGGGCTGCTCAGCTCTTGGAGGGGGCTGGCGAACTGGAGGCGGCTGCGGAGGCCTATGAGGCGTGCCAGGCTGCTTACCCAGGCTCCGATTACGCTGCGCGTGCCCTTCTGCGCGCTGGCTTACACCATTATCAATTGGGCGGGATGGAGAAGGCAAGTGATGACTGGCAATTCCTTGCCGATGAGTACCCTGGCTCGGTCTACAGGGCGGGGGGCTTGCTCTGGTTGGGGAAGGCTCACCTGGCCGCGGGCCGCCCCCTCTCCGCCACAGCCGCTTTCAGCCAGGCGGTCCAGGCCGATGCGGGCGGCTACTACGGGCTTCGTGCGGCCGATCTTCTTGCCAACCCGCTGGCCGCACCCTTCCCGCCTGCTGACTACACTCCTTTGGCTGAGGAATCCGCCGGTCAGGCAGAGGCGGAGGAGTGGCTGGCCGAGTGGTTGGGCAGGAGCCTGGGCGATCTCGATCCGGCTCTGGCGGCCGATCCGCGTCTTCTCCGCGGTACGGAGCTGTGGGAGTTGGGCCGACGTGAAGAGGCAAAAGCGGAACTGGAGGTCCTGCGGCAGGCCACCAGCACCGACCCGCTGGCCCAGTACCGGCTGGCTTTGCTCTTCCGCGATATTGGCCTCTATCGTTCCTCGATCATTGCCGCGGCCAATCTCATCAACCGCTCCCCGGCCGCCACGCCGCTGGACGCACCTCCTTTCCTGGCCCGGCTTGCCTACCCGACCTATTACGAGGATCTGGTGCTTTCCAACGCCCTGTCGGAAGAGCTCTCCCCGCTGTTGCTCTTCTCCCTCATTCGGCAGGAGAGTCTCTTTGAGAGCTTCGCCACCTCCCACGCCTTCGCGCAGGGCTTGATGCAAGTCATTCCCAGCACAGGGGCGTACATCGCCGCCCAGCTAGAATGGCCGCCCGGATACGAGACCGCCGATCTCTACAGACCGGTGATAAGTCTCCGCTTCGGCACCTGGTACCTGGCCCAACAGCGAGATCGGTTTGGCGGGCGGTTGGATGTGGCATTGGCGGCGTACAACGGCGGCCCCACCAACGCCGAGCGCTGGCTTGGGGCCGCCGGGGAGGATCCCGACCTGCTCCTGGAGCTAATCACCCTGCAAGAGACGCACCTCTACGTGCAGCGCATCCGGGAGCACTATGCCATCTACTCCCGCCTCTACTGACCTGCAATCTGCTACACCGCCCGGCAGATCAGGCCCTTCAAGTACGCTCCCTCCGGGAAAGTGAGCGCCACCGGGTGGTCGGCACCCTGGTGCAGGTATCCCAGGATCTGTGCATCTCGGCCGGCGTCAAGCGCGGCGCCGAACAGGATTTTCTGAAAGAGATCGGCCGAGACCGCGCCGGAGCAGGAGGTGGAGAATAGGATTCCACCAGGGCGGAGCAGCTGAAAGGCGATCAGGTTGATATCTTTGTAGGCCCGCACTGCCCGCTTCACATCCCTTGAAGTGGGGGCGAACTTGGGCGGGTCGAGCACCACCACGTCGAACCGACGGTCCTCAGCGCGGTACCCACGCAGAACGCTGAACGCATCCCCTTCCATGAACTCGTGCACGTCGGGATCGAGGCCGTTCAGGAGCATGTTCTGCCGCGCCATCTCCAGGGCTGAAGTGGAGCTTTCCAAGAAAGTCACCCTTGCGGCGCCCGCCGCCGCTGCGTAGACGCCGAAGGCCCCTGTGTAGGCAAATCCGTCCAATACCTCCGCTCCTTTGCAGAAGGTGCGGAGTCGGGCCCGATTCTCCCGCTGATCGAGGTAGAAGCCCGTCTTCTGGCCCGTGTGCAGGTCCACCCAGAAGCGATGGCCGTTCTCCATCACCTCTAGCCGCTGGGGCGGCTCCTCCCCCAAGAGTGGTCCAGTTCGCTGCTCTAGTCCCTCCTTCTCGCGCACCTCGACGTCAGATCGCTCGTAGATACCTGCTGGCGTCAGTAGGTCGCCGAGGAGACGGACAATCTCCTCGCGCCGGCGCTCCATCCCCAGCGTGAGGAACTGGACCGCCAGGAAGTCCCCGTAGCGGTCCACCACCAGCCCGGGAAGACCATCCGACTCGGCGTGGACCAGCCGATAGGTAGTGGTAGTGGGGTCGTCGGTCAGGTCGGCTCGTGAAGCGACCGCCCGTTGGAGCCGCCCTCTCCAGAACTCCTGATCGATCGATTGATCGGGATCCCAGGTGAGAAGACGGACGGTGATTTGGGAGTGGCGGTTGAGGTAGCCTCGCGCCAGCCAGTTGCCGCCCACATCTCGCACATCCACGATCTCTCCATCGGTGGGCTCCCCCTCGACGCGGGCCACTGAACCGGAGAAGATCCACGGGTGGCGGCGCATCACCGGTTGATGTCTCCCTTTTCTAAGCCAGACTTCTGGTGTGGCCATTTGGCCTCCCTGACAGAACCAAGCTCCTCAGACGCTTGGCAGACCGGTGTCTCTGTGCAACCCTGGTCCCTTCACTCCTGGCCAGCGTAGAAGACGCGGTAGATCACCCCGCCGCTGTCGTCAGAGACGAAGAGGCTGCCGTCGGATCCTGTGAGGACGTCCACTGGACGGCCCCAGTTGGAGCCATCTTCGCGCAGCCAGCCGATGGCGAAATCCTGAACTGAATCTGAGTTCCCACCGCGCATGGGAATGCGCACCACCTTGTAGCCGGTGGGCACAGTGCGGTTCCACGAGCCGTGAAAGGCGACAAAGAGGTCGCCCTGGTACTCCTCGGGAAACTGCTCGCCGGTGTAGAACTCGAGCCCCAGCGGCGCGGAGTGGGCCTGCATCTCGACCATTGGGCTGGCCACGCCTTCGCAGTCGCCCGGCGCGCCGAAATCGGGATCCACGATGCGCCCGCTGTGGCAGTGTGGCCACCCGGCGTCATCCCCCTCTTCCACCAGATAGATCGTTTCAGGCGGCAGGTCGTCCCCCAGCCAGTCGCGGCCGTTGTTGGTGGCCCACAACTCGTCGGTGCCGGGGCGGAAGGTGATCCCTACGGCGTTGCGCAGGCCGTTCGCGTAGACCGTCTCCCCGCTCCCATTGGGGTCATAGCGCACGATGGTCGCCCGCCGCTCGTCCTCCTCGATGCAGACATTGCATGAGGAGCCGACGGAGACGAAGAGCGTCGACCAATCTGGGCTGAACAGCACGGTACGGGTGGAGTGGCCGCCGCCGGGCAGCCCATCAACGACGACCTCCCGCTCCTGAAAGATGCCCTCCTCGTTGGGCGCGCTCAGACGCAGGATGCGCGTCGTCTCGCCGACGTAGAGGGACCCATCCTGGTAGAAGGCGATGCTGCTGGGTGAATTGAGACCGTCGGCGACGACCTCAATGCCGTCAGCTGCGCCGTCCTGGTCGCGATCGGCCAGGCGCACGATGCGTCCGGCACCGCGTTCGGCTATGTAGAGCTGCCCCTCCGGACCCAGGGCCATCATGCGGGGTCCCCGCAGTCCCTGGGCGAAGATGGAGATGCCGAAGCCGGGCGGGAGGTGGACAGGCTCCGATGGCGCGATCACGCGCGTGGGTGTGATGTCGGGGGAGGGCGGCACAGTTGATGGGGCGAGGGTCGGCTGTGCGGCAGTTGTCGACGTGGGACTGGGCAGCGGTACAGTGGTCGGTGCAGGTGTGTCGGGGAGCCGCCTGTGGAACAGCCCCATGACTTTCCGGGGTCCAATCAGGGCTGCGGCAGCCACCAGGCTCAGGACCAGTATCAGAACTGCGAGAAGCAATCTGAAAGACCAACGTCTTTTTCTCATCTCTTGTCCCCAAGATCAGAAACTGAGGTTCTATTCACCCTCTATCATCGCCATCAACCGTTCCTCGCTGATCGTGGGCACCCCCAGCTCCTCCGCCGTGCGGTACTTGGTGCCGCCGGGGGATTCCCCGACGATCAGGTAGTCGGTTCGGCTGCTGACGCTGCCGGTGACCCGGCCGCCGTGCTGCTCTATCATCGCCGCTACTTCGTTGCGGGGGCGGGAGAGGGTACCAGTGATGACGAAAGTGAGCCCGTCCAACGGCTGTGGACCTTCCTCAGCGGGGGCTTCTTCCTCCATCCGCACCCCGGCTTGGCGCAGCTTCTCGATGATCTTCCTGTGTCGGGGGCGCTCGAACCAATCTATGACCGCCTGGGCGATGCGGGGGCCGACCCCCTCGATCGACTGCAGTTCCTCCTCGGCGGCCGCCGCCAGAGCGTCTATCGAACCGAAGTGACGCGCCAGGGTCTCGGCGACGACGCCGCCCACGTAGTGGATACCCAACGCCGTCAACAGACGGCTCAGGCGACGCTCTTTGGAGGCGGAGATGCTCTCCAGCAGGTTTTCGGCCTTCTTTTCGGCGAAACCCTCCAACGTGAGGAGGTCCTCACGCCTCAGGTAGTAGAGATCGGCCACGTCCTCGACGAGATCTTCCTTCACCAACAGCTCGGCCGTCTTCTCCCCCAGTGTCTCGATGTCCATTGCCCCTCGATGGGCGAAATAGCCAATACGGCGGACGAGCTGGGCCGGGCAGGCGGCGTTGGCGCAGTAGACAGCCACCTCTTCGGGCGAGCTCTCCACCGGCTCCCCACAGACGGGGCAGCGAGTGGGCGGCTCGTAGACCCGCTCTTCACCCGTGCGCACGTCTGTGATGGGACCGACGATCTGGGGGATGACATCGCCTGCGCGCTTGACGATCACCCGATCGCCCACGCGGATGTCCTTTTCGGCGATGTAGTCGAAGTTGTGAAGCGTGGCCTTGCGCACGGTGACTCCACCGATGTTGGCCGGCTCCAGCACTGCGTAGGGGGTGATGGTGCCGATCCGGCCCACGTTGACGCGGATGTCTACCAGTTGCGTGGTTGTCTCGCGGCCGGGGAACTTGAAGGCGACCGCGCCGCGGGGCGCGCGGCCGACCACGCCCAGGTCGGCTGCCACCTCTAGATCGTTGATCTTGATGACCATGCCGTCGGCCTCGTAGGGGAGGGAATCTCGCTTCTCAGCCCATTTCTCGCTGTAGGCGATCGCCTCCTCGAGATCGTCGAAGTGGGCGGCGTGTTCGGGTACGGGGAAACCCAAAGCCCGCAGGTCGGAGAGAGTCTCCCACTGGGTGGACGGAGGAGGTCCTCCCCCGTCCCAGGCTACCACGGCGTAGCAGAGGAGGCTCAAGGGACGCTTGGCGGTGACGCGGGAATCCAACTGACGCAGGGAGCCGGCGGCGGCGTTGCGCGGATTGGCGAAAGTCTTCTCCCCTTGCTCAGCCTGGCTGCGGTTGAACGCCTCGAAATCGCGGATGCTCATGAACGCCTCCCCCCGCACTACCAGGTGGGAAGGCGAAGCCGGTCCTTCGGGTCCGAGGGGGATACGCAAGGGTAGGGGACGGATAGTGCGCAGGTTGGCGGTGATCTCCTCCCCCGCCTCCCCGTCGCCCCGCGTCGCTCCCAGCGTGAAGACGCTGTCGCGGTAGTGAAGCACCACCGTCAGGCCATCGATCTTGGGCTCGACGACGAAATCCAGGCGGGTGCCGGGCGGCAGGAGCTTGGAGATACGCTCCAACCAGGCTCGGGCCTCGTCGGCGCCGAAGGCGTTATCCAGACTGAGAATGGGGGCGGGATGTTCGACGCGGACAAACTCCTCCGCCGGGGGGCCCCCAACCCGCTGGGTGGGGGAATTCGGCGTGATCAGCTCTGGATACCGATTCTCCAGCTCCCTCAGTTCCGCCATCAGGGCGTCGTATTCGGCGTCGCTGATGACTGGGGAATCCAGGACGTAGTAGCGGTAGTTGTGGTGGTGAATCTCTTCCCTGAGTTGCTCGACCCGCTTGCGCGTTCGTTCAGAAACCATCCCTATCTCCCTTGACTGTCCTTTGTCATTCTCTACGGATGTTCGACCGGTTGCAGGTAGTTCCCCACCGCCCACCCTTTCCGCGCCTCATCCTCGGCGTCCTGGACCAGCCACCACGTGTACCCGCCCGTCTGGCGCGGGCCGTCCACTACGATGAAGACCTCCCCCTCTTGGCCGACGCCCAGTGTGAGGTCTGTGCTGATACGGGGGCTGTTGACGTCCGGCTGCTGCCTCAAACTGACCCCAGCTCCTTCAGTGCCGCTCACTCGCACGAACCTGCCAATGGCGATCTCCGGCGAGATGGTGGGCGTGGGGGCGGATGTCTCGGTGGGGTGGATGACTGGAGATGGGGATGGCTGGGGGGTAGCGGTCCAGATGATGGGAGTGGGGCTAGGACCGGTCATGGGATTGCGGACCCGCAGCGCGTACAGCGCCCATAGTAGACAGCCCACCGCCGCCAAAAGCAACGCCACCATCGTCAGCACCCAGATGTAGGGGGGGACAACTGCGCGCTCCCCGCGAGCGTGATCCTCGGTTCTCTTCTCTTCATTCATCGCTGTCGCTCCGGTTGCTCTCAATCCAAGTTAGCGCCTGTAACCGCCGTTGAAAGGGAACCGACCCAGCTTTGAGCCCTCCAACCTGCAAACGACCTGGGCAAGACCTCCGAGGGCTAGAGAGGCTGCCGACCAGTGCTGCCTTCAGGGCCAGATCTTCAGCGACACGTCATCTATGTACATCCCCGCTGGCCCGCCGTTGCCGTCGTTCTTCGTTCCAATGTAGAGATCGACTGTCTGACCCACGTAGGCGCTCAAGTCGTACTCGCGCTGCTGCCAGATCTGTGAGTCGGTGTCTGCTGCCCAAGTACCCAGGTTGTGATACGCGTCTCCCTCATCGAACATGGTCACGTAGTGGGAGTCGCCAGGGTCATCTCCGACAGGATAGACCCACAGGCTGAGGGTGGCCCTGCTGCCGGCAGGTAAGGTCGCAGTCTGTCTCACGGAGGAATAGGAGTACGCGTTGAGATCTGGATCCAGGATACCCACTCGGGCGCTGCGCGCGTCCGAACGAGCGTTTGTGGGGTCATACACAGCCAGTTGGTTGAGGATCCAGCCCTCATTGATCTCGAAGCCGCCGTTGACGATGACGTCGGTGGACAGCTCGAAGCTGCGCATCACCAGCGGCAGCCAGGACTCGTACTGCTGGATGGAGAAGGTGTCCGTCACCCAATCCGAGTAATTCCCCGCCGCATCAAAGACCTGCACGCGCCAGGTGTGAGCGCCCTCGGCGATGTAGTCAGTGGTATACGACGTCTGGGTCGTAGTATAGGCCTGCCCATCCAGCTCCAACCGGTAGGATAGAGGCGAACCGCTATCCGGCCCGACCGACTCCCACTCCAGCGTAACCCCAGTCACAGCGTAGATGGTGATCCCACCCGTGGGGGTGATGAGGGTGGTGTTGGTGGGCGGAAGTGTATCGTAGGTGAACGTCGCCTCTGCAGGCCAAGTGTCCGAAACTCCGCCCGTCGTCCACGCACGGGCTTGCAGGCGGTAGTCGTCGTCCTCCAGCGACACTGGGAGTGTGTAGACCCAGGAGCTGGTGCCGCTCGCCGTCAACCAGGTTGGGGAGATAACCCACTGGCTGCTGTCCCAGTAGTGCAGATCTCCAGCGCGCTCAATCTGCACTTCGACCCGATCCAGCACACCTTCTCCTCCCGCCTCTGCCGTTCCCTCGAAGTCGGGCACGAAATTGTAGGCGTCCCCATCAACCGGGCTGACGATCTGCGTGTCCACCGGCGGCCGAACGCAGAGATCCAGGAAATCCATCACCCGCGCCATGACAGGCAGCCTATCCTGCGGCAGAATGGTCTCGAAGGGAAACCCGAAGTAGACCAATCGATGGCACGGGGTTACCTCGTCATCATACTGCACCGCCGCGGTCCCGCCCGCACCCCCGTAGTAGGCCAGCGCCTCCGTGGAGCCGTTGGCGGGTGTGATCTGATCGGGGTAGTCGGCATCGTACATTCCGGGTGCATCGAAACGGAAGGATCCCAGCCCATCGAAGATCGAACCCGTCACGGGCTCGACCTCGTACGTCCCCGCGTCGTCGCCCACGTAGTCAGCGCGCAGGACGTTGTTGTAGAAGTCAGGATCGCCCCCCTGGTCGACCAGGTGCCAGCCCACTTCCGCACCGCTGAGGAACAGCGCGCCGCCGCTGCTGAGGAATGTCTCCAGCAGATCTCGCTCCACCGCGTTCAGCGTCTCATCCGGAGCAGATTCCTCCCCCAGGATCCAGTCTACAAGCTTGTAGCCGCTCAGAGAGATTGCGGCATCGGAGATCGCTTCGTTGCTGGCGCTGTCGAAGGGATAGGAGATCACCTCCCCGTGCTGGATCACGTAGTCGTAGCGATTCATCTGATCCAGGAACATGCGCAGGTTGTACCCCGCCGCCGGATCGTAGTCGGGTACCAGCATCGTGTTGTTGAGTCGGTCGAAGCCGTTGACCAGCAGCACCTGGGCGTTGTCGCCGACGCGCGCGGCCAGCGTCTCGGTGGGAAAGGACTCACCGCCCTCGTTGGTCGCGGTGACGCGGAGGAAGAGGAGTTGATCATTCGAGAGCCCGGTCAGGGTGTAGGCGGTGGTCTCCGTCACGGGGACTCCGTTTGACCACCCCAAGCCGTTGGTGCTGGTGTAGACGCGGTAGCCGGCGGCGGCATCGCCCACCAAGCCGACGCCATCGGTCGGCGAAGGTCGCCAGGAGAGCCGTACTCGCTCACCGCCCACGTTCTCCACCGCCAGGTGCGTGGGCGGCTCGGGCAGAAGGGGAAGGTCCAAGCCGTCGCGCTGCGCGAAGTACTTGACGATGCCTTGGTAGAGGGCGCGGGCAGCAAGCATCTCAAAGGTCGGTTCCTTAAGGGCGTCGGTATCGTCTGGATGGTCGTGGTAGGCGATCTCGATCAGCGTGCCGGGAATCTGATCATCCAGCGCGAACCCACTGTCCCACAGTTCGCGCAGCTCGCCCAGGTTCATGCTGCGTTTGTACTCCGGCCACGTGGGGTCCCAGCCGGAGCGGATATCGCCCACCAACTCATCGTGTATGGCGTCGCGCAGATCCGCACTCCCTGGAGTGATCGGACTGCCATGGCCGTTGTGGATGATGGACATGGTGCCCCGATAGTCCCACTGGTAGCCGCTGTAGCCGTTGGTGTGCCAGGAGACGTAGACGGCGTCGTCGCCAGTGCCGGCGTGCTCCCAGCGGGTGTAGAGAGGCCGGGCGACCACATCGTTAGGTGGCTGGTCCATGCCCATGCGCTGGGCGTAGTAGAAGGTGCACACCTCCCACCAGGGTTTGTAGGGGGGGTCAGGGGCGGTTGTCTCAATGCCATACAGGCTGTCGAACGTGCCGCCGCCGAAGCGGACCGCGTCGGCGATGACGTACTTGCCAGGTTGAGACGAGAGGTTGTTCAGCGTGACCGTGGCGACCTCACCGCCTCGGAAGCCGTAAGTGCCGATGTAGTGCCAGGTGATCCCGTGGTGCTGCTGATCGACCGTCACTGTGGTCTCGCCCCCGGTGTGATAGACGGTGTAGTGTGCGTCGGGGACGCGATCGGAACCGGGTCGGTACCAGACGTAGACGGCGTACCGACCGTCGGACGGGAGCGTTGCGGCCCAGGTTGCGGTTGCAGTAGCTGTCCCGGTGACCGCAGAGGCGTAGCGGAAGGTCCCCGAGCTGTCCAGATCATAGCCAGCTTGACTGCTGGTCATCCAGCTCCCCTCCTCGTCGTATCCCGTCCCATCGTCGTTGTTGACGATCCGCTCGGTGGAGTTCATGTCTCGCTCGCGGACCGGGATCACGGTCGCTCCGGCGTTCCACAGGTACTGGAGCAGGTACTGGTTCACCGCCTCGGCGTTGTTGTGGTCCTCAATGATGGGACCAATGTAGGGCGCATTCGGGTAGGGAGGGCGCTGCGTGCGCCAGGCAGAGCCAGTCCACTCCCAACCGTGCCCCGCGCTGATGTAGACGGTCTTGCCGCTGAGCGATCCCTGCGGCTGCCCCTGCCCCGGCGCGGGGGGCTGACCCACGTACGTTGCAGAGATCGCCTCTGCCTCCTCGCCGCTGAGCACTGTCTCCTTGCGCGGAGGCTCGATCTCGGGCAGGAAGGTCGCCAACGGCACGAACTCCTCTGCGAGTGGATCCCAGGTCTGGATCCGCAGATCACGCCAGTTCATCGACTCCAACGTCCAGCGGATCTGATTGACGATGATCTCAAAGACCCCGTGGTCCAGATCCCGCAGCGCGTCGGAGGGCACTCTCAGTCGAACCACCGTGGTGCGGTCCAACTGCACCTCTACCCCCTCCAGGGTGGTCCCTTCGGGGATGGCGGACCAGATGCCGCGCGCCTCTTCCTGGGGGGTGGGGCCCGCCAGGAGCGCCGTGAGCAGCCCCTCCGCATCCGGCAGCCCGGCAGCTCCTATCTCTACAGCTCGCTCTACCGCTGCCGGTCCCTGGTCGGACCAGAAGCAGATGGGCGGTGGGCCCTGAGCGGTGACCGAGCGCGAGAAGAGGGTCAGGAAGGCAAACCCCAGCAGAAGCAGAAGCAGAAGTCTTGTACACCTCTTTGAGCTAGTCATAACGTTCCTCCGCACCTATGGATGAGGCACGACATCTCCTCATCAGTATGCCCGCACGGGAACACGGTCACGATATATAAGCGCGAAGTTCCCTGCTAGGTCTATCTCTCCTCCGTCTATCTGCAGGCTGTGCCCTGATGGCCCGGACAAGTCCTGTCATTGAGCGACAGTTGGCGCGCCCGGGCCGCGAGTCGTCGTTCCATCCAGCGAGCTTCTGGCCCTTCGCCGCACCTCGTCGCAGGGGAGCAGGGCGACTTCCTTGAGCCCGATCTCGTCCTCCCATTCTCTGACGAGCTCGTGTCCGAGGTAGTAGCCGGTTTGACGTTGACCACGGATATCAAACCAGGAACCAAAGAACGGGTTGATCGGTTCTCCCCGGTCCACGAACCTCAGAAACTCGGCCGCCAGCCACGATATGTTCTCGTTGCACCAGTTCAGCCAGTCGTCTTGACCTTCCTTCTCATGCCAGGTATCCTTGGCCATGATGATGTGTTCGCACCGCTGGGCAAAGCCCTCCTCATAGAGCTGCCAGAAGGCACCTTCGCAGGAGGTCAAGCTGCTGCGCCTCCGCCACTGCTGATGGAGCAGGTGGCCTACCTCATGCGCGGCGAGCGCGGCGAGCGTCTCTCTTCCGGTCCAGCCGCGCGCGGCGACGTTCTCCAGCCCGAAAAGAACAGCGGGTCTCCCTTCGAGTGTGGTCGCCCAACCCGCGCCGCACCCGATCCCCACGTAGATCACAAACAACACATCGAAATCCAGTCCCAGGGTCTCCTGTGCTCTTCGGTACACAGGCTCCAAACTGATCAGCAGGCCGCGCCTGGCCCTGGTCATATCGGGCAGCCGTTCTGGTAGGAACGGAAATATCCGCTCCTTCGCCACCGATCGCCAATCCATCCCCTGCTCGGCGTAGTCCATCTGCTGCCTTGCCAGCAGTTCAGGCCATCCCGACATGTAGTCGGCGGCCCAGAGCTCTATCTGTGCGTCGAGCGCTCGACCCCGGATCTGGCTCCAGAACTCGCTGAACGCAGGGAAGGTGTCAATGGCATGGCATTGAGGCATGGTCCACCTCGGTCACCCCTGCTCCCTGGCTTCCTCGCCGTTGGTCCGCTCTACTCGCCGCTCTCCACGCCTGGTCTGACCGATCGCCCAGACCGCCGCCAGAATTGCCATCTGCAGTAGCAGACCTAGCAATCCCGATTCAGGTGCCCACGCTGGATGCCCAACTTGCCAGGGGGGACCGGCGTAGGTCAATGTGATCGGGGAATTGTATACCACAGCAGCGCAAGGGACAATCGCGCTGTGCCCCAGATTGTACGCGTAGTGGAGGCCCCACGGGAACCAGAGACGGCTGCCGGTGTAGAGAAACCCAAGGCCAAGCGCAGTTCCAAAGGCGAACCAGCTAGAGAGTCCTATCAACAGGGACACGGGTGGCAGTCCAGATCTCAACATGGGCGGGACGTGAGCCAACGCAAAGAGAAGCGAGGAGAGGGCCACCGCAGGCCTCGCTCCGTGGTCGAGTTCGAGGCGCTGCAGAAAACAGCCCCGGAAAGCGAGCTCCTCCACAGAGACGGTCAAGGCCGGCTTCACCACCGCCCCAAGCAGGCCGACCAGAACCGATGTGGTTTGGGTGGCCGGAGTGAGAGTGAGCGATCCGCTCAGCGCCAGGAGAGATTGGAGGGCCAATGGCAGGCTCAGGCCGATCAAGAGACCCCAGCCGAGATCCTGTCGCCAGAACCCGGCGCGCTGGAGCCCCAGATCGCGAAAGGCTCTTCCCTCGCTGTGCCACATCCAGATAGCTCCGCCGAGGAGGATAAGCATAGCCAGCGGGTTCAGCCAACCCAGCGCCGGCCGCCAAGCTGCAAGACCCATGGCGGCGAGGGTGGGGAGATACACCAGCAGAGTCTTGACTATGCCGCCAGCCGGCAAACGCCGGTCTTCTCGGCTTGTAGATACAGCTCTCTTCCTCTTGAGGTTCTCCACAATTCTCCCCGGCGCACCCCTAAAGGGGCGTGCCGACTCCTTCTGCCCCAAGGAAGTCCCGGGCACAACTCCCACGCCAACTTGCTCTCAGATCGATGCTCCCTGGCGTCCCTGACAGTCCGTCAGTGCATCCTTCGGACGGTCCGCTCACAGCAGTATCGAAGGGGGTCTTGACTTTGAGCCCCGTGCCAACGCCCCCCAGGCATGGGCCGCCGTGCCCTTCTGGGAATGCATATCGGCTTCGGATGCGTCAAATCGAGAACCGCCGACGCCGGAATGGCTCACTTGGTCCCGAGGTCGAAGATGAAGTGGCTGGCGCAAACCACAACTCAGGCCAGCGGCAGGGGGATGCTCTCTGTCCAGGCAGAATCCAGCATCGCCTACCTTCTCGCCGCAGCCCAGGCCAGAACCTCTTCCAGGCTGCGGGTGTTCAGCACATTGGAGGCACCGACCCACCCGCGACGGGCCGTGGCGACGCCGAAGCGGAGTAGATCAAACTGCCCGCTGTGGTGGGCATCAGAGTTGATGACCAGCGTCACCCCGAGTTCTACAGCGCGGCGTGCGTGGAGGCCGTTCAGATCCAGGCGTGAGGGATGGGCGTTGATCTCCACCGCCGTGCCAGTCTCGGCGGCTGTGTGCAGCACTGCCTCCATATCCAGGTCGCCTGCTTCGCGCTGGCCGATGAGGCGCCCTGTGGGATGGGCCAGTATGTCCACGTATGGGTTGCGCAGGGCCGCCAGCGCCCGGGCGGTCAACTGCTGGCGGCTTTGGCGCAGCGCGCTGTGGACTGCGGCCACTACCAGGTCAAGCTCCGCCAACACGTCGTCAGGCAGGTCCAGCGAACCGTCGGCTCGGACCTCCACCTCCACCCCCGCGAGCACGCGGAAGTTGTTTCCCATTTGGAGGTTGGCCTCTTCGATCTCGCCGCGCTGGCGGCGCAGGTCGTCGGGTGAGAGTCCCTGGGCGACTCCGAGGCCATATGAATGGTCGGTCACCAGGGCATACTTCAGCCCCTGTGCCTGTGCTGCCTGAGCCATCTCCGCGAGCGACTGCTGCCCATCGGACCAATTGGTATGGAACTGGAGATCGCCCTGCAGGTCCTCCAGTTCGATCAGATCTGGCAGGCGGTCCTCAAGTGCTGCCTCGATCTCCCCGCGGTCCTCCCGCAGTTCCGGCGGGATCAAAGGCAGCGCCAGGGCCGCGTAGACCTCCTCCTCGCTGGCGCAGAGGATCTCCGTCCCGTCCTCTCGCTTGAGTGAGTACTCGCTCAGGGAGAGACCGCGGTCCAGAGCCAGCCCCCGCAGGCGGACGTTGTGGGCCTGGCTGCCAGTGAAGTACTGCAGCGCCGTGCCCCACCGATCTGGCGGGAGCACCCGCAGATCTACCTGGAATCCCTCGTGTGTGCGGATGGAGGTCTTGGTGGGACCGCTCAGGAGCACCTCTGCTACCTGGGGAAGCTCGCGGAACCGGGTCATGGCGGGTTCTGGGTCCTCGGATGATACGAGGAGGTCTATGTCGCCCACCGTATCGCGCATGCGGCGCAAGCTTCCGGCGGGAGCAACCTCCATCACTCCCGACACCTCTCGCAGCGGCACGAGGAGTGCCTGAGCCAGCTCCCAGGCGGTACCCAGGGGGACGCGTCCGGTGCGGCGTCTGAGGGACTCGATGCCGCGCAGTACCTTCTCCTCGGAGCGGGCTCCCATCCCGTGCAGATCGCGCAGCTTCCCCGCTCGCGCCGCTCGCTCAAGTTCA
>JASFWK010000127.1:0-6139 GCA_050049355.1 Anaerolineae bacterium | reverse complement strand
TATACCATTACACAGGCAATTGAGTTCAGAGGCAGAGGCCACCCAACCACGGATTGGAGCCAACTGGGCCAATCTCGGCTGCTTGCATGCCAATGACTCCCAGAGCAATCTCATAACTCGATAAGATAGGAGGTTTCGATGATCGTATGCCCAAAATGCGGCCGCGAGAATGATGACACGGCGACCAACTGTGCAAACTGTAAGGTGAATTTGAAGTGGGCACTCGGAAACCCAGATCAATTCGTGGCAGACACCGAAGAGCAAGAGCGGCTCAAGGAATTGGCCGAACGAGCCAAGAACATAACAATCACGACAACCTACTCCATTGAGGGACGTTCGATTACTGAGTACCTTGACGTGCTGACTGCTGAGGTTGTGCTAGGTACGGGTCTCCTCTCCGAAATTGGCGGGGGGATAGCAGACTTTCTCGGCACGAGGGCAGGAGGTTTCCAGAGAAAACTGCAGCGCGCGAGGGAGTTGTCCCTTCAGGAACTACGTCGAAAGGCTATGCAGATGGAAGCAGATGCAGTAGTTGGTGCGGATATGGACTATTCTGTTCTCTCATCCAATATGCTCATGGTTACTGCCAATGGCACAGCAGTTAGGTTGGCTGAAGCCCAAACTGAGGATGAAATCTCAGGGAATCCCAAAGGACTTGAGGACAGGTAGAAGACCACCGATCTATGACCTGCAAAGTCAAGTCGACTGAAAGTCGCTAGCGCGGAGTCCCAGACGTCGCTGTCGGTCAAGCCAGTCAGATAACCTCACTGAGGTTCACCGCGCACCCCTTTCCCAGTGTAGTGGATACGCAAACGAAAAAAGCCGCATTCAAGCGGCTTTTGCGTTCACTATGCTGGCCCCACACCGAATGCAGCGGTGGGAGACCACCGGCGAGTGGGCGCGAAGGGACTCGAACCCCTGACCTCTACAATGTGAGTGTAGCGCTCTGACCGACTGAGCTACGCGCCCCAGCAAGCCTTGCTCATTATATCATCTTCCATTCGGGAGGGCAAGTCCCCGCCATTCACCACCAAATGACAACGTTACCGGAGGAGACTTGTCCAGTGACGACGAAATGGCGATAGATGAAAGGAAGTACCTGCGCAAGATGCAGAGGTTACCCTCACACAGGCCCGAGAACTGAAGCCGCTCTCGATAGAGCGACCCAGGTTACCCGCCCGCCGTCCGCCCCCAGGTGTAGTAGCCCACCGGAGCCACAGAGGGGGGAAGCGCCAGCTCCTGAGCAAGCGCCCCTTCGCCGAAGCGCACCACCCAGTCACCAGATCGCCCCACGTCCGCCGCGGCCAACATCACATGCGCCATTGCGATCCCTCCGTCGATCGGCGCCGGCTCAACCAGGGCCATACTCACCTTGTCCCGCTGCACGACAAAGCGCCAGGGCTGGCGGTTGTGTGCCGAAGGAGCCAGACGAGCGCAATCAAGGACCTCGACCAGCGCTGGACTGGCCCCCTCCGGCGACCACGGCTCCCCCCACCTTCCAGTGAAGACAAGCTGCTCAAGAGGCAACCGCCGTTGGGCAGCCACGAGACGTCGGATCGTCCCATCGTGCAAGCGCGCCCAGGCATCCTCGCGGCCATAACCGAGGGCCACAGCCCCCGCCACGATCTCCCCAGGTTCCGTCTCCACTTCCTCGGCAGCGCGGTCCGGGCTGTAGGAACCAGTCATCCAGCAGGTATCCACCTCCAGCCGCGTTGCCTCCAGGACGACTTGCTCCAATACGTACCCCAAATCCAGTCGCGTCACACGCGAGTCCTGAGGAAGAACGCCAATCAGAAGATGAGGAGCCCCGCGGACCAGGCCATAGACGCCCGCGAACCGCGAGAGGATCTCGGCCACTCGCTCCTGGCCATCCACCAACGCCACGCGAGCACCGGGCCGGCAGAGGTGTGCCGCACCCGCAGCCACGCCCAGCAGAGACTTCAAGACCGGTTCCGGCACTCGCCGATCGAGATAGCGGCGTGTGCTGCGACGGCGGCGTATGGCCGTTCGAATATCCACAGGAATCCAATCTCCTCAAGAATGGGAGGTCGAGATCATTCAGATCCTGGGGCGCGCGAATTGCACAAGACAACGTTCTGCCCCGCCTCATCAGTGTGGAGCTCGTACTCCTCTCCACCGGCACCCAAGATCACTCGATACCCAGGCGTGATCACCTGAGCATACATCTCCCCCGGTTGGGCACATCCCAGACTAGTATCCGACCATTGGACTGCCTCAACGGAGAGCAACGTCACCTCATCTTGAGAGATGTCAAGCTCAGAGGCCAGATGGGCCACAGCCGCATTCACGACGTCGATGGGAGGGCGCGGTAAGGGCGAGACGGGGCTTGTCTCCTGCTGCTCGGGCAAAGGACTTATGGGGCTGATCTGCGTCGGAGTGGCGGGTTCAGCCTCAGAGGTCGGCTCAGTACGCGATCCACAGGCCGCAAGCAGAAGGACAAGCCAGGCCAACAGGGCAAGATAATGCTTTCTCATCGCTTCCTCCTACGATCGATCCGAGTACGAGCGAACCTTCTCTGCGGACTCAGTTCCGCCTGGTGAGATTCCGCCAGCACGCCCTAGAGGTCAAGATCAGCGACGCGCTGAGCCCCAGCGTAGACGCGGAAACTACGACCCCGGGCATAGCCCAGGAGCGTCATATCCCAGGTACGAGCCAGCTCCACCGAAAGGGAAGTAGGGGCGGTGCGCGAGACAACGACGGGTACACCCATCCGTGCCGCCTTGGCCAGCATCTCCGAAGTGACCCGCCCCGAGGTCAGGAGGATAGAGCCTCGCATCGGCAGGCCATGGCGTAGACAGATGCCAGCCAGCTTATCGAGCGTGTTGTGGCGCCCCACGTCTTCCGTCACACACGTCAGGTCTGTCTCGTCTGCCAACGCAGAGACGTGGGTTCCACCCACCCGACGGTAGAGATCGGCCGCCTCCCCCAACCGACCCATCAAGGCCAAGACTTGGGAAGGCACAACCCGGAGGTCCGAGGAGACAGGACGGTGAGCGTCCGCCAGGTTCTCGAAGGTGGTCCCCCCCGAGCAGCCAGAGGTGATCGTGCGCAGCCTGGGCGGTTCGATGTCCTTATGAAGCCAGACGTCAACGCAGCGGCGGGAGCCACAGACGCGCACATCGGCCACATCCTCCATCCCGTCGATGAGGCCTTCGTTGTACAGAAACCCCAACGCCAGTTCCTCCAGCAGCGTCGGCGTGCACATCAGGCCGACCAGTTCCACAGCGTTGACGGAGAGGACGACCCGCTCCTCGCTAGGTACGGCCCCCTCCACTCGCTGCCCGGCGCCGTCTCGAAAGACGATGAACGTAGTTCCGAAATCCGCCTCCTCCACGCTCACAACACCCCGTCACTCCAGTTCCTGCCACGAATTCCGCGAATCGCACCAACCACCCGCTGCACCTTACCCTATACGAGCTCCAACGCCCGCTCCATCACCGCCTCCGGTGTGAAGCCGAACCTCTCCATCAACACCTTGTAGGGCGCGGAGGCCCCAAATCGCTCTATGCTCACCACGGCCCCGCGAGGCCCCACGTGCCGCTCCCAGCCAAAGGGGGCCGCTGCCTCGATAGCCAGGCGAGCAGTGACGTCGGGTGGCAGAACGGAAGCCCTGTACGACGCAGGCTGGGCGTCGAAGAGTTCCCAGCTGGGCATTGAGACCACCCGTGCCTCCACCCCCTCTTCGAGCAGCCGCTGCTGGACCTCCACCGCCAGGTGCACCTCGGAGCCAGAGGCAATGAGAATCAAGTCTGGCGACCCACTGGAACCATCGCAGAGCACATAGGCCCCTCGGGTCAGGCCTTCCGCGCTGCCCAGCTCGCTGCGATCCAGTACTGGCAGCGACTGGCGGGTAAGGACCAGTCCGGTGGGGCCGTCCCGCCGCTCCAGCGCCACTCTCCACGCAACGGCCGTCTCGTTGGCATCACAGGGGCGGATGAGGACCAGATTGGGTATGGCCCGCAAAGCGGGCAGATGTTCGACTGGCTGGTGAGTGGGTCCATCCTCGCCGATCCAGACCGAATCATGGGTCCACACGTAGACCACCGGCAAGTCCGACATGGCCGCCAGGCGTATCGGCGGACGCATGTAATCTGAGAAGACCAGGAACGTTCCCCCATAGACGAGAAGCTCGCCGTGGAGCGCCATCCCGTTGAGGATCGCGCCCATCGTGTGTTCGCGCACTCCGAAGCGAAGGTTCCGACCACCGGGGGTCTCCCGCTGGAAATCGCCGCTATCCTCAAGTAGAGTCTTGTTAGAAGGAGCCAGGTCAGCCGAGCCGCCGATGAGCGTAGGCAGGGCAGAGGCCAGCGCGTTAAGAATCACGCCGGAGGCCTTCCGCGTGGCGAGTAGGCCATCGGCGTGGGAGAAGGTCGGCAGCACCTCCTGCCAGTCCTCAGGTAGCTGACCCGCCCACAGCCGCTGAAGGAGCATCGCCTGCTGAGGATACTCATCCGCATAGCTATCGAAGAGCGCCTGCCAGCTGGCCTGCGCCTCCTCCCCCCGATCCACAGCTCCGCGGAAGAACTCCAAGACCTCCGGTGGGATCAGGAAATGCGCGTCGGGCGGCCAGCCCAGAGCCTCCTTGGTCAGCCAGACCTCCTCCTCCCCCAGCGGCGCGCCGTGAGCAGCAGCCGTGTCCTGCTTGTTGGGACTGCCATAGGCAATGTGAGTGTGGCAAATGACGAGCGAGGGATGATCCTTCTCGGTTCGAGCTGCAGCGATAGCTGCTGTGATCTCCTCCAGATCGTGGCCGTTCACTGCCTGGACGTGCCAGCCGTAGGCCCGGAAGCGCGCCGCGACATCTTCAGTGAAAGTGATGTCGGTGGATCCTTCAATTGAGATTTCATTGTCGTCGTAGAGATAGATCAGCTTTCCCAGCCCCAGATGGCCGGCCAGCGAAGCTGCCTCGTGACTCACCCCTTCCATCAAGTCGCCGTCGGAGACAATGGCATAGGTGTAGTGATCGAAGATGGGGAAGCCGGGCCGGTTGAAGACAGCGGCCAGGAACCGCTCCGCGATGGCCATTCCCACACCGTTGCCGAACCCTTGGCCCAGCGGGCCCGTGGTGGTCTCTACGCCGGGGGTCAGACCGTACTCGGGATGGCCCGGCGTCTGGCTCCCCCACTGGCGGAAGCTCTCCAATTCGTCCAACGCTAGATCGTACCCGGTGAGGTGGAGCAAGCCGTAGAGAAGCATCGAGCCGTGACCGGCGGAGAGGACGAAACGGTCCCTATTCGGCCAGGCCGGGTCGGCCGGGTTGTGCTTGAGGAAACGAGTCCAGAGTGCGTAGGCCACATCCGCCATCCCCATCGGCATCCCCGGGTGACCAGAGTCGGCCTTCTGGACCGCGTCCATCGCCAACGTGCGAAGCGTGTTGATGCACAGATGATGCAGTTCATCGTTCATGGGAGAACTCCTGGTACTTGGTGTGAGGGGCATTGTACACGGGAACAGAACGCGCGGCAAGAGGAGGAACTAGGAAATCGACCCCGGAGGAAGCTGCTCCCGCAGGATCGGCAGTATTGCCCGGATCGCGCGGGCGCGGTGGCTAATCCTGTTCTTGACGTCAATGGGGATCTGAGCCATCGTGCGATCCAGTTCCGGCAGGTAGAAGATGGGATCGTAGCCGAAGCCTTGATTCCCAGCTGGGGTGGTGGAGATGATTCCTTCACAGGTTCCCTCGGCCGTATGGAGTTCCCCCTGGCCGGTGATGACAGCGGTGACGCAGCGGAAGCGGGCGGTACGCTGCTCCCAGGGGATCCCGTCAAGATCGTTGAGAAGTGCGGCGACCCGGTCGGCGTCGGAGCCGAGCGCATAGCGAGCTGATCGAATGCCGGGGACTCCACCCAGGGCATCTACCTCCAGCCCAGAATCGTCCGCCAGCGTCAGGAGGCCACTCGCCCGAGCGTAGGCCTCCGCTTTGAGGCGAGCGTTCTCCTCATAGGTCTGTCCCCCTTCGACCACCGACACCTGGAGACCCAGGTCGGGTGCGAAGCAGATCTCGGCGGGAAGGGGGGCCAGCAGGGCACGGAACTCCTCCATCTTGCCCGGGTTGTGGGTAGCTACCAGCAGCCTCATCGCGTCTTCCTCCTTGACGCCCGTCATCTCGCCGCCACGT
>JASFWK010000126.1:0-6149 GCA_050049355.1 Anaerolineae bacterium | reverse complement strand
AGCACGTAGCCAATCTCCTGGTCCAGGGCGATGGTCGGGCCCTCAATCCACTGACCTGTGCGTCGGAAAACCTGGGCCATCTCCTCAGGTTCACCCAACTCGCCACTCTCTGGGTCGAGCAAAGCGTAGTAAATGCCCTGCGTATTACGCCTTAGCTGCTCTTGCCAACCCAGGTGCAACCTCCCTCTATTGTCCAACTGGGCTGCCGGCGAGCGCGCCTCGGGCGCCAGGAGGGTGGGCTCCCTCACCAGCATTCCTTCTGCACTCACCACTGCCCACTGGAGACCAGCCTCGTCCGCCCATAGGGCATGCAGGCGTGCCTGCGTGTCCCCTTCCCTTTCGAGGACAAGCTGAGGGGGATCTACGACCCATCGCGTGGGATCTGAGACGATTTGGGGTTCGCCCACAGGGGTTCCGTCGTCCTCCAACTGGATGTAGCGGATAGTGGCATGGGGCTCTCCTGGCTCCCGCCATAGGAGGTATAGCCGTCCATCCGGCCCTATCTCCAACTGCGGTTCGCGGGCGTCTACTGACTCCACTGGCAGGGTGCGGTTCAGGAGAGTCTCCCCGTCTGCGCCGATGTGCATGAGCTCCAGTTGCCCCTTCAGATTGGGCCAGACCATCATCACGCCTTGGTCAGGGTGAGGCTCCAGGGCCGCGTGCTGTCGTACGGGAGTTCGGCCGATGACTCGACCGCGGCTCCATGCATCCGACGCCCTGGGGGTGAGGGGCGAGGTATAGGAATAGCCCCAGGCGAGCAAGGCGATCAGGATCGCCACTACTGCACCGACTATGGTCCGGCGTATGTATTTCCTCATTCCATCTTCCCAGTAGTTCTCGGTTGTTGCGGAGCGTCGCCGCATTCGCCGGGTCGCGTTGGAGAAGCCATCCCTCGTCTAGAGCGGAGAGACGGTGTTTGGTCACGGGGGCAAGGGGCGTGCTGGGAGGCTGCCGCGATTGGGTCGCCGGCTCTCGCATAGCTCAAGCGCGAGGGGCACGCCCGACTCTCTCGGTCCGTGCCCCCCCTTTACGGTCCGCGTCCTATGCTCTTACCTACAGTTGACCTGTTTGAGTACTCCTCCTGCGCGGCGACGCGCAAGTCCTCTGGGCTAGTGCATCTCTTTCCGTGCCCGTGGTTGTTGAGCCTTCACACGCTCTCAGATCGTGCTGCCTTCTTCTTCTTGCGCCGCGCTGCGCCGTGGACACCTCGCATCGTCGGATCAAGCGCGTCCCGCAGGCCATCCCCGAGGAAGTTGAAAGCCAACATGGTGAGGGTGATAGCCAAGCCGGGGAAGACGCTCAAGTGGGGCATTGCCCGCAAGCCGCCGTACCCCTCAGAGACCATCTGCCCCCAGCTGGGGTACGGAGGGGGGACACCCAGGCCGATGAAACTGAGCACGGACTCGGTGAGGATCAGGCCGGGGATGCCCAGGGTCAGTGACACGATGGCGGGCCCCAAGCTGTTGGGCAGGAGGTGACGTGAGATGATGCGCCCGCTGCCGGCCCCCACCATTCGGGCTGCCAGGACAAACTCCTTCTCGCGCAGGGATAGGAACTGTCCACGGATCAGTCGAGCCATTCCCATCCACCCCACGATGCCGATGGCGATGAAGATGTCGAGCATACCTTGAATGGCGCTCTCCGAAGGTAGAACGACCATGATGAGGATGATGAAGAGGAGAGCTGGGAAGCCGTACATCACATCCACGAAGCGCATCATGAGGTTATCCGCCCAGCCGCCCAGGTAGCCGGAGATCGCTCCGTAGGCGACGCCTATGATTATCGCCGTAAGCGACCCCACGATGGCGACGGTGAGGGAGATGCGCGTTCCCCACCAGACGCGGCTGAAGAGATCGCGCCCCATTCTGTCTGTGCCGAAGATGTGATCAGGGCGCGGAGGGACGCGAGTGTTCTCGTAGTCAGCCTTTCGAAAGCTGTATGGAGGGAGAACGTCAGCGGTGATGGCGGCGAAGGCGAGGATGAGGATGAAGATCATCCCTGCCACTGCCATGCGGTTGCGCAAGAACCGGTGCCAGGCGTCTTGCCAGAGGCTCACGCCTCGCTCCGCGAATTTGGCCTCCTCTTCCTTTCTCCGTCGTTCGGAAGCACTAATGGACATATTACATACACTCCTTACCTACTGTACCCTTATCCGCGGATCGATCACCCCATAGGTTACATCCACCGCCAGGTTGAGCGTAACCAGTGCTGCCGAGTAGATCAGGACTATGCCCATAATCAGCGGATAGTCCCGCGCAAACACCGCGGTGACGAAGTACTTGCCGATGCCACCTATTGAGAAGACCGATTCTACCAGGAACGACCCGGTCATCCACGTAGCGACCAGCGGACCAAAGGCAGTGGTGACCGGGATGAGAGAGTTCTTGAGGACGTGCTGCAGAATGACGATCCTCTCCTTCAAACCTTTAGCCCGGGCTGTGCGGATGTAGTCGGCGCGGATCACCTCGAGCATGCTGGACCGAGTCAACCGAGCGATGAGAGGCCAGCCGCCAGTGCTCAGCGTTATGATCGGCAGGATCGCCTGTGTCCAGCTTTCCCCCCACCCGAACGTGGGCAGCCACTCCAGCCAGAGGGCAAAGACCAGGATCAGGAGGATACCGAGGATGAAGTTGGGAACGGAGAGGCCCAACGTTGAGAGGAGCATGGCGGTGTAGTCAACCCACGTGTTCTGCTTGACGGCCGAGATGATGCCCAGCGGAATGCCGACCGCGAGAGCCAGGAGAGCAGAGGCGATCCCCAGGTGGGCCGAGACCATCACCGGTGCCGTGGTTATGAAGCGGCCGATGGCCCGCATTCGGTCGCTCCCGGTGATATCCACATAGCCCACCACCTCGCCATTGGTCTTGACAACCAGGGCCGTGGAGTCGAGGAGACCAGGCGGCTCGGCGAAGGTCATCGAATAGGCTCCCGCATCAAAGGTGAGCAGCAGCCGCTCTCGCAGCACATTCCTCAAGTAGCATCTGCCGAAGACGATGTCGTTGACCGTTCGATCGAGTTTCCAAAGGGAGGGCCCGAAGTCAAGATGGAGGGTCAGTTGTTCCATGTAGTGTAGGTACTGCACCCAGACGGGTCGATCCAACCCGTACTTTGCCTCCATGTTGGCTTGGAACGCTGCTGTAGAGACGCCGCGGAAGCTGTAGCTGCCAAGGCCGTCTATGTGGCTGACCGACCAAGGGCCTCCCGGTACCAATTGCATCAAGCCGAAGGTGACAGCGGTGATCATCAATAATACCGGGATACTCCACAGAATTCGCCGCAGCACAAACCAACGCACGTCTACCCTCCTCTTGCCTGGCACGAGTGGCCTAGAGGGGTGCGATTCCTCCAGCGTCCTTGGTCGGCCGGGAAGTCCTTATCAGAGCAGGAAGTACACGGTCAACTGCAGCAGGCTGTTGATGGCCGTGAACACGAAGAATGCCTTGAACAGGGAGCTCTCCTCCTTCCCGCGCTGCGTGAGGAACGTGCCCACTGCGGCCAGCATCGCCGTGGCGACTGGCGCTACCCAACGCAGCGGCAGCCAGGCGAAGGCCAGTGGGAATTCAGAGGACGCGCGCGGGGGGAACAGCAGCGTCAGCATCACCTCCACCACCAGCGCCGCGCCCAGCACCAGTTGGGAGCCCAAGGTCTCCAACCTCTCCTCGACGGTGATTAGATGATAGACCAGGAGTATCGTCATCGGGACCACCGACCAGAGGAAGAGCATCGGACCCATCGTCAGTATGACTATCGTCAGGAACTCCACCGTCTCACTGAAGACTGTGTCCACCACGTCCCATAGGGTCAGGGCGTTGTAGTTCCGCTTCACTTCAGGGGCAGTGCTGGCGTAGACCACACGGTATCGGTGGAATCCCTCCGTCTCCAGCCAGATCGCGTGGAGGTGCGAATCGGAATCCCTGGCCAAGGTTGGCTCCACCGAGGCCCGATCAGAAGCGCTGATGATGTGCTCTGCCTCATATCCTGGCGTCTCGCCTTGCCCCAAAGCGATCAATGCCACCTGAGCTTCCTGCTCTTCTCCTGAGCCTGTCACCCACTCGCTCAAAGCCGCCAGCAGCGGTGATTCCTCTCCTTCTAGGGGGCTTACGTCGGTAGGATTCCATCCCTGCCTCAGAGGCAAGTTGCTCACCTCTGCCTGTTGAGGGAAGCCAAGGGGGAAGGCGGCGTACTGACCTTGCGAGGAGACGTATTTGCTGTCCTCAACTACCCAAAACACATATCTCGCCTCTTGGTCCAAGCCGATAGTCGGCCCGTCGAGTCCCTGGCCCACGCGCAGGAAGACTTGGTAGATCTCCACGGGTTCGCTCACCTCACCGCTCTCTGGGTCGAGACTGGCGTAGTAGATTGCGTGGGTGTTGACCCCCGTGCGCCGCTGCCAGGCAAGATGCAGCTCTCCTTGTCCCCTCGTATGGATCGCGCGCCCTTCCGGGATCAGGAGGGTAGGTCTCTGCAGCAGCGTTCCCTCCGCGCTCAGCACGGCCCACTGGATTCCGGTCTCATCGGCCCACAGAGCATGCAGGCGCCCGTCCGCGCTGAGGGTCAGAGAGCCTGGATCGAGCAAGACTTCACGGTCGGGGTCAGAGAGGACTCGAGGTTCGCTCACAGGAGTCCCATCGCTCTCCAGCACGGCGTAGCGGATGGTGTGGTTGGGTTGCTCTTCTTTCCGCCACAGGAGATGCAGCCGCCCGTCCGCTCCTACCTCCAACTGTGGATGGCGAGCGTCACTCGATTCCACTGGCAGAGTGCGCTTGAGGAGTATCTCCCCATCTGTGCCGATGTGTGCGAGTTCCAGCTGCCCCTCCAGGTTGGGCCAGACCAGAACCACTCCATCGTCGACGGGCTGTAGTGCAGCAGGCTGACCAGCTGAGGTCTTGCCTACGATGTACCCTCGGCTCCACTCCTCTGATGCCCGAGCGGTCAGGGCGGGGGTATATGAATAGGCCCAGACGGTGAGGGCGACCAGACTCGCCAGTATCACGCCGACAATGATACGTCGCACGTATTTGGCCTGCATTCTGCCTCCTGTTGGCTGTCGGTAGTCACTACTGTCCATTGAGTCTCCTTGTACGTGAACCATAGAGTTGGCGTTTAGAGCACGAAGTAGATGATGAGTTGCAGCAGGCTGTGGGTGAGCGTGAACAGGAAGAATGATACGAAGAGGAGGCTCCCTCCCCCTCGTCGGCGGCGCAAGGTCAGCGCTGTGACGGCGGCTGCTGCAGCCGCCGTGCCAAGTGGTGCCACCCAGCGAAGCGGCGGCCAGGCAGTGGGTATGCGAGGGGGGATGAGGATGGTCAACGCTACCTCAAGGGCCACCGCCGCACCCAGCGCCACCCAGGAGTCCACGGCGTATAGTTCTTCCTCGCCGGTTATCAGGTGATATAGTATCAGTCCCCCCATCGGGATCACCGCCCAGAAACCGAGCATCGGGCTTATCGTCAGCACTACTATCGAGAGCCGAAGTATGTGTCTGAAGAGTGCGTCGACGAAGTCCCACAAGGTCAGGGCGTTGTAGTTCTGCTTCACTTGGGGAGCGGTGCTGGCGTAGACGACCCGGTATTGGTCGAACCCTCCGGTCTCCAGCCAGGCCAGGTGGAGGTACGAGTTGGCGTCTGTGACCAGGATTGGCTCCAGAGAAGGAGGAGTGGACGCGGTGACCACGTCCTCCGTTACCTGTTGCGGAACTCTAGTTGCTGCCCTTGGTTCTGTCGGGGCCGGAAGCCCAATCGGTGCCGCGCAGGCCAATCCCCACACCTCGTGCTCTGGTGTCTCGCTGTGTACGAGGGAGGTCACGAGTATCTGGGCCCCTGACAGTAATGTCGATCCTGCCACATCGGCGCTCAGTGCGATCAGCGGTGGTGTCTGTTGACCCTCCAGGGGGCGTATGCCGTTGGGGTTGTCTCCCCTTCGCAGCCGCAAGGCCTGGACCCATTTCTGTCGGGGTAGTTCAAGGGGGAAGGAGGCGTATCGACCGTGGAAGGAGATGTCCCGCATATCTTTTAGAGTCCAGAGCACGTAGCCAATCTCCTGGTCCAGGGCGATGGTCGGGCCCTCAATCCACTGACCTGTGCGTCGGAAAACCTGGGCCATCTCCTCAGGTTCACCCAACTCGCCACTCTCTGGGTCGAGCAAAGCGT
>JASFWK010000125.1:0-6161 GCA_050049355.1 Anaerolineae bacterium | reverse complement strand
TGACCATAAGATCGACCAGTCGTTCCCCAGCAGCGCCGATATCCCGATCGACGATTCCCCGGGCAGCAGCCATGGAAAGGCCAACGGTATTGGAGGGTGCAATGTCGGGATAGTGCGCGCCGATGACTGTGCTCACGACCCCGTCATCGCTCCGATACAGCGTAATCTGGCCGCCCAACACCTTCGCTGGTCCAAAGTACTGCTGATACCGCTCGTAGGTCAGCCCATACTTGGGAAGCGGGAACGTGAGCACCAGCTCCATGTCGCCGGGCACAGCGAAGGCGGCCGCTTCCTCACCGCCCAGAGCACGAAAGCCACTGACACCCGGCCCGTTCGCCACTGCGGTCACGGCTGGATCGATCGCCAGGGAGGCTATCAACAGAAGCACGACAGCGAGGGACAATCTCATAACTCTCCTGCTATCCATTATCACACTCCTTCTCTAATGAGTCGATTGGGCGGAGATGGTCACGATTCTCGGCGACATCCGGGCATAGATTCATCTCCTTTCGCTCTCGTACCCCGACGGAGACGCTGCCGCGAGAAGAGCCTCCAACGGCAGATCAGACGCCATGGAGACATCTCTATCCTTCAAGGAACTCAAGTCGCCCCCACGCATCGACGGATTCGAACGGTTCCCGGGCAGATGGAGGTGGATGGAGACTTCCAGAAAGATTGGCCGCGTGCGCTGTGCCAGCAGCACACAACAGAGGGCCCGCCCTTGCTCGACAGATAGCAGAAGTGTGGGAATCCGCCCAAAGCTCACCATCATTCTACAGATCTGATGAATCCTGTCAAGCTGCGACACTGCAGGTAGCAGAGTAACTCTCAACCGGGGGCTGCTTAGGCGGCGGAACCCCTCACTCCGTCGCGCGCCTCAACTTGACGGAGCGCTCACCTGAGGGTAGAATTGCTCGAGCGTTACACCTACACGAAGTGACAGTATGGAGGCAGAAGATGTCAGAGGAAAGAGTTGAGGGATCCCCTGAGGCTGCGCCCGCTGGTCTCTCTCCGCGCTCCTCGCTTCGCGCCGTCATGGCTGCGTTCCAACCCTATATGGAGCGACGGAACTTCAGCCCGAATACGATTCAGGCCTTCAACTCCGATCTCAAAATCCTCGGGGAGTTCATCGGCGTGGGGACATCCATCGGGCAGATCAGCACCCACGATCTCAGAGCTTTCACCCACTGGCTCACCCACGACCGAGGCGTCCCCTGCAGCCCCAAGTCGCTGGCCCGCCGCATCACCACCCTCAAGGTCTTCTTTGGCTGGTTGGCCGAGACGGAGATCCTGTCGGAGGACCCCGCTGCGCCGGTCGTCCACAAGCCGGTGATGACCCCACTGCCGCGCTCTCTCTCTGATGAGGAGGTCGAGCGAGTCCTGGCCGTCACCCAGGCCACGCGTACCGCGGAAAAGCCCGATGCCCGCCCTCACCTATTGACCACGCTGCTTCTCCACACGGGCATCAAGAAGGGGGAATGCGTGAGAATCGTACTCAACCACATCGACCTCTCCACCCCCACCAAGCCAGTGCTGTGGATCCGATACGCCGACCCCGGACGCCGCCACAAGGAGCGCAAGATCCCCCTTCCCACCTGGTGGCCGGCGGTCCTGGCCGAGTATCGGGCGCAGTACGAGCCAAAGGAGACACTCTTCCCTTGCACCGCCCGCAACCTCGAATACGTCCTCGGAGACGTGGCCGAGCAGGCCGGCCTGCCGGACGGCCTCTCTTTCAAGATGCTCCGCTGGACCTGCGCTGCACAAGACCACCGGGCGGGAATGCCCAGCGATCGCCTGCGACAGAAGCTGGGCCTCTCCAAGATCTCATGGCGGGAGACAGGACCCAAGATCGCCAGGCTGGCCAGCGAAGCTCTCTAGCAGGAACTTCCACCAACAACCGCCCATGACTGAGCAGAGCGATCTCAAAGAAGTGAAGTTGGGAGAAGACAGCGAGGAATTTGGAGAGCTTCTCAGGTACACACTTGCCGGGTATGTGGGCGGGCTCCTGCTTGGCGGCGTTCTAGACTATCTGGGGTTCCAGCAGAGTGCCGTGGGTCAGTGGCTCGTGCGGACGGTATCCGGCGAGGGAGAGAGTCTACTTGAGGGTCTCTTCGCTCTGCGCAGGCGATTGGGCGGAAGCGCGGCCGGAATGGCAGAGGCGTATGGCTGGGGCAAGGTTGTGGGAATTACCATCCCTTGGCTGGTGGATTGGGGAAGTCGCGCTCTGGGGGTTGATGTCTACGGAGTAGGAGGATTCTATATCCCTTACTTCTACTCCATGTCCGACCAGATAGCGGCCAACATTTCCGGCTTGCTCTTTCTGCGGAGACGATCGCGTACGTGGAGAGAAGCTCTCGGAGATTACGCCCGGCATCCTGTGATGCTGACCAGTCTGTCTGTGATCCTGGTCGCGCCAGCGGGGTTGTTGTTGGCACGAGTGCTCGGGTTCAGTCCCTCGACGCAGGTACTGACCGCCTTTGAGACCATAGCCTCGAACCTCTGCTGGGTCCCGCCTGTGGTTGGTTGGCTATGGGAGCGAAGGAGATCAACCGGTAGCTCTAGGTAATCAGACCATCCAAAGACGCCCGACGGAGTCAGCGCTCCGTTGCGGGGATGAAGATTCGATACGGCAGCGGTTCGAAGGCCAGATTCAAGCTTTCGTACCCCCGCGTCCACCCCCCTACAGCATACACGGCCATGTCCAGAAGCGCCACACCTGGAGCCTGCCACACGCCCGTGAGGGGGGTCTCCACCGCGGTCCACCGATCGCTGCGGGGATCGTAGCGCTCGTTGAAGCCCAGATACGCCCCGCCGCCGATAGCGTACAGCTGACCGCCCAGGCCAACCAGCCCCAACCCGCCACGCCCTACAGTCAGTGGGGCACACTCGTCCCAGCGGTTCTCAGCCGGATCATACACGGCACAGGTATTCAGCTGCCTCCCGTCGCGGAAGCCACCGACGACGTAGATGCGCTCTCCCAACGTCGTCGCCGCCGCCACGGTTCGCGCCTCCGGCATCGACGCTCGCTCCTCCCACGCGTCTCCAGCGGGATCGTAGACATAGGTCGTCCTCAGCACCTCCTGATCGTCGGTGCCTCCAAAGACGTAGATTTGTCCTTCGTAGACAGCCACAGCATAGGCATACAAAGGCAGAGGCAGGGATGAGGCCTCCGACCAGAGGTCAGTCGCCGGCTCGTAGACCTCCACGGCAGCCGTCGCCTCGCCAGTTGAGGTACGACCCCCAGGGACGTAGATCCTCCCCTCCACCACCCCGGCCGCCACGTAGGCCGTCGGGGTAGGCTTTTCAGCAGCCCGCTCCCAGGTGTCGCTGTCGGCGTTGTAGACCTCGACCACCCCACTAACCCCCTCCGGCCCCTCCCCGCTGATGGCATAGAGCTCTCGTTCCCAGACTGCAAGCGCCAGGCCGGCCCGGCGAGTGGGCATCTGCGCCCGTTCTGACCAGTTGGACTCCTCCCCCACTGCGACCCTGACGTCACCTTCCTGCCCGGCTTGAGGCGGAAGGAGGCCCGCCGACGCCCGGCGAGACTCCGCCGGACGGGGCCATGAGGCAACGGTACCCGCCATCACCACCACGGCGGCAGCGACCAGCGCGACCTTCCGGGACAAGGGGAGCGGCTGGACACGAACAGGAGCAGGCGACGACGGCTGTGCGGCAGGTACCTCTACCCACCCTTTCCGCACGGCGATCATCGTGGCTTCGGTGCGGGATTCTGCCCCCAGCTTGGTGAAGATGTGACGCAGGTGCACCTTGACGGTGTTCGTGCTGATGCCCAGGCGGTAGGCCACCTCCCGGTTCGTAGCGCCAGTGGCTACCCCCTCTAAGATCTCCACCTCTCGCTCGGTGAGCGACTCGCCGTATTCGGCCACAGCTTCTCCTGTTCCTCAGGTCACCTTGACCACGATGTCGGTCAATACGTTGGCCGCCTCGTCCCCCTGGTCGGCGGCGTTGCTCAAGTGACGGTAGATCTCACGCAGCTTGAGCATCTCAACCACGTGATCCACGTCCTTGGGCATGTGAAAGAGGGCCGCCAGGGCCTCGCGGTAGACCCACTCCACCCGATTCTCCAGCGCCTTAGCTCGCACCGCATGATCCTCTGCGACTCCCGGATGGTCGGATAGCCGCAGCACTCCCATGTGAATTTCCCGCGCCGCATCCACCAGGAGAGAGACAATCCGTTTCAGATACTCGTTCGGCTCTACCTCCAATATCGTCATCTCCCCAACGGTGGTATAAGCATAGTCCAGCACATCATCGATGGAGCGAGAGAGAGCATGGATATCCTCTCGATCGATAGGCGTCACGAAGGTGCGGTTCAGCTCGTCTATTAGAATCCTCCGCACCTCGTCCGCCTCCTTCTCCAAGCGGGTGACCTCGTCGGCATGCTCATTGGATGGCTGTTCCAAGTATGCATACAATGCCTCCATCCCCTGGACTGTGAACTCCGCTTGTTTGATGAGCAATTGGATGAAGCGATCCGGGCGCGGCTTGAAGATGCGCCTTAGCCCTTCCATAGATATGTCAACCTCCCTGATCACCAGACAACTTTCGAGAATGGGCCTGGAAATCAGATCTTCACCAAAGGTATCAGGGTTCTGCCACACCCGACAACCTCACAGCCAGCAAGCTGCTCAGCCGGTCGAGAGAACCCTGGCCTGCTAGAACTGTAAGATAGCGAACTCAGCTTCCTATGAAACAAACCTCTGCAGCAGCGGATAGAGCAACGCCGCCAGCGATCCGGTCGCCGGGATAGTGAATAGCCAAGCAGCCGCAATTGGACCGGCCACATTCCAGCGCACCTTGTTCAAGCGCTCAGCGGACCCTACGCCCAGGATGGAGCTGCTCACCACGTGGGTCGTGCTCACTGGCCCCCCAAGAAGCGCCGCGGTCAAGATCACGCCCCCGGCAGCAATCTGGGAGGTGAAACCGTGAATTGGGCGGATGCGGTAGAACTTGCGGCCCAGCGTGTGGATGATGCGCCATCCCCCCAGAGCCGTACCGAGCGCCATAGCACCGGCGGACGCACCGATCACCCAAGTGGGAACCCTGAAGTGAGTCAACGCGCCTCTTGCAAGCAGGCCCATGGCGATGATCCCCATCGTCTTCTGCGCATCGTTGGCTCCGTGACTCAAGGCCAGCGCCAGCGCCGTCAGCGTCTGTGCCCTCCTGAAGAAGTAGTTGATTCTGGGCGTGGCTGCCCTGGCCAGCACAAGAATGACTTTCATCATCAGGTAACCGACCGCCAGACCCACCAGCGGCGAGATGAACAGAGAGAGCAGCACTCTGAACAAGCCCCCTGGTATGATCGAACGCAGCCCGTGTCCGACTGCCACAGCCCCCACCAGGCCGCCCATGAGCGCGTGAGAAGAACTGGATGGGATGGCGAGCAGCCACGTGAGCACGTTCCAGGTGATGGCCGAAAGAAGAGCAGCCAACACCACCGGCGTCGTCGCCGCCGTCTCCACCACCACCTCGTGACCTATGGTCCTGGCGACGGCTACGCCCATGATGAACGGGCCCGCCAGACTTGCGAGAGCGCTCAGGACCAGCGCACGTTGGGGGGCCATCGCCCGCGACGAGATCGTCGTCGCCACGACGTTCGAGCTATCGTGGAAGCCGTTCAGAAAGTCGAAGACGAGGGCCACTCCGACGAAGAAGACGAGAAATGGAGATAACATAGACCTATCCTCTGAGTTTGGAGCGTATTATAACACACAGGATTGCGCTAGAGCAAGCTTGCCTCGCGGGACGATTCCGCGACAGGAGCAATCTTGTCCCTCAGGTGCGCCCGTGCTACAATCAATGACGGTGGACGGGTCCTCGTCAGGCGCTGGTCATCTCGGCGCCTGGCCCAAGCGCGGACGTCTGCGGCAAACATCCCTTGCCGATCGAGAGGCAATCTGTCGCACTGCGCTTGATCTACCTCATCGCTTGCCGCTTGTGAGACCTCCCAGCGGGGAGCGCATCAGCGCTGGAGGAGGAGTATGGACAGATACATCGTCGTCTTAATCACGGCACCTTCAGAGGACGCAGCGGTGGAGATCGCCAATGCACTGCTGGAGAAGAAACTGGCCGCCTGCGTCAACATCGTCCCCACGGTCAACTCGCTCTATAACTGGCAGGGCGAGACCTGCCGCGACGAG
>JASFWK010000124.1:0-6163 GCA_050049355.1 Anaerolineae bacterium | reverse complement strand
AGCGCGCCAGCCGCTCGGCCCAACAGGGGGCAAAGCCCCATCACCAGAACCAGCGCACCGAACTGGGGGCCCGTCACCCGGTCGAACCAGGACGGACCGGCCTCGAAGCGCTGGTCGGTGAGGGCCTCTGTAAGCGTCGGAAGGATGCTTCCCACCAGCACGGACCCAGTGATGGTAAGGAAGAGAACCAGGGTGAAGAGGAACATTCCCTGGCGCGAGAGCAATCCGTCGGAGGAATTGCCTCTGGTCAGAAGAGAACGGCGTTTCAAGAGCAGTGCCAACGAACCAGCTAGCGTCAAGACGATGGCACCCAGGAAGTAGAGACCCAGGTTAGATCGCCCGAACGCATGAACCGATTGGATTAGCCCACTGCGGGTGGTGAAAGTGCCAAAGAGAACCAGGATGAAGGAGCCGATTACCAGCAGGGAATTCCATAGGCGGAAGCCGCGCCCCTGCTCCTGCATCACCATACCATGCAGAAGAGCGGTGGTGGTAAGCCACGGCATCAGCCCGGCGTTCTCCACCGGGTCCCAACCCCAGTACCCGCCCCACCCCAGTACGTCGTAGGCCCAGCGCATTCCCAGCAGGAGCCCCAGCCCCAAGAAGAGCCACGACACCAACGTCCAGCGGTGAGCAGCTGCAGGCCAATCCTCCATGTGACGAGTGACCAGCGCGGCTAGGCCAAAGGCAAAGGGGACCGCCAGTCCCACGTATCCCAGGTACAGCGCAGGCGGGTGGAAGATCATGCCTGGGTGACGCAGCAGGGGATTCAATCCCCGGCCGTCGGCGGGGATCGTCGCCAAACGCGCGAAGGGATTAGAGGCAAACAGCGTGACCGCCACAAAGAAGACTGTGATGAGGTTGAGGAAGATCGCTGCCCACGGAACCAGGGGACGGCTCCGCTTAGAAGGGCGGCCTACCACCAGAGCGGCAAAGAGCGCCTGAAGAAAAGCCCACAGCAATAGGGACCCATCCTGACCGGCCCATACCGCAGAGGCCTTCAAATAGACCGGAAGGTCGCGGCTAGAGTGCTGGAAGACGTACTCGATTTGGAACTGGTCGCCCAGGAAAGCAGCCAGAAGAGCCAGAAGGGCCAGCCCCAAGAACCCCGCAGCTGCGTAGACGCTGTTGCGACCGCTCTCAGCCCAGCGCGAATCGCCTCGACGGATCGACCAAAACGTAGCGGAGACCGCGTACAAAGCCGCGGCCAGCGCCAACCCACTGAGGATGGAGCCGATCTCCGCGAGCATCAGAGCCCCTCGCCCTGCTCAGGGATCTCCTCCTCGTAGCGCGTGGGGCATTTGAGGAGAACCTCGTCTGCATAGAAGCGACCGTCCTCCCCAACCTGGCCGCGGACGATAGCCTGGGCCTCATCCTGCAGCAGATCCGGCTTGACGTCCTCGTAGACCACCTCCAACCGGGCCGCGTTGGGGTCGCTGACAGCCTGGTGCAGCACTGCCGCCAGGCCCCCGCGTCGCTCCACCTCTCGGGGATCTCCCGGCACCTGCACGATGGTGAAAGTCACCCGAGGGCCAGAGGGGTCATAGGCGATGGTATCCCCGACCACCGCGCCCGAAACTGTGAGCGGACGACTTGAGGCTTCATCCCCCCTCGCTAGCACTTCCTCTATGGTGAGGAAGTAGTGAGCAGTGCTGCCAGTACTGCTGATGATCAGATACGCCACAGCGGCTACGATGAGTAGCCCGGCGATAACAAACTTGGTTCTGCCCGACATGTTCCATTACTCCTTAGGCGAACCCGGCAGGCGCAAGAAAAGCGATCCGACGCCCTGCCGGGAGAATATGCGTCGGAATATACCACGAATGAGGGATACTGTCAACGCGCAGCCGGCGGCCGCCAACCCACAGACCACGAAAGCATCCCGGTGATTGGCCGTATCCCACAGCCGAGACGCGGAGAGGGCAGACGAGACAGAGGAAGAGCTCCAACCCTTCACCCTCTGTGGCTGTGTGGTTCGACGACGTCCTAGAGGAATGCCACTGCACGGATCTGGGAAGCCACCCGCCAGAAGGCCGAAAAGCGCCCACTTGACACAACCGCCGATGCCCCTTATAATCTCTCCCGCTTAGACATTCTATAAGGATTAGTGAATTTTGCCAAGTTTTCCACAGCTTTGATCATCCCATGATGCAGTATCCCCCCGCACTCCCACAAGATTCGAGCTGGCTGTCCATAAGCCAGGCTGCTCAGCTGCTGGGGGTTCACCCCAGCACGCTGCGCCGTTGGGCCGATGAAGGAGAAATCCGATGTCTTCGCACGCCCGGCGGTCACCGCCGCTTTCTGGAGAGTGATCTTCAGAGGTTCTTAGAGACACACAGGCAAGCAGGATTCCCACCGACCCAGGAAACGCTGGTGCAGAGCCTGGTTCACCAGACCCGCCGGGAGATGGCAGAGGAAAGCATCGACAGGGAGCCGTGGTACACCGCCTTCGACGAGGGAAGCCGGACCGCCCGCCGAGAAAGTGGGCGTCGTCTCTTAGGCCTCGCCATCAAGTACACCCTCCGCACCTCGGGGCGTGAGACCATCCTGGAGGAGGGGCGGCGCGTCGGTCGGCGGTATGGACGGGACGCCGTCGAACGGGGGCTCTCGCTCACGCACATGGCCAGAGCTTTCCTTTTCTTCCGCGAGGCGCTCATCCGTGCAGCGCGCCCCGGGCTCTCCACCCAGGGACAGTACGATGCTGAAGAGATCCACATCCACCGCAGTCTGCGGGAGTTCCTCGACCAGGTGCTCTTCGCCGCTCTGGAGGCCTACGAGCGTGCCTTGCACAACCTTCTGCCCACGGGAGAAACGGGGTGATCGGCTATCCCGTCTCGCTGGTCCATCTGGACCGTGCCCGCTGTCTCGTCGTGGGAGGGGGCAGCGTGGCTGCACGCAAGGCCACCGGGCTGCTCGAAGCCCAAGCGCGAATCGTCGTCGTCAGTCCTACCCTCTGCGAGCGATTGGAGATCCTGGCCGGGCGCGGAGACATTGATGTCATACGACGAGCCTATCGCCCCGGCGACCTAGAGGGCGCCTTCCTTGCCATTGCCGCCACCAGCGATCCGGATGTCAACCAACAGATCTGGGAAGAGGCCAAAGCCCGAGGTATCCTGGTCAACGTGGTGGACGACCCTGCGCACTGTACCTTCATCGCCCCTGCAGTGATGCGCCGGGGACCGCTGGCCATAGCGATCTCCACGAGCGGCCGATGTCCAGCCCTATCCCGCCATATCCGCCAGCGCTTGGAGGAGGACTATGGCGCCGCCTACGGCCCCTTCGTAGAGCTCTTGGGAGAACTCCGCGAACAGGCAGTCTCTGCCCTTCCCCTCTCCGATCGTAACGCATTCTGGAAGCAACTCTTTCACTCAGACGTGCTGGTCCTGCTCGCCTCCGGTGACGAGGCGGCCGCACGCCAGCGCGCCCTGGAGATCTTGAGCCGGAACATGTCCAGAGGCATTTGATGCACATCGTCGTCGTCGGCCTCAACCACAAAGTCGCCCCTGTCGAGGTGCGCGAGAGATTGACTTTCACAAGGGACTCTCTCAGAGATGCTCTGCTCCGTTTCGGGTCAAGAGACGGAGGCTGTCCCTGCGGCCCTGAGGGAGTCATTCTCTCCACCTGCAACCGCCTGGAGATCTACACAATGGCCTCCTGTTTGGCCGAGGGACAGCAAGCCGTCTGCCACTTTCTGGAGGACTTCCACGGGCAGAGCGAGGACCACTTCCGATCCTATCTCTACGCGTACACTGACGAGGAGGCGATCGCCCATCTGTTCTCCGTAGCTGCGGGGCTGGACTCTATGGTCCTGGGAGAGCCCCAGATCTTGGGTCAGGTGACGGAAGCGATGGAGGTGGCCCTTGCCCAAGGAGCGGCTGGCAAAGTGCTGGCGACCCTCTTCCGCCACGCCATAGAGGTGGGCAAGCGCGCCCGCACAGAGACAGCTATCAGCCAAGGAACGACCTCCGTCAGCCAGGTGGCCGTACAGCTAGCAGAGAAGATCTTCGGCGACCTCTCCTCGTGTCGGGTTCTGTTGATCGGCGCCGGCGAGATGGCGGAGTTGGCGGCCCAGTCACTTGTCAAGTCCGGAGCCGAAAGCCTGTCTATCCTCAACCGCACCCAGAAGCGAGCAGAGCAGCTGGCCGAGCAGTTCGGAGCCCGACCAGTGGATTGGGAACACCTGGAAGAAGCTCTGTGGTGGGCCGATATTATCATCAGCTCGACGGCCGCGCCCCACCCCATCATCCGTCCGGAGAGCCTTCGCCGATCCCGTCCGCAGCGGCGCACTCATCCTCTCTTCCTCATTGACATCGGCGTGCCCCGCAACGTGGACCCAGGGGTGGGGCGCGTGGGGGATGTCTATCTCTATGACATAGATGACCTGGAAGCAGTGGTCGAGGCCAGCCTGGCTGAGCGCCGCCAGGAGGTGCCCAAGGTTGAGACCCTGATCTCCCGCGCACAATGCGAGTTCACGAGCTGGCTCCGCTCGCTCGACGTCGTGCCCACCATCGTCGAACTGCGGAAGCAGGCCCATCGCATGCGCCAGGCGGAATTGAAACGCGCGCTGCAACGTCTGGAAGGCCTCTCCGACCACGATTGTGAGGTCATCGAGACGATGACGAACCGCATCGTGAACAAGCTCCTACACCATCCCACCGTCCGTCTTAAGGAGCGTGCCAACGGCTCTGATGGCTACCGCTACGCGGAGGTGGTTCGCGACTTGTTCGGGGTGGGAGGACAGGAGGGAGGAGCGTGATCGGCGCAGCTCTCTTTAGACTCGGCACGGTCCTGTACGCAGCCAGCGCCTACCTATACGTGATGGGGTGGCTGGCAAGAGCACGCTCAGGGCGAAGGTGGGGACCAAGACTTCTGCTCGGCGCGGTGACCCTGCTCGTCGGGAGCGCGGTGGGACGATGGCTAGAGTTTGGATTCCCCTTCCTGACCCTCCAGGAGGTCCTTTCCATCTATGCCTGGGTTCTCGCTCTCCTTTGCTTGCTCCTTGAGTGGCGCTTCGGGCACACAATCATCGGCGTGTTGGCCACGCCGGTAGGATCATTGATCATCTTGGTCTCCTCACTACTCCCGCCCGCACAGGAGCCCCTCCTTCCGCTGCTGCAGAGTCCCTGGCTGATGGCACACGTGGGCGTCTTCTTCGCGGCTTATGCCGCCTTCACAATGGCCTTCGCCGCAGCCCTGGCCTACCTGCTGCAAGCGCGGGCACTGCGGCGCAAGCAGTTGGCGTGGCGCCTTCCCCCATTATCGGTGATGGACGACCTGAGTCGCTGGCTGGTCATCGTGGGGCTTGCACTGATGGTGGCCGCCATCATCACCGGGTCGGCCTGGGCGGAGCGAGCGTGGGGCACGCCCTGGGTGTGGGAGCCCAAACAGCTCTTGAGCCTCTTCACCCTTGGCATCTACGGCCTGTACTTCTACGTCCGTCACGTCTCCCGTTGGTCAGGACGGCGAGCTTCCTGGATCGTAGTCGCTGGATTCCTCTCCGTGCTGACCACATTCCTCGGGGCCGATCTGTTGGCCCCGACCGGTCTGCACAGCTTTCTTCTCCGATAGGAGGCATAGACTGGGCACAGAAACCATACGCGTGGGTACGCGGGGAAGCGCCCTGGCGCTCTGGCAGGCCCGCTGGGTAGTGGACCGTCTGCGGAGTCATCACCCTGATATCCCGTTCCAGACAGTCGAGATTCACACAGAGGGCGACCGGAAGAGCGAAGTCCCGCTTCATCGGGCGGGAGACACGGGCCTCTTCGTGAAGGAACTGGAATACGCCCTGCTCAACAACGAGGTTGAACTGGCGGTTCACAGTCTCAAGGATATGCCCAGCCGGATGCCGCCGCAGCTCGCCATTGCTGCAGTCCCGGAACGGGAGGATCCACGGGACTCGCTGATCTCGCAGAGGAATCTCTCTCTGGCACAGCTGCCCGCTGGTGCCTGTGTCGGAACCGGCTCTCCCCGCCGCAAGGCCCAGCTCTTGGCCCTGCGGCCCGATCTCAATGTAGTGAGTATCCGGGGGAACGTAGACACTCGTCTGCGTAAGCTCCGAGGCGGCGATTACGAAGCGATCATCCTAGCCGCCGCTGGCCTGATTCGCCTGCAGCAGGACGGACAGGTCACAGAGTTTCTGTGCCCGGTGGTGATGCTTCCGGCA
>JASFWK010000123.1:0-6264 GCA_050049355.1 Anaerolineae bacterium | reverse complement strand
GACGAGGTAATTGCTTTCACCCAGCGGTTCGACTACTTCCGGCTGGTATTGGATGCCCCTACAGTCCCTGCCGACGCGCTGCTGACCGCCAGCCTACGCCTGGCGGCTGCGGCCCGCCCAGCCGGCGAGGGGGAAGAGTTCCTGGTGGAGGCAGGCCGTGAACTGGCGCGTCTTCTGGCAGGGGACCTTCAGCGGCTAGATGGGATGCTGCGCCGGCTCTCTCTGGCTGCAACTACCGGGCAGTAGACCTGCAAAGCTGCCATCCACGAGCTGGGCTTGCCCCGCTGGATTCGGTGACACTGCTACCACCTGCTGACTGGAATAGGTCACTCCCTTCGAGTAGCCCTCCGTTATTGCCTTGTTTCTTCCCCCATTGCGGTTGCCAGGATCTAGTCAGGGATCTATTTACAAGTTGTCTATTGACAAATTGCACATAGTGTGTTATACTTTGAAGCGCAGGAGGAGAAAAATGGGAAGAGGACACGGTCACAGATGGCGGCGGCGGGGGTGCTCCCGTCGAGCGGTGCGGATGCTCCAGCCGACCTTGCTGCTACTCCTTCATCACGGCCCGGCCCACGGCTACACCCTCATTGAGCGACTCGACCAGTTCGGTCTCGACGACGTGAACTCCAGTGCGGTCTATCGGGCGCTGCGGGATATGGAGGAAAGGGGCTGGGTGACCTCCAAGTGGGAGGAGGAGGAAACGCAAGGGCCGCCTCGCCGGGTGTATAGGCTCACTTCCCTCGGTGATGAGGTGCTCAGTTGGTGGACGCGTGATCTGGAGGAGACGCGTGGTCTGATCGATCGGATGCTGGGTGTCTATGGGCGACATATGGAGGAGGGTGAGGGTGACTACCATTGATGCGCTGCTGTCGAGCCTCGAGGCCGACGCGCCGGTACGCCATGTGCTGGTGGGACCTTTCTGGACGGCGGTGGTGCTGGATGCCGAGTCCTCTCGGTGTGGCCTGGCCTCCACGCTGCGTGCCGAAGACCATCCCGCTGGACCGCCGGTGCCCGAGGCGGGCCGTCTGCTTGAACGGACTGGGCGGGAACTGGCCGAATGGCTCCGTTCCTCCAACGCGTTGAGGGCCAGCATTGGGATGGCGGCCTTCAACGCTCTCTTGGAGGTGGACGCGGCGGCTTTCCCCGAGGTGAATGCTCGTGAGGTCATCCTGGAGCGGGGGGCCGGCCGACGCATAGCTGTGGTGGGCCACTTCCCGTTCGTCGATCGGGTGCGAGACGCGGCTGCCGAGTGCTGGGTGATGGAGATGCACCCTCGGCCCGGAGATGTGCCTGCTGGAGAGGCTGATCGCGTTCTTCCGCAAGCCGATGTGGTCGCTCTCACCGGTACCTCTCTCATCAATCATACCTTTGACGACTTGATAGATCTCTGTCGGCCGGACGCTTTCGTCCTGGTGCTGGGGCCCAGTGCCCCGCTTTCCCCTCTGCTCTTCAATGCCGGGGTGGACGCAATCGGGGGCACGGTGGTCACCGACCCCGGCCGGGTGCTGAAGTTAGTCGGCCAGGGAGCAACGTTTCGACAGATCAAGCACGCAGGCGGCGTGCATCTGCTGACGCTACAGAGGACAAAGGAGAAGAATGGTTGACAAAGCGTGCGTTCTAGACGCCCTGCAGGGCGTGGAAGATCCCGAACTGGGCAGAAGTCTGGTTGAGTTGGGAATGGTCCGCGACGTGATGGTGGAAGACAGCGTCGTGAGCTTCACGTTGGCGCTGACTACCCTCGCTTGCCCCCTCAGGGAGCGCATGGCGAACGATGCTCGGGAGGCCGTCTTAGGGTTGGAGGGCGTTCAGGATGTGGAGGTGACACTGCGGGAAATGACGCAGGAGGAAAAGGAGCGCATCTGGCCTGACCAACCGCAGCAACGCGAACCGGGGGCGGCGGCCCACCTCAGTAACGTTGAGTATGTGGTGGCAGTGATGAGCGGCAAAGGGGGCGTGGGTAAGTCGTCGGTGGCGGCGCTCCTGGCGACAGCCCTTCGCCGGCAGGGTAAACGGGTCGGTGTGCTCGATGCTGACATCACCGGGCCCAGCATCCCCAGGATGTTCGGTCTCCACCAGCCCCCGCCGATGGGGCCGGTGGGCATTCTGCCTGCCGAGACGAAGACGGGCATCAAGGTGATGTCCATAAACTTGCTCCTGCCCACCGAGGACGAGGCGGTCATCTGGCGCGGACCCCTCATCGGTGGGGCTATTCAGCAGTTCTGGGGAGACGTGGTGTGGGGCGAGCTGGACGTGCTCGTGGTGGATCTGCCCCCCGGCACCTCGGATGCTTCCCTGACGGTCATGCAATCCATCCCCCTCAGCGGCGTGTTGCTGGTGACTTCGCCCCAGGGGCTGGCGGGCATGGTCGTGCGCAAGGCAGCTCGAATGGCTAATCGCCTGGGGGTGCCAATTCTCGGAGTGGTCGAGAACATGGGTTATGCCACCTGTCCGAGGTGTGGGGAGCGAATTGAGGTCTTTGGCCCCAGTAGGTCGATGGAGACAGCGGCTCAGTTGGGAGCTCCACTCCTGGGGCGGATTCCGCTGGATCCGGAGCTATCCCGCCGCTGCGATGCGGGCGAGGTTGAGCGGTACTCCGCAGAGATGTTCGAGCCGATTACCAGGCAGGTCATGGAGCGGATGCCGGCGGAGAAGACGACTCCGCTCTTGTCCGGCAGACAGCAGGACGCCCCATGAGGTCTCGGTCTCGGCCGCTCTCGGAGATGAGTGCGCGGAAGAAGGAGGTGAGTGAGATGCCAGGATTCGATGGGACCGGACCGCGTGGCCGGGGTCCGATGACTGGGCGCGGGGAGGGGTACTGCGCGTTAGTCCTTCCGGAACCTGGACGGGTCCCTTACGGGTATGCGGGATTGCAGGGCAGACCCGTAGGCTCAGGTGGACCGGTCGCTCCGCCTGCTCGCGCTGGCTTCGTCCGGTGGAAGCCCCCGACGATGGAGTGGGGGCGCGGATTCCGCCGAAGACGAGGGCGCGGCGCACGTAGAGGGCGTGGTCGGCGGTCTACTCGATGATCGAACGGCAAGAAGCAGGAAAGGCACAGTTGAGAGGAGGTGAACGAGATGCCAAGAGGAGATAGAACTGGACCCATGGGAATGGGTCCGATGACCGGACGCGGGGCCGGCTACTGTGCTGGCTACGGTGTGCCTGGTTACGCGAATGTGGCCCCTGGATTCGGCTTTGGCCTGGGCTGGGGCCGAGGCTGGGGCGGCGGAGGGCGCGGTCGACGCTGGTGGCGTCATTGGTTCCATGCCACCGGGCTGCCCGGCTGGGCCCGCTTCGGCTACGCACCGGCCTGGGGCCCTTTGCCGGCTGGGGCGTATGGCCCCTATGCCGCTCCACCGGCACCGGAGCAAGAGGCTGAATACCTCAGGACTCAGGCCGAGTGGCTGCAGGAGCAGCTGGATGCCATAAGCCAGCGCATCGCGGAACTCGAGCAGGAGTCGTAGCCGTGCAGAAGGGGTGAACGCATCGGGGCGGGTGACATCGCTTCGCAGTTTGCCACCCGCCCCGAATCACCGACCGGTTGGGAGTACACTAGACTCACCACCCGGCGGCAGGCTGGATTATACTCTCACAGGGGAGGAACGCAAATGAAAGTAGTTGTCACAGCTGACGGGGCCAATCTCGACGCACCAGCGAGTCCCGTCTTCGGGCGTTGTCCGACCTACGTCTTCGTGGACAGTGAGACGATGGAGTTTGAGGCCGTGGAGAACCCGGCGATGGATGCGGCCAGCGGGGCTGGGATCCAGGCAGCTCAGTTTGTGATCGAGCAAGGAGCGCAGGCGGTCGTGACCGGCAACATGGGCCCCAATGCCTTCAGCGTCCTCCAATCCGCCAATGTCCCCAGCTACCTTTTCGGGGGCGGTACGGTGCAGGAAGCGGTCGAGGCCTACAAGGCTGGAGAGCTGCAGTTCGTCTCCGACGCCAACGTCCGCGCCGGGATGGGCGGGAGAATGGGAAGAGGTATGGGCGGGGGACGTGGCATGGGACGTGGTATGGGGTTGGGCCGCGGTTCAGCTGCGCCTCAGCCCGCGTCCCCGGGTTCCCGAGAGGGGGACATCACTACTCTCAAGGAACTGGTGGCTCGCTTACGCAAGCAAGTAGCTGAAGTGGTTGATCGGCTCGACCGGCTGGAGGGTGACGAATGATGCGCGTTGCAGTTTCAGCGGACGACACCAATGGACTGGATGGCGTGGTGAGCCCCCACTTCGGGCGTTGCCCCTACTTCGTGCTGGTTGACCTGGAGGGGAAGGAAGTCAAGGGGATCAGCGCTGTCCCTAACCCCTATTGCGGTCAGCATCAGCCTGGGCAGGTGCCCGGCTTCATCCACAGCCAGGAGGCCGACGTGATGCTCACGGGCGGGATGGGCCGGCGTGCCATCGCCTTCTTCCAGCAGTACGGCGTGCAGGCGGTCACCGGGGCCTCGGGCACGGTGCGTCACGCCCTCGAACGGTACCTTGGCGGCGAACTGCGTGGAGCGGAACCGTGCCGTGAAAGCATCGAGCACGCCCACGGTGAGATCATCACCGAGGAAGGGTATGAGCGGGACGAACTGGGCCGGCTGCAGGAGGAGATCGAGATGCTGCACCAGCAGCTGGCTGAGGTAGCCGACCGTTTGGAGAGGCTGACGAACAGACGGAGGTAGAGGTTGCTCAAAGTCATAGGCGTTATCGGATATAAGGATAGTGGCAAGACCACGCTGGTCCACGCACTGGCCCGCGAGTTGGTCAGTCGAGGCCACAAGGTAGCCGTGATCAAGCATATGTCCCATCCTGTGGACCTAGCCGATAAGGACACGGCCATGCTCGGTAAGGCAGTTGACCAGGTGGGATTCATCTCACCGCAGGAATCGGGCATTCTCTGGAAGCGGGAGCTAGATCTAGAGGACATCCTGGCACATCTGGAAGCACAGTTTGTCCTCGTCGAGGGCTTCAAGAGGAAGACGACCTTTCCCAAGATCGTGTGCCTGCGGGGAGAGCCAGATGACCAGGAGCTCTTCGATGGTCTGGTGATCTGCGCCGTCGGACCGACCGACCAGGTGGAAGATGTGGAGGTTCCTCACTTGGGCTGGCACGAAATAGGGAAGATTGCCGATCTGGCGGAGCGCAGGGGCTTCATGTTGCCCGGTCTCGACTGCGGCGAATGCGGATATGAGCGGTGCTCTGGACTGGCTCATGAGATTGTCGCCGGAAGCCGCAGCGCGGAGGATTGTGTCCCCTTGAAATCGACCACGGAGGTCAGGATAGACGGGAGACAGATCCCTCTGAATTCCTTTGTCTCTACTATGGTCAGGAGCACGGTCCTGGGCCTGCTATCGCCGCTCAAAGGTTTCAGACAAGGGAATGTCGAGATCAGGTTCTGACGGAGGATCAGCACCAGGCGAAGGTCTTTGACGGAAGCAGACAAGGTCGAGCCGCGGAACTTGATCGCTGTCCTCGACGGATTGAGCGAGAGGAGTGGCCACTGCGCTGACCCGTTCGGAAGACGAGGCTGACGGATGGTGTTTGGGATGGGGGGGTCAGGGTTATGTCGGATGAGAAGCAGGAGATCTGGGTTGATGCCTCACGCTGTACAGGCTGCGGCGCGTGTATCGATGTCTGTCCTGCCGGAGCGATCGCCCTGGTGGATGGCAAAGCCCGGATCGATGAGGAACTCTGCACTGGATGCGAGACGTGTCTGGACGCGTGTCCGGAGTATGCGATCTATCCCATCGTCGAAGGCGAGGTTGTCCCTGTGCCGGAGCGGGAGGCTTCCATCTCCCGGCCTCCATCGCTGACGGAGACACTCGGGGCCGTGATCGCCGCCGCAGGTACGCGGCTGCTGGTGAGGGGAGCGCGTGCGGTGACCCAGGCGGCGGTGAACTGGCTGACGGAGGGAGCCTCGCTCACACGCTCACCTCTACGGCGAGGTGCGGCCTCAGGCGGAACCGAAGAGGGAAGCCGTGCTCGGCGTGGACGGCGAACCCGCCATCGGCGCCGCGGACGTTGAGCGAGAGATGGTGTGCGGCGGTGCTACCGTGTGGCCGGAGTAGTGAAGTCGTTCGCAGCTTGCGGACTGGCGGTGCAGGTGAACTTGCTGATCGGCGCGCTGGAAGCGGTGATCTACATCAAACCGGGGCCAGCTGAGGATGTGAAGCGGAGATTGACCGCAGTCGCCAAGCACGCGCGCTGGTCCATACGCTCGCCCGTCCGCCAGAGATTGGAATCTGCCCTTTAGATAAGTGAGAAGGACTGAGATGCCTATCTA
>JASFWK010000122.1:0-6333 GCA_050049355.1 Anaerolineae bacterium | reverse complement strand
ATCCGCCGGGCATGGGACCGGAAGTACCGGATAGTCCGGGCAAGCAGTTCCCTATCACTATAGTTTCGATCGTAGGCCTCGGTATCAAGGCCGTCTAGGACAAATCCCATAGTTCCCTCACCAATAGGCGGAAGCTGGAAAGCACAGGTGGGAAGGCTGAAAGCTCGGGAGTTGCAGACCGCGCCAGTTCTGGATCAGCTGTCCTAGGGAACACGGCCCAAGACAACGGCCTACTTTCAAGGCGTTCCACCGTCTCGTTGACCTCCAACACTCGCCTCCAACCTTCAGCCACTAATCATACCTAGCGAAGATACGACGATAGTCCGGGCTACGCACCATCAACTCCTCGTGCCGCCCCTGGTCCGCCACCTCGCCCTCCTTCAGGACCACAATGCGATCGGCCCAGCGAATCTGGCTCAGCCGATGGGTGATGATGAAGGTCGTCCGCTGGCGGCTGATACGCCGCATCGCGCGTTGAATCTTGTCCTCGGTCGCGCTGTCTATGGCGCTCGTGCTGTCATCAAGGATCAGAATCCGTGGGTCTGTTAGGAATGCGCGCGCAATGGCAATCCGCTGCCGCTCCCCCCCTGAAAGAGTCACGCCACGTTCACCGATCTCGGTGTCGTAGCCCTCGGGGAAGTTGCCGATGAACTCGTGCGCCTGAGCCTCGCGCGCCGCCTGCTCAATCGAATGCTGGCTGGCATCCGTGCAACCGAAGGCGATGTTCTCAGCCAAGCTGCGCGAGAAGAGGAATACGTCCTGCTCGATGACTGAGATCTGCGATCTGAGCGATTCAAGGTTCCAGTCGCGTACATCCACCCCGTCGACCAGCACCTGCCCGCTGTCGACGTCGAAGATGCGATTGATTAGCTGGGTGAGAGTGCTCTTACCGGAACCGGTCTGCCCCACGATGGCAATCGTCTCTCCCGCCCGCGCCGTGAAGCTGACGTCTCTGAGAACCAGCTTCCCGTTGTAGCCGAAGCTGACATCTTTGAAGGAGACCTGGCCCCGGATAGGTCGAGTCACACCTGCCGGATTCTCATCCAGCTCCGTCTCCGTGTTGATCAATTCCAGAATCCGTTTAGCGCCGGCCACACCCAACTGTACCAGATTGAAGGAGAAGATCGAGATGAAAGTTGGGAAACGAAGTGTGCCCAGCAGTCCCATGAAGGCAACCACCTGGCCCAGGCTGATGATCTCGGCACGCCAGAGCAGTAGCGCGTGGAGCAAGCCGGCGGCCCAGGCAAGACTGAACATCAGCATCGGCAAGTATCGGGCCTCGATCTCGCCCTGCTGTACGAAGTAGTCACGGAACCGACGCGCGTCGCGAGTGAACTTATGCCACTCGTAGCGTTCCCGGACGTTGGCCTTGACAACCTCAATTCCGGCGATAGCCTCCGCCAGCCCGGCGTTCATCTCCCCAAACTGCTCGCGTTGAGCAATGCTTACCGGCTTCAGTCGGCGATTGTAGTCATAAACCGTGATGGCCAAGAGAATGACGAAAGCGAAAGGGACCGGCAACAGCCTAGGATGGAGCTGGCCGATCATGAAGATGGGGACGATGACAGCCATCGCCGAATCGATGATCAGCATCACACCAGGGCTTAACATCAGGTTGAGCGCCCGCACGTCATTCGTGGCACGGGCCATGATGTCGCCGATCCGCTGCCGACCGTGAAAGGTCTGGCTCTTGCCCAACAGGCTGACATAGAGCTCGTCGCGGGAATCCCGTTCAACGCGTTGAGCCAGGAACTCGATGGTGTAGTTACGCGCCAATCCCGTTATGCCCTGGCCGACGGCGGACCCCATCACACCCAGCGCCACCATCAGCAGCGCACGTGTGGGCCATCCGGGCGTAGTAATCAGGTCGAATCCCTGGCCGACAAAGACCTGAATCCTGCCATAGAACCAGTTGTTCATAACAGCCGCTAGGATCGTCGCCAGCGGAAGGAGTGGATAACGCATCAGATGGGAGATGATCCAACGCACCGGCGCGGAGCGGTTGTAACGATACTCGCCTTCTAGCCTGAATTCCCTCTTAGTCAATGCGCCCTCTCTAACCTTGTCGGAGGAATCAACTCCTCCCCCGACCGACGGAATAGTTTGTGGCTCTTGAGCTCTCTCAGAGTGCCCAAGAGCCACATCCTGATCAAGAACCCGGTTTCCATGTACGTACTCGTGCCGCTCGTGCTCACACCTGCCCTGTCAGCGAGCTGTAATCCTGAACCTTCAAGCGGGGCACCAGCAGACTTGGCAGGAAGGGTAATCTCGTGGCAACGGGCACTCACCATGATACCTGAAACCGTGGTTTTCACAATCCCGGCTAATCGGAGACAGCGATCCACAGATGGCCTGGCGAAAGCGCGTTCCGAGCCAGGTTGTGTGGTCTTCAGAGCTGCCCTGAATCCCCCCACTCCAGGCGCTGATACGTCGGGTCTTCGTATCGCTTCAGGGCGAACCACGGTGCGTAGGAGGGCAGCACGTCGCCTGTCAGGTGGGCGGCCAACAGCTCCCCCGCGGCGCAGGCAGCCATCACCCCAAAGCCAGACAGCGCGCCGAGGACGTAGGCGCCCTCGACAGGCAGCGGCCCGATCAAGGGTCGGTTCTCGCCTGTCTTGGTGTAGTAGCCACCGTCAACCGTGGGCCGGGGGGTCCTCTCCAGGTACACCCGCAGGTCAGGGATCATGCAGCACAGACCGCGCAGAACGACCTCGTGATAGAGTCGATCGAACGCGGGGGGGTAGGTGGGCTCCACCGGCGGCGAGCGGTAGGCCCACAACATAAGGACAACGTGACTGCTCGGGCCACCCTCAGGGCGCAGATGGGCTCCAGAGGGGAGTTGCTTCAGCAACGGCTCCGTATCCTGTGACTCGGCCAACACCGCGCGCTCCTCCTCCGACCATGGGATGACCTGGGGATCGGTCCAGATGAGCAAAGGCGCGTCGCGCGGCACAACTCCCTGATAGTCGTTGAAGACGACTTTGGCATGCAATTCACAGAATACGGGTAGGTCGACCCCCACCTTGCTGGCGACCTCTTTCAGGAAGGGCCCGGCAGCGTTGACGAAACGGGGGGTCGAGATCCGCTGCAAAGCGGTGGTACCGCCCAGACGCACGGTCCGCACACGCCCGCCCTGCACCTCCACTTCCTCCACGCACGCTCGCAGGAGCTTCACACCACGCTCGCGGGCCCGCTCGAGCAGGAACATACCCAACTGCTGCGCGCTCAGCCAACCGCATCGCCGGGCATGCAGCACAGCGACCACCCGTCCAGAGAGATAGGGAAACTCTCTCTGGATCAGTGCAGGATCGAGAATCAAGTCCGCGCCAGTGGATTGACGGACAGAGCCCTGACTTGGGGCGGGGATGTAGGCTGGATCGCTCCTTCGGCCAGCGTGGATCCGCACAGGGCCGGCACCCAGTGTGGAAATCTCCTCGGCTGCCTGCCTGAACTCCGGAATTCGAGCCGGGTCGGCGGTAGCGTAGAGATAGCCTCGTCGGTTGAGGTGGAAGGCGTTGCCACTTTCGCGGGCCAGCGATTCCATAATGTCAATGCTACGGTTCATCAGCCTGACCATGGCATCGCCAGGCCCGGGCCACCAATTGCGGTAGCATTCGGTGGACTTGTCGCTGGTCAGGCTGAGCGGGTAGCGTTCGTCCACCAAGATGACATTCTCGAAACCGTGGCGCACCGCCAGGTGATAGGCGACGCTTACGCCCGCAATCCCGGCGCCGCAGATGACGACGTCAGCGGTTGAAGTGGTCAGCGCTCCTCCTTGATCTGACCATTGGCGCGGCAATCTGGGGTTGAGAGACCCGATGGCTCGGTGGGATGGGACCTCGCCTGCAAGTCAACGGCCTTCGCCTCCGGTGGGTCAGATCGGCAATCCGTCCTCCTCCCCCCGGAGATTACCGCCTCACCCCACGCGCAGCGGCAGCAGCGGCCTCGCTGGGGCTGCTGCGACCCTCCAAGACCCCCTCCAGTGCCTCCTGCATGGGACCCCCCACCGCCGCCCTGATGGAGGGTTCTGGCTCGCGGATGGCGCCTTCCAAGAGCGCCTCCAGCACCCGGCGCTCCTCCTCCGTCACATCCCACTCCTGCAGCCCGCTCAACGTCGGCGGAAGATACCCGCCGCTCTGGGTCCAGGGCCCGTTGTAGTCCGGTGCCAACAGCCACTCCAGGAGCAGCACAGCCTGCCGCTGTCGCTGCGGATCCGCAGTCACCAGCGCCACGGTCCATCCCCGCGCCAGGGTCACCACGTTTCCATCGCGGGTCGGGAAGGCCGCCGGCGCCGCATAGACATCCAGCTCAGTCCAGAAGTACCGCGAATCCACCACTGCCATCCCCGCTCGCCAATCCTTGAAAACCTCCTGGCAGTCCTCGGCATCGTCTAGGGAAAGGACAAGAGTGGGGGAGATGACGCCGACGGCAACGCCTTGCTCATAGAAACCCAACACCTCCGCCAGGCTCGCCTGCTCGAGCTGCGGGTTCCCCTCCCCGTCCGTCAGCTGTCCGCCCGTCGCCAGGTACTGGATCAAGGTGACATCGTTGACAGCTTCGTCCCGGCCGGCGGCGGGGAAGACGAAAGAGGTCGGAGCGGAAAGCACGTCGGTCCAGGTGAAGGGAGGGGTATCATAGAGATCTGGTCGATAGGCCACGTGCTCCATCTCCGCTGCGATCACCTCTCCCACCCTCTGCCCATCCACCTCCCCCAGCGAGGAGGCAAAAGGGAATCGGTCCACAGGGAGTCCATCCGTCAGCGGCTCTTCCAACGGCTGAAGCAGCCCCGCCTGAGCCGCCACACGCAGGGTCTGTGCATCCAGCACGATCAGATCAGGCAAGACCGAGGGCGCTGCCGCACTGGCGGTGCGCAGGAAGTCCCACAGTCCGCCGCGCCCCTGGACCTTCTTGACGATGACCTCCACCTGCAGTTCGGGATTGACCTGATTGAAGTCTACCATTCGCTGAGCCATAAGCGCCGATGCCTCCCCCTCTCCGTAGGGGCTCAGCTCCTCCGGCACCCAAAGCGTCAATGTGAGCACCAGCGGGGCCGGTGAGGGCTCGGTAGGAGTCGCTGTGGGTGGAGAGAGCGTGGGGGAAGGAGAAGGAAGAGGCGATATCGAGGTAGGAGTAGCCGACGGCCCACAGCCAGCTAGCAGGACTATCAGCAGAAGGATGAAGACACCTTTGTGAATCACTTGCCCCGCACTCTTCATGTCACTCCCTTCCAGAGCTTCCCCTTCCTGCGATCTCCACACTCTGCCTCCGCTCTCTGACGACCCCAAGAGCAGTCCATTGGTGACTCAGTGGCCTTACAGCCCCACGTCCCATCCCATCCCCAGGCGAGTCATCCACGCCCCGAGCACGGGCAGCCAGCCCGTGAGCAAGAGAATGCCAAAGACAACCAAGAGAACGCCGGTCGCGACCTGGATGGCGTGAAGGTAGCGGCCCAACCTCCGGAGGAACGCTCCCACGCGATCCACCGCCAATCCCACGACGAGGAACGGGATTCCCAGCCCCGCCGAATAGGCAGCGAGGAGAACCACGGACCGTCCCACCGTCTCTTGGCTCGCGCTGAGTGCCAGGATGGCCGCCAGGGTGGGACCGAAACACGGGGTCCAGCCGGCCACAAAGGACACACCGACCAGCAGGGAGGAGAGATACCCCCACCGCGGTCGATGGCGCATACGGACGCGGCGCTCGGCGTACAGGAAGGGCAGTTTGATGAGCCCTGTGAGAATCAAGCCGAAGAAGATCATCACCAAACCACCCATCCAGCGAACCCAATCCGGCACCAGCAGGAAGCCCACTCCGCCGGCCAGCGCCCCAAGAGGGACAAGCACAATTGAGAAGCCAATGACGAAGGCCAGCGCGTGGAGAAAGGTGGTGAATCGCTCAACGAAGGTGCGCCGCTTCCTGGGACCTCCCACTGCGTGCCCGCCCAAGTAGCCGACGTAGGCCGGAACCAATGGAAGGACACACGGTGAAAGGAACGAAGCCATGCCGGCCACGAAAGCGAGAATCAATGATGGACTACTGGATCCCATGCTGCCGCACCTCTCCTCACAACAGTCAGTCAATCAAAGGATTGCCTGGGGGAAGCAACCGCTCAGTCGGAGCCACCCGCCCTCCCCTCGCCGTCAGCACGGAGTCCCACCACCTCAATCACCTGAATTGGCTCTGCCCGGCCTTTCACCGCGGCATCAGTCCGCTTACCCACGACCACCCTATCGGCGACCCGCCGATAGGTCTCGGCAGAGATCAGTATCGCGGTCCCCAAGTTCCGGTTGAGACCTTCGATCCGGCTGGCGACGTTAGCCGCGTCACCGATCG
>JASFWK010000121.1:0-6348 GCA_050049355.1 Anaerolineae bacterium | reverse complement strand
TCCAGTTCGCCAGAAGACAACCAGCCCCACTGTGTAGGTGATCGAGAGCAAGACCCACGCACGAACGCGGTACCCCAAGTTCCGCCATAGCCAGGTGATCAACACGATCGACCAACAGAGGAGATAGAGGGCTATCCGCGTCCACCATACCCAGTTGGGAAGGCCCTCCGGCCTTGAGATCAGGACCAAGGTCACCGCTCCGCCGATTACTCCGGCCATAAGGAGGTAGTTCAGAATCGCGGCTCTGCGGCGCTGGATTTCGGATGCCCATTTCGATAAGACTTGTGTGTTCATACGATTTCCTCTTGTCCGTGAGTCTTCCTCGGGCTCTCAAGGTCCAGCTTGATGGAGACATGTGGCACGTCCAGTGCCTCTGAGAGCTCCGACGCCGTCATCCTGAGGGCTTGCTCTACGCCCTCGGCCTGGCGGATGCGGTCGACCACTTGACGGGCCAGCTGCTCGCGGGCGGTGTGTTGTTGTGCCTGTTCCAGCAAACGCACGTTTTCCAGTGCCAATGCTACGCGCTCGGCAATGCCCTGAGCGAGCTCGATCTCCTCCGGTCTCCACGCACCGACCTCGATGGGGCGATTGAACCCGAGTACGCCCACAGGTACGCCCCGCAGCTTGACCGGTACCGCCAGAGCATGCTCTCCGCCGTCCTCACCCACGGCGTAGCTGGTGCTCACCGGTTGTCGCTTCTTGCGCGCTTGGGCAAACAGGGAATCCCACATTCCCTCAGGCACCTCAGACGAACCGACCCAGTAGCGGCGGAGACCTGGTCGCGTCGCGTCGACAAACTCTTCCCAAGCCTGGGCTGTCATCGATCGGTATAGCCGGTTCAGCTCCTCCAGGCTGGACTGGGTTCGGGCGAAGAGGCGTGCGTTCTCGATGCCCACCGCCAACTGGTCCGCCAGGATCTGCAGGACCGCCACGTCCTCGTCTGTGAAAGCTTCCTCGGCGGACTGTACGTCGAGCACCCCGATGGGCTGGTCGTGCACTTTGAGAGGCAGGGCCATCTCCGAGCGAGTTTGTGGCAGGTTAGGGTTGTCGAATTGCACCGCGCCTTCACCCGTGTCCAAGGCGATGTGCGGTTCCCCCGTGCCGGCCACATAACCCACCACGGAAGCTGTGCCCACCTGGACTTCATACCCCTGTTTCACCATCCGCAGTCCGCCCCCAGAGGAAGCGGCACGCAGCACGACGCATTCTCTATCCTCGTCCAACAGGAAGATACCGGCGTGGTAGAAGCCGAAGCGGTCGGAGATGAGCTGCACGGTCTCCCGAAGCAAGCGATCTACGTCGCGGATGGCGGACACGGAGCGAGCGGCCTTAGCGGCAGTCTGCAGGTACGCCGCGTGCCGCTTGACCCGCAGGAAGGCCTGCTGGAGCTCTCCGGCTGTCTCCTCCAGTTCCTGTGTACGAATGGCAACCTGTTGCTCGAGATGGTCCGTGAGTTCTCGCAGCGGATTGAAGAGCTGCCGGTTCAGTACGCCGTAGCCCAACAGTGCACTGACGACGATCATCACCAGGCTCAGCGTGGGGAAGGGAAAGTGCACCAGACTGAACAGCAGACCGGAGATGACGAGAGCTGTGAAGGCAAGGGGTAGATGGAGTTCCCTAAGCCTTCGCCATTCGCTCCACAGCAGGGAGAGAGCCAGCGCTGGGCTGATTAGCAGCGGGATAGAGGTGAGGAACCCCAGTGGGGTTCGGTCCCAAATGACCACGCCTCGGGGGCTTAGACGTACGTTGGTGATGACTTGATGGCGGAAGAGCGGGATGGAGAAGAGACCTATCGCCACCAGGCTGACGGCGGCAACGATGTACGGTTCCTTGCGCTTTGACTGAACATAGATGCCGCTGAAGATCAAGAGCAGCGGGGCGGCCAGCATGAAGCTGAGCGTTGAGAGCTCCATCCAGAACTGCTGGAGGCCAGTGTCGAACGAGAGGGCGACTCGCAGGGCGACGGAGCTGCCGGCCCATAAGGCGACGGCGGCCATTAGCAGGGCGAAGCTGAGGTTGAGGGCCCGGCGAATGCCCGCGCCAAGGACCAGCAGCAGGGACGTTGCGACGAGAGTTGTCAGGCTGTAGGCCGCCAGATCGATCCAGAAGACAGTAGTTGTCATCTTAGCCCCCCAAGACTTCAACGGATGACGAGTTCTCACGTGTGTCCGGCCCTGGTCCCAACTCAAAATAGACACCCGATGTCTGGAGAACTCGACTCAATTCATCGGCGGTGGTCTGCATGAGAGTCTCTAGATCCACCGCCCGGGCCAGGCGGTCGCCGACTGCTCGCAGGACAGCTTCTTCGTCAGCCTGTCGCCGGCTCATCTCCAGGAGCCGCGCGCGCTCCAACGCTACCGCCGCCTGGTCACTCAAGATCTCATAGAGGCGCACGTCGGCCTCGGGGAAGGGACCGGGGATCGTGCGGAGGATCAGCATCTGGCCGATCACCTTCTCCTTGGTGCGCAGCGGTATGTTGGCGACTGCTGCCGCGTCTATCTCTTCAAAGACCCGGCGCGCGCGCAGAGGCAGCCGGGCGTCTTGGGCTACGTTCGGGGCTGTCCACAACGTGCTCGCCATTCTGAGGGGTACGGGGTTTTGAGCGATCGAGAGACGCATGCCGGGTACGAACTTCGGTTCTCGGTCTCGGCGCCAGACCCCTGTGTAGGAGAGAGCCTGAGGTTCGCCGTCAGGCGCGAATTCAATCAGGATGACAGTGCATCCATCGGCCGCTGTCTCGGCCACAGAGTCAATGATGGCGTCGGTCACCTCATCAATCGTCGTTGCGGTCGTCAGACGGCGGCTGATGCGATAGAGGGGGCTGGTTGCCTCCAGGAGAGCTGCCTCTTCGGAGATCCGCCGGGCATTCTGGATAGCGACGGCGATCTGATTGGCCATACTCTGGAGTGCCTGCACGTCGTCCTCACCGAAGGCCGCCTCTTTGGTGGACTGGACGTTCAGCACTCCTAGGAGCTGCTCCCCGAACATCAAGGGCAAAGTCATCTCGGAGCGCGTGTTGGGGAGAAGGGGATGGGCGAATCGCATCTCATCCTTGTCGGCGTCCAATGCTATGCGGGGTTCGCGGTGGAGGGCGGTCCAACCGACCATGCTGGTCTCTCCCACGCGCAGGCGGTGGCCCTGCGCCTTCATCTGGGCGCCCACGTCGCCAGTGGCGGCCCGAAGGACGGCCCATCCTCTGCTCTCGTCCAGCAGGAAGATGCTGGCGTGGTAGAAGCCCAGATGTTCAGGAATCAGATTGACGGCTCGTCGCAGCAGCTCATCTATGTCGAAGATGGAAGTTATGGCTCGTCCCACCTCGGCGCTTGCCTCCAATTGGAGGGCCCGGCGTCGAAGCGCGTGAGTGCGCTTGTCTACTCGCTCCTCCAACTCGGCGTAGGAAGCCTGGAGCTGATCGGCCATCTCGTTGAAGGCATTCCCCAGACGTCCGAACTCATCCGCCCAGGCGATCTGAACGCGCTCGTCGAGATTTCCGGCGGCTAGCCGTGTGGCAGCCTCGGTCAGCCTCTCCGCCGGGTGGACGATGCTCCGTATGATGATGAAACCGGCGCTTAGGGCCGCGATCCCGATCAGCACCCCCCATGCCAGGGGGACCTCCCAGATGGAGTGGAGAGCGATCCTGATACCCGCCAGGAGTCCGGGCTGTGTGAGCTCTTCCTCCAGGGAAACCACAGCCTGTTCCAAGCGGGTGAAAGAGACAGAATAGAGTAGGGCGGCCAGCAGAAGGGAGAGTAGTATTATGAGTGTGCTTCCGACAACTCGAACCCGAACGCTTGTGACACGCGCGGATAGGATCGACTTCGACGTTTCCCGCTCCTCTTCACGCAGCTCCTGCCCGGGAACGGGTGTTGAGTGACCGAAGGTCGATTCCTTGGGAGAGTTTCTCGGTTTGCTGTCGATCATAGGCCTAGTGCTCCAATCATCCCTGCTCTGCTGAGGGAGGTTCCAGCGGCAGGCTGAATGCGAAGGTCGAACCCTTTCCCATCTCGCTTTCCACCCAGATCTGGCCGCCGTGCATCTCTACGAATTCCTTGCTCAAAGCCAATCCCAACCCAGCGCCGTTGGGTCGTCGTTCATTGCGGAGACTGCCCTGTTCGAACCGCTCGAAGATCCGCTCGCGATCCCCTGGCGGAATGCCCACGCCAGTGTCGGTGACGCTCACCACGACTGGTCCGTCTGCGGACCGGGCGCGCACAGTGATGGTGCCCTCGTTCGTGAACTTGGCCGCATTGGCCAGGAGTCGCAGCAGCACCTGGCGGATGCGCTTTGCGTCGACCTGCACGGCTGGTAGATCTGGTGCGATCTCCTCTCGCAGCATAATCTCCTTGTCTCTCACCAGCGCGCCGGCCGTGGCCATGACGCTGCGAATCAGGCCAGCAAGGTCGACCTCTCGCAGCTCCAACTCCATCAATCCTGCCTCGATGTGGGAGATATCCAGCAGGTCGTTTATCAGGCCCAGGAGATGTTGGCCGTTGTCATAGATGATTTCGAGGTCGTGTCGCTGCCGGTCCGACAGGGGCCCGTTGATCTCCTTCATCATCAACCGGGAGAAGCCGATGATGTTGGTCAGAGGGGTGCGCAGCTCGTGTGACATGTTGGCAAGGAAACGGCGTTTGGATCGATCTAACTCTCGCAGCTGCTCCGCCGCCTCTCGCTCCACCGCGTACGCACGAGCATTCTCCAAGGCGATGGTGATCTGGTTGGCGACGTTCTGGAGCACGGAGACGTCATCCTGGTTGAAGCCCTCTTGGTCAGTGCTTTGCACGTACAGTACGCCCACGGTGCGCTCCCCCAGACGCATTGGAAGGGCTACCTCCGAGTGCGTGTACATAGTGGGAGGGCCAACCGTCACGGGTGCGGGATGGCTTTCGACCGCTGCTCTGCCCTTCATGAAAGCCTCTCTCGCCGCCCCTGGAACCCCAGGAGACGTCTGGTCATACAGGGCGGCGCTCTGGCCGCCGGAGGCTCTTAGGTGCAGATGCTCGTCTTCTGCATCTTCCGCGTCGTCAATGGTGTAGACCGCTACGTAGGAGTACACAAAGCGGTCCCTCACGACCCGGACCACTTCCTCAAGCAGCTCATCAGGGTCGAGGACGGAGGTAATGGCCTGTCCGACTTCCAGGCTCGCCTGCATTTGAATGGCTCGCCATTGGATTTGATAGTTGGCCTGTTGGAGAGCCCGGGTGCGCTCAGCGACCTTCTCCTCCAGATTGGCGTAGAGCACCTGCAGTTCGGTGGCCATGTGATTGAAGACGTGTGCTAGGATCCCGATTTCGTCGCGGGAGGTGATCTCCACACGCTGAGAGAGATCGCCTCCGGCAATTCGCAGTGCCGATTCGGTCAGTCGGACCACGGGGCTTGTGATGTGGCGGACGATAAAGGCCGCGATAACGGCGGTGACCAGCGCCACAGCCAGTGCGGCGGCGATGACGGCGGCGACAACGGCGTTGTTGCCCTCAAGAGCCTCTTGCTGCGATTGCTCGACGAAGAGAGCTAGATTCAGATCAGGCAGCCAACGGTAGGAGCCGATGACAGGCGTTCCTTCGTAGTTCTCATACAGTCCCTCAGCATGCTGGCGTTGGATAGCAGCCTGCACGGCCCGCCCGGAGAGTCGACGGCCCTGGGGGAGGGCTACCCCGGATTGGCTGACAAGGTACACCTCGCCGGTCTCACCCAGCCCGGCCGTCTCCTCCAAGATGCGAGTCAGTTCACCTGTCGGGACGCGCGCGCCGACATAGGGCCAGCGAGTGTCATTGCCAACGAAGGAACTGATCAGGACCAATCTTGCCTGTTCGTCAAGATCCAGGGAGGTTTGCACCGGCTCCGCCGATGTACCTTGCCTCGGTTCTTGAGGCAAGGTTAGCCAGTCTCCCTCCCAGGCTGCATCGCTGGCCAACCTGACTTGTCCCTCGGGGCTCACCAAACACAAGTCGCTCATTCCCCACTGCTCAGCCACCGCCGCCAGGCGGGCCTGAGCCTCCTCCGGTTTGGTCTCCGCTGCCTCCAGTGCCAGATTCATCTGTGACTCGAACTGGGGTTCGGCCAGAATGGAGGCTTCTACCTCCACCCAGCGGGAGATCTGCGTCTCCTTGAGATCCGCGATGGAAGCCAACTTCTCGGCCACCTCTTCCTGAATGTTCAGACGGCCGCGTTGGGTGGCGTACCAACTGACGATACTCAGAGGCACGACTGCCAGGACCAGGAGGGTGGTCAGGAGTGTGCGTCCCAAACCACCTCGCTTGCCTACTCTAGGCACTCCCATCTTCGCCGTGTTCTGGCCGGTACCCATCTTTGGTTCTCCAAAGGTGACCAAACGGCCAACGGGTCCCC
>JASFWK010000120.1:0-6366 GCA_050049355.1 Anaerolineae bacterium | reverse complement strand
CGTCGAGACCAAGAACAGCGATTTGAACCGCCGAGGCTTGATCTCGATCACTCGATCAGCGCCTCGGCTCGGCGCTAGGCCAAACTGTCCGGTAGCTAGTTATCGGATCACGGCTGACACGAATAGCGGATTTCACGAATCCTTCCTCTCAATCATCAATGAGATCTTCGCCATTTGCTGATTTGTGGTGTTCGCGTTCCGAGCCTGTTCAGATTTGACGGAAGTGATGGGCCTAGCCAGGCCCTAGTAATCGACCCCCCGGGCGCCCTCTGAGACCACCGGGCCTTCGCGACGGCAGCCACGTGCCTCCCACCTTGCCCAATCCTCGTCGGTCACCACTGGCGCCACCTTCGACTCGTCGTTGATCTGGCGTACGAGGGAGCTGGAGGAGCACGTACGGTACCGTCCAAGATCACAACTTCAGCAGATGTAGGCGACGTTGACGCACCAGACGTCCTGCGCAGCCACCGCCTGATCCTCCGGCAGGGGATCTACTTTCCGGGCGGAGATAAGCCGTGGCTCGGCGTCAGCCTCGAAGTTGTGCAAGACTACCTGCCAGGCTTCGCGCGGCAATCGGGCGCAAGCGGTTAGGAGAACCGTCAGCAGCAGAACCGCTCCGCAGCGAACTGTGCGACCTCTCACAATCGGCCTACCTTTGACCCGCGAATCAGCCTCCAATGCCCACGGCTAATGCATAAAGGCAGCTGTTAGAGCGGGATTGTGGGCGCCCCGTACATCGATCGGCTCTTCGCGGCTCACGCGGGAAGTGTAGCTTGCCCAAGGGGGGTTGTCAAGCATCAGAGCGGCCCCGAAACACGTTGGGCCAGATAGCCCCCCACACTATATACCGACGACGCCACCCGCAGGTTCATCTCCGTGGCGAGCCACCCGGCAGGCAGGGCGCCCAGTCGGTTATCGCTCTGGCAAGCCCGCTGTTGAGTCTGCTCGAGATTCCTCGGGGAAACCCTTCTTCGCCCGTAAGCCGTGAGAGATGGTGGCGTCCGGACTCTCGGCATCGATAGGGCTCTTCATTCTAGAAAGCTATCCACGGATCAGTGGGATCTTGTCTGCCTTCCGCCCATCGGCTATAATGCTCCCACTGTGTTCCAGCCATTCATCTGGGAGACGTGATGAGACTTTCGGTGATCATCCCGGTGTACAACGAAGTCGCTACCGTGGCGGAGATCATCCGCCGCGTCCGCGCGGTCCGCCTGGCTGTTCCTGTGGGGTATGGTGACCCGGACGATCGGGTGGTCGAACTGGAGCGAGAGGTTGTGGTGGTAGATGACAGTTCCGTCGATGGCACGCGGGAGCTGCTGCGATCCTACGAACGGGAGTCCGATCTCATCGTTGTCTTTCATGAGGAGAACCAGGGCAAGGGAGCGGCTGTCCGTACAGCCCTGAACCGCGCCACGGGCGATATCTTCGTCATCCAGGACGCTGATCTGGAGTACGACCCCCGGGACTATCCAGCTCTACTGCAGCCTATCTTGGAGAATCGCAGCCAGGTGACTTATGGCTCTCGCTTCCGGGGGGGTCCCACCAAGGCGATGTTCTTTTGGCATATGGTGGGCAACCGCTTCCTCACATTGGCGACCAATCTGCTCTACGACACGATCCTGACCGACATGGAGACTTGCTATAAGATGTTCACAAGGGAGGTCGCCGAACAGCTGCGCCTCACCGAACCCGGCTGGGGGTTCGATCCAGAGATCACAGCCCAGATTCTGCGGCTAGGCTACCGCATCTATGAGGTCCCCATCTCCTACACCGGGCGGGAGTTCTCTGAGGGTAAGAAGATCAGTTGGAGGGACGCCGCCACCGTGCTTTGGACCCTCCTTCGCTGTCGGTTCAAGCGGTTCTAGCTGAGGCCACTCGTCTGGTGCACGATGCTTGAGACGTGAAACGTGAGACGCAGGATGTCTGGGGTCTGCTTCTCTGTCTGTTGGCTTGGACGCTGCGGCTGACGGTCGTCGGAGTCCACCGGCTCCATCCCGATGAAGCACTCTATGGCCACTGGGGTTTACTGATTCTGAGCGGACGCGACCCCTGGCTGTCGGCGGTGCCGGTCTACAAACCGCCGCTCTTGCCCTATCTTCTGAGTGGGAGCCTGGCACTGCTGGGACCATCGGAGTTGGCGGTGCGCCTGCCGGGATTGATGGCTGGCTTGGCGACGGTGGGACTGACCGGGCGGTTGGTCCGACGGCTCTATCGCGACTCGATGGCCGGGTTGGCTGCAGCGCTGGTAGTGGCCCTCTCGCCGTTCGGGATTCTTTTCTCCGCCACTGGCTTCACCGATCCGCTGATGGTTGTGATGGGACTGGCCGCGTGCGTGGCGGCGGTGGAGAGGCAATCGTTCCTAGCCGGGGTTCTGGCGGGCCTCTCGCTGGCCGCCAAGCGGACCGGCGTGGTCTGGCTGCCGCTGGTGGGGCTGCTGGCTGTAAGTTCTGCCTTTCGAGGGAGGGGCGTGCGGCTCGGAAGAGAGCTGGCACGAGCGGTGACGGGCTTCCTCGCCGTGGTCGGCTTGGTGGTTGGCTGGGACCAGGTGCGCATGACGCAGGGAGCCCAAGGGTTCTGGGGGGAAGGTGTGATCGGCTACGGTGGCCTGCGTCTGATCTGGCCGGCAGAGCTGACTCCCCGCCTGCGAGCGTGGGTAGGCTTACTCCGCTATCTCCTGGGCTCGCCTCTGCTCGAGGTGGCGTTCATTGGCGGCGCCACTGCGCTAGTCGTCCGAGCTCTGGGGCGCCGGGATTGGTCCGCCCTTTTCGACCTGATCTTGATTGGGTTTTGCCTGGCCTACTTACTCGTCCATTGGCTGTGGGCCTTCCCGGTATGGGATCGCTACTTGCTCCCGTTGGTTCCGCTGGCTGCGGCGCTCCTGGGGAGGGCAGTCTCCGCAGGGGCCAGGCTTCTGGATAGGCGGTGGGCAGCCCCTCTTGCTCTGTCGGTCGTCGCCCTATGCCTGGTAGTGCCTGCAGGTGACGCCGTCGCCGGGCGCGTACCGGTGGGGGCGGGCCTCGCAACCCACGATGGCATCGAACAGGTCACCGACTTCCTGCGGGAGCTGCCCGAGGGGACCGTGCTCTATCACCACTGGCTGGGGTGGGAGTATCGTTTCTATCTCTTCGACGCCCCTCTCTACCTGGCCTATTGGCCCACGCCGGCTTGGTTGGCCCGCGACGTGCGGGCCTTCGGCGAGGCTGAACCTCGCTATGTCGTCTTCCCTGCCTGGGAATCCTCTGCGCGGGTAGAGAGGGCCCTGGCAAACGTGGGCTATCGGCTGGAGCTGATGCTGGAGGCGCGAGCGCAGGATCAAACGGTGAGCTTCAGGGTGTATCGGATCGAGAAGTTGGAGCGCGTGAGGGTCGAGAGGCGAAATGCGGGGGGCGACGGACGTGGACTCTAGACACAGGGCGTTGGACATCGCGGCCGTGGTGGGGCTCTTGGTGCTGATCCTGTTGGTCTTCTGGCGTATCGGGCCGGCAGGGCGAGTTCTGGCCGGCGGTGATCTTTTTACCTACTTCTATCCGTACTGGTCCGAGGCGACGCGGGCGCTGCGAGCTGGACGACTTCCGCTCTGGAATCCTCACCTGTTCATGGGGGTGCCCTTGCTGGCGAATAGCCAGGTTGGGACGCTGTATCCGCTCAACTGGCCTCTGTGGTTTCTACTTCCGCCACACCGCTCCCTTCACTGGAGCGTGATCCTTCACCTCTGTCTGGCGGCGACCGGGACGTATGTCTACGCCCGCACATCCCTTCGGCTTGGGCGGGTGGGGGCGTGGACGGCCGGGGCGGCGCTGGCGCTCGGCGGGTACCTGGGGGCCCAGGTGGAGCATGTAAACCAGCTGCAGGCTCTGGCCTGGTTCCCCTGGCTGCTGACGTTGTACGATTGGGCCCTGGCCCGGCGGGCCGTGTGTGCCTTCGCGGGATTGGCGGCGCCGGTGGGATTGACGCTGCTGGCGGGTCACACCCAGTCCGCTTTCATCATGCTGACAGGCCTGGCAGTCTACGCCCTGGTGCCTCGGCGCGGTGGGAATAGCCCGTCCCTCAAGCGGCGGGCCACGGTCTGGATAGGGGCTGTGGCGCTGGGAGCTGTGCTGGCGGCAGCGCAGCTGGTGCCCACCTTCGAACTGGCACGTCTCTCGGTGCGGGCCCGCGGCCTCCCCTTCAACGAGCGGGTTTCTTTTTCCCTCTCACCCCCCTACTTGGCCCGTGCGCTGCTCCCTGGGTATGGCGATGCGGTAGAACCTGAGAACGTCGAGTACGTGGCGACGGTCGGCGTGGTCGGCTTGCTGCTGGTTGCGGTTTGCTCCTGGTCACTGCTGAGGCGAGGGAGAGACGACGCAGAGGGTAGCCGTGATCGTGTGTGGGGTGTGTTTCTGTTGGCGGCCCTGGGTCTCTTTCTGGCCCTTGGGTTGTACAACCCTCTCTACTTGCTGCTGGCTCGGTTCGTGCCTGGCTTTGCTCACTTCCGCGCTCCGGCGAGATGGCTGGCGCTGTGGGCTTTCGGCGGGGCGGCGTTAGTCGGCGCGGGGGTCGAGCGGGTGGCCCACGGGCAAGCGCGGCTGACCCGATCGGCGTGGATCGCTGGAGGAGTAGGGTTGGCTGCAGTGGTGATTTGGGGCATGTTTGGTCACCAGTGCGGACCTATGACGATGGCCGCATGGCTTGCAGCGGGCCTATCGACAGCGGGGCTCCTCTGGCTCTCCGGGCGGATGCCGCGAACCGCTGGGCTAGGGTTGGCAATACTCCTCGCGGTGGAGTTGATCCTCTCCGGCCGGACCCTTCCCCATGCCCAGGCTACGGCTCCTCAGTCCTACACGTCCCTGCGTCCCGCCGCCGCCCATCTCGTGGCGGCCGGGGAGGGAAGACGGCCGGCGGATCGCTTCTTAAGCCTCTCCGCCCTTGTCTTCGATCCCGGGGACCTGGAGGAACTCCATCTGATCTACGGAGGGCAACTCTCTCCCGATGCTCTCTACAACTTGGTGGTCTCAGCCAAACATCGGGAAGTCCTCTCCCCTAACTTGGCGCTCGCCCTGGGGATCCCGGCGGTGGATGGCTACGACGGTGGGGTGCTTCCCCTGGCCCGGTATCTTGCGCTCCAGCGGGCGTTTCTGCCCGAAGAGGAGGTCTCGCTGGACGGGCGACTCCGTGAGAACCTGACCAGGGTGCCGGATGGGCGCTGGTTGAGCCTCTTCAACGTGCGCCACGTGATCACCGACAAGGTGTTCGACGCCTGGCTCGATGATGTGTTCTATGATCTCCAGTTCGAAGCACGCTTGGCCGAAGAAGAGGTTGCGCAGGTGGCCTACATCCCTTCGTTTGAAACGACGGCGCTGGGCGTGGTCAGCTACCTGGATGGGGCGAGTGCGCTGACGGACGAGACGCTGGTTGGAGAGGTGACAGTAGGCTTCGCCGACGGTGTGACCCACACCTTCCCTCTGCGAGCAGGGGTGGAGACGGCGGAGGGGCTGTACGGACCAGAGGTGGCCCACGCTCAAGCTGACGTAGGTGGACACTTCTGGCCGGGGCAGCCGGAGGGGACTGACTACGTGACCCGTCTGCGCTGGGATGAGGCCGCTGTGCCGACCTCGGTGAGTGTGCGGGCTGTGCTGCCCCAGGGGCAGCTGGTGGTGCGAGGGGTGAGCCTCATAGACGAGCGGACGGGATCCTTTCAGTCGCTGGTGCTCTCCGACCGGGGCCGCTTCCGACCGGTCCATTCTGGGGACGTGAAGGTCTATGAGAACTTGAACGCGTTAGGGCGCGCCTTCGTGGTCCACCGGGCGTGGGCGGCGGCCAGCGAGGAGGAGGCCGTGGAGCGCATGCAGGCAGCGGACTTCGACCCGAGCGCCGAGGTGGTGGTGGAGTCCGGTGGGCGCGCAGCCCCGTTGCCTGGGAATTGGGTGGACCCGGAGGAAGTACGGGTGGTGAGCTACGTGCCCGAGCGGGTAGAGGTAGAGGTGGACCTCGCCGCTCCGGGATACCTGGTGCTGACAGACGCCAATTACCCCGGCTGGCACGCCTGGGTGGATGGAGAAGAGGTGGAGGTCTTGACAGCGGACCTCCTCTTCCGTGCCGTACGGTTGGAGGCGGGGACCCATCGGGTCGTCTTTGCGTTCCGCTCGATGACGGCACGGATCGGCGCAGCGATCAGCCTTTCTGGGATGACGGGATTGCTTGGGCTGCTGGCGGTTCGTGTGTATAATTGGGGGGCAGATGCCGCGAATCGAGTGCGTAGGCGACGAAGAGGAGCTTGAGATCAATGATGGGAAGGCCATTCTTCACGCGTCATTGGAGATTGGTATCCCTCACGCACACGCCTACGGCGGGAAGGGACAGTGCTCCACCTGCCGCGCTGTGGGCTGT
>JASFWK010000119.1:0-6492 GCA_050049355.1 Anaerolineae bacterium | reverse complement strand
CTCTTGCAGCTGCTCTCCAACGCGAAGCGCGTCTGGGTGATCGGCGAGGCCATGGGACGCTACCTGGCTGAGCTCTTCGCCAGCTACCTCAGAGTGGCCGGCGTCAATGCCGCCGCCGTGGATGCCGATCCGGCTGCGGTCGCCCACATGGTGTTGGACCTCGACCCCGACGACCTCGTCATCGGTCTCGGCGTTGCCGGCACCGGGTTGGACACCGCTGCCGCGCTTCGCCTAGCGCAGGAGCAAGGGGCCACCATCGCCGCTGTGAGCGTCTCGGCCCTGTCTCCACCCGCACAGGTCGCCGACCACGTCCTCGTCTGTCCCTCTACCACTCCCATGGGGCTCTCCTCCAACGCCAGCTTGATGACCATGCTGACCGTCTTGTGGCAGGCAATTCTAGCCCGCGATGAGATGGAGGAGCGGGTCAATGCCCTACAGGAGACCTACGCGAGCCTGCTGGAAGCGCGGGGGAAGCAACGGGAGCGGCTAGACGTCTTGGGACTCTGGCAAGAGTTCTAGATCGCCCGGCTGGACCTAGCAGACGTGCACAGATCTTGCCGCACGATGGCGGGCACGCCCGGTCTGCAAGGTGCCGGGCGTGCTTCTTGGACGAGTAGCCGAACTGGAAAGGTAGAGAGGCTCCTTGTCCCTTCTCGCAACTGTGTTATACTAGCGTGTTGATCATCCATACAAGGAACAGAAAATGGTCGATTCTGAACTACTGGAAATCCTTCGTTGCCCCTACTGTGTCAGCGGTGAGACCCGCAAGCCCGGCGACGACCCCGGCCAATTAGACCTGGCCCACGATTGCTGGTTGGTCTGCCAAGAGTCGGACTGCGGCCGCAAGTACCCCATCCGCGACGACATTCCTGTGATGCTCATCGAGGAGGGAGAGAAGTGGATCAACGTCGCAGTGAAGGACCTGCCGGTACCACCGCCTCCCGAATAGGGCGATGGCCGACTGGCGAGTATTGCTCCTTTCCGGCACGGGCCTTCTGACCCTCCTGGCTGGGCTGGCAGCGCTGGCCCTGCCGGATCCGTACGAGGGCGGAGTGCTCTACGTGCTTGATCCTACGCACAGCGTACGGGTCCTGGACGGAATAGGGCTAGCATTGGTGACGTTGGGCGGAGCCATGGCCTGGGGTGCTGGCCTCCTGTGGCAGCGACAGATGACAGCCTAGGAACAGCCTCAAGCAGCTCTCCCGGCACCTACGCGCTGCTTCTGCGTCTGGAGCGCGCGCGCAGGCTGAGCGTGGGGCGTCTGGGGTGCTTTCGTTTCCCCCGCGGCGTCTACGTATACACCGGCAGTGCTCAAGGCCCAGGAGGGACGCGGGCCCGTATTGCTCGACACCTTCGTCGCCCTAAGGTCCTCCACTGGCACGTAGACTATCTGCGAGCACACGCGCTGCCGGTACTGGTCTGGCTGCTCGAAGGGGACCAACGACGGGAGTGCCAGTGGGCGGGCGCGCTGCAGCGGATGCCCAGGGCATCGATACCCGCATTGGGCTTCGGCTCTTCCGACTGCAGCTGTCCATCTCACCTGATTCGCTTTCCCGCGCTGCCAGACCGGACCATCTTTGAGCAGACCATCGGCGAACCGGTGACGGAGGTACGACTGGATGGATGAACGACTCCAAGACCTGCTAGAGGCCATCGGGGCCAACGACGACCTGCAAACCGAGCAGGCAGCTCGGGCAGCTGGTCAGTTGGGCGATGCGGCCCTTCCGGTGCTGCGAGACCTGCTTGCATCCGAGAGGCGCGACCACCGGTGGTGGGCGGCGCGGGTCCTCGCAGCCGTGGGAACACCGAAGGCGACATCGTGCCTCATTGGAGCGCTAGAGGACTCCGACCCCGACGTGCGGGCCTGTGCAATCGTGGGGTTGGCCGGCTTGCAGCCTCCAGAGGCATTGGCCCCCCTAATCGCTCGCCTTTCCGATCCCTCCGCGTATGTCGCGCGACTGGCCGCCGACGCCCTGGGCCAGTTCGGTCAACCCGCCGCTGCCTCGCTGATCGTGGTTCTCAAAGAGGGGGACGCAGCAGCGCGGGCGGGCGCGGCACGCGCCCTCAGCGCCATCCAGCCCGAGGAAGCGATATCCGCACTTTGTGCCGCGCTAGACGATCCCAGCACACTAGTAACCTACTACGCAGAGGAAGCACTGGAGAAGATGGGAGTTGGCCTGGTGCTCTTCAAACCCTGAGCAGTGAGAGGGAGATGTCTCAGGACGAGGTCCGACTGATCGAACGGGCAAAGGAAGGGGATCCAGCCGCCTTTGCCGAGATCTATGAGCAGTGCCAGCCTGCTATCTTCCGCTATGTCTTGTGTCGCGTGGGCGACACGGCCACGGCCGAGGATCTGACGGGCGAGGTCTTTGTACGTCTTGTGGAGAAGATTGACCAATTCACCTATCGGGGCTATCCACTGTTGGCCTGGCTGTACACCATCGCTCGCAACCTTGTCGCAGACCATCACCGGTACACAGGACAAATCCCGCAGCTTCCCCTGGACGAACGGATGGTGACCAGCACTTCTGATCCAGAGGGGGCCGTTGAGCTCAAGCTAACGCAAGGGAAGCTCATCGCGGCTATCGCTCAGCTTACCGAGAGCCAGCAACAGGTCATCATTCTGAGATTCCTCGAGGGGCTGGACAACAAGACAGTGGCCCACATACTGGGCAAGTCCGTGGGAGCAGTCAAGGCCCTCCAACACCGCGGCCTGGCCGCGCTGCGCCGCACCCTCAAGAGAAGAGGGATGCAAATAGAATAGGGAATCAAGAAATGCCGGGCCCGATCGGGGCCCGGCATTCTGTGTCTCTAGCCGAAACTAGGGAGACCCTAGTATGGCATCGGTGGTTGGCCCTGTCCCTGCCCCGGCATTTCCTTCTCTTCCTCCGGAATGTCAGTGATCAGCGCCTCTGTGGAGAGGACCATTGCCGCGATGGAAGCTGCGTTCTCGACTGCGCCCTTGGTCACCTTGGCCGGGTCAATGATACCGCCCTCCACCATGTCCACGAATTCACTGGCGAGTACATCGTAGCCGATGCGCAAGTTCTTCTTATCTTGCTGAAGGCTGCGTACCTTGTCCAGAATGACCGCGCCGTCCTTACCGGCGTTCTCAGCGATCTTCATGAGCGGAGCTTCCAGTGCAGCGGTGAGGATTCTCACGCCAGTCTGCTCATCGGGATACGCCATCTGCACCTCATCCAGCTTCGCGATTGCGTTGATCAGGGCTACGCCGCCGCCCGGGACGATCCCTTCCTCCACCGCCGCGCGGGTGGCCGACAGCGCGTCCTCGACTCGGTGCTTCTTCTCCTTCAGCTCGGTCTCGGTAGCCGCACCAACACGGATGATAGCCACGCCGCCGACCAACTTGGCGAGGCGCTCCTGAAGCTTCTCGCGGTCGTAGTCGGAGGTGGACTTCTCAGTCTCCACCTTAATCTGCTCGATGCGGCCCTTGATCGCCTCCTCGGAACCGCGCCCACCGACGACGGTGGTGTCATCCTTGGTTGCGACGACCTTGTCAGCTCGGCCCAGGTCGTCAATGGTGGCGCTCTCCAGCGTACGGCCTTCCTCCTCAGTGATGACATGGCCGCCAGTCAGGATCGCGATGTCGTGAAGCATCGCCTTGCGCCGATCGCCAAAGCCAGGGGCCTTAACTGCCAGACAGCTAAGCATGCCCCGCATCTTGTTGAGCACCAGGGTTGCCAGAGCTGCTCCGTCAATATCCTCAGCGATAACCACCAGATCCCGCTTGCCCTGCTGGATCAGTTTCTCCAGAATCGGCACCAGATCCTCAGCAGCCGAGATCTTCTTGTCGTGAATCAGGATGTAAGGCTCCTCGATGACTGCCTCCATCTCGTCGGAGTTTGTGACGAAGTAGGGACTGATGTAGCCTCGGTCGAACTGCATCCCCTCGACGTACTCCTCCTCAAACTCCAGTCCCTTGCTCTCCTCCACAGTGATGACGCCGTCTTTGCCGACCTTGCTCATCACCTGGGCGATTAGCTTGCCGATTTCCCGGTCCTGTGCGGAGATGGCTGCCACATTGGCGATCTCGCCTTCAGTGGTCACGTCGATGGCTTGCTCGTCCACGGCCTTGACCACAGCCTGGGCGCCCTCCAGGATGCCGCGCTTCAGGAGCATCGGATTGGCACCGGCGGCTACATTCTTCATTCCCTCGGTGATGATTATGTAGGCCAACAGAGTGGCCGTGGTGGTGCCATCACCGGCAATATCGTTAGTCTTGGTGGCCGCTTCCTTCAGAAGCTGAGCCCCCATGTTCTCGTACGGTTTGGGGAGTTCAATCTCCTTGGCGACGGTTACCCCGTCGTGGGTGATGGTCGGCGAACCCCACTTCTTGTCCAGGGCCACGTTCCGCCCCTTTGGACCTAGCGTGGTAACCACAGCATTCGCCAGGGTGTCTATGCCGCGCTTTAGGCTGCGGCGGGCTTCCTCGCTGAAGACCAGTTGCTTAGCCATGTTTCCTCCTTACTAAACAGTTTAATACGCGATTGGTGATCGCCACTACTCAATCTTCGCCAAAATGTCACTTTCCTTCACGATGAGGATTTCCTTTCCCTCAGATGTCTTGAATGTCGTGCCGGAGTACTTGGCGTAGATAACTGTGTCGTCCACCTCAACGTCCATCGGGATGAGCTCGCCATCCTCGTCTCGCTGACCAGGCCCTACTGCGAGCACCCTCCCCTGCTGGGGCTTCTCCTTGGCGGTGTCAGGCAAGACCAATTGACCACCTGCAAAGGTTTGCACCTCCTCCTCGATAGGCTCGATGACCACTCGAGCGCCCAGCGGTTTGATGTTTAGTGCCATCTTTGCACCTCCTCAGAAGATCTTCGATTCACAACGCACACCGGAACCTGCTCTCCACACTCAACGCGAACGAAGGCAGGGACTTCGCCCACCCGCGCCAACGGGCCGCCCCCCCTTCACCTTGAGTACGGGAAACAAGCTTAGCACTCAAACGCCGAGAGTGCTAACGTCGATCGTCATCATACCACAATCCAAGGATTTGTCAAGGGAGAATGCCTGCCCAGCCCAACCGACATCTATGCAGAGAGCACTTCGATGGGGCACCCGCCCACCGCAAGGCCACAGAGCAGCAGACTGGAAACTCTCTCTGCCTCGTCGACGCTCTGTCCCTCGCGCCGGTCCGATCGAGGTAGTCACCGAAGAACATATGGCGCCCAGCGGCCGCGGTTGTGGCCGACTACCTGGTCGGGTGTTCCCGCTGGCGCCGTCGCCCACCGATGTCTCGCGCACGGTTCAGTAGGTCATCTGTAATACAAGTGTAACAAACTGGAAACTGCACCCTCAAAGCTCTCGTTGTATGATGATGAAGCGGCAAGCGCTGCTCTGTGATCCCATAGGTCTCTGAGCGCTCCGCCGACCCAGGAGGGAGATGAGTCAGCTGTGAGTAAGTGGCCAGCCAGCGGTCAAACTGAGGAAAGAAGAATACGCGCAGCCAATCTGAGCGAAGCCGACCTGCGTGGCGCTGACTTGCGCGGAGCCCACTTGAGAGGAGCCAACCTGCATAAGGCCAACCTGGCCGGGGCCGATCTGATCTGGGCCAACCTCATCGGGGCCGATCTGCGCGGAGCCGATTTGACCAGGGCTGACCTTCGCCATGCCAATCTAGAAAACGCCAACCTGGAGACGGCAATCGTGACCGAAAGACAACTCGCGCAGGCTGTCTCCCTCAAGGGCGCGACCCTACCCAATGGCACAATCCTACTGCCCTGGCGAGTGTACCGACTGCGGCCGGAACTAGGGCAACTGAAGAAGAGAGGCCTCTGAGGCTGAGTTCCCCGGTTGGCAGTCCAGTTCAGTACCAGCCTCTCCTTGACCCCGCCCGGCCGTCAGCCTCCGATTCCTCCAAACAACCTGCCATCAGGTTCGAGCATCGCTGCAAGCTCCTGGCAAGTTTGCCATTCTAATTGATCCCGTATATACTCTAGGCAGGATCAGCGGGTCTGAGTGGGGATATTGGCCGCCGCACGTGGATTTGACAACTAGGCAGAATGGACTAGAATAGTAGAAGCATTAGGAAGTTTTTTGTAACTTTCAGACCGTAGCGTGCACAGCGCATCCAACAAAAAGCGGTAGCGCGCCCCGGTCCCTGGCAAGGTAGAGGCGCGCTACAGGGGCGAGTTGCGTCTGTGTACGTAACTCGCACCTTTTATGATAACACGCTATTCGTCCCGAACCATTATCTTTCCGTTTCCGACGCGTTTCGGTTTGGTTAACGTTTGCCCTCAGTTCGACTTTTCAAATGAGCAGAGCCATGGCGCCGATCGAAGTAGATCAGAAGACGCTTCTCCAGATGACCGTGAGTACTCGTTCCCGAGCCAAACTGCCAGCCTGCTGTAAGAGAATTGCGGTTTCCGCACGCTAAAGTAAGCCTAACAAGTCGAACCCAGCCTTTTGCGGCGCTGAACTCAGCGGCCGTTCCCAATCAGCACTTCGGGTGAACAGGGAAGG
>JASFWK010000043.1:0-15229 GCA_050049355.1 Anaerolineae bacterium | reverse complement strand
TCCTTGAGGCGCTGGGAGCCACGGTCTACCGCAACTCCCGCGAGGCCTCCTGCTGTGGCACCTCGCTGCTCACGACCAAGCCGGAGGTAGGGCTTCAGATGGTAGGCGCGGTTCTCGAAGCGTGCCGCCCAGCCGACTGTATCGCGACTGTCTGTCCGATGTGCCATATGAACCTGGATAGCTATCAGGATCAAGTTTCTCGAATGGCCGGGGAGCGGGTTCGTATCCCGGTCTTGTTCCTGCCACAGTTGATCGGATTGGCTTTTGGTTTGCCGGAGAGCGTGCTGATGTTCCATCGGCACGTGGTGCCGGTCGGGCCAGCGCTGGACCAGGTAGCGTGAGCTTTGGGCCAGTGACTGAGCATCTTCTAGGTATGGATAACCCGAATAGCACGAATGCTTTTGGAGCAGATAGAGAGACTCTCGTAGAACTCGTGGTCTGTTTGTGCCATTCATGATGTCAGAAGGAGTTCACGTTATGGAAGAACCCCGAATCGGTGTCTACGTCTGCGAGTGTGGCATCAACATCGCCGCCACGGTGGACGTGGAGGGGGTTGTGGAGATGGCTGCCTCCCTGCCCGGCGTGACCGTCGCCCGGCAGTACAAGTATGTGTGCTCCGAGCCCGGTCAGGAGATGATCCAGGAGGACATCCGCGAGCTAGGGCTAAACCGGGTGGTTGTCGCCTCCTGCACTCCGCGTATGCACGAGCCCACCTTCCAGCGAGCGTTGGCGGGAGCGGGACTCAATCCCTACTTCTTCGAGATGGCCAACATCCGTGAGCACGTCTCTTGGGTGATCGAAGATGAGGAAGAGGCTACGGAGAAGGCGAAGCGATTGGTCCGTGCGTCGGTGGCGCGGGTGGCTCATCACGAGGCGCTGGAGCCGCGCAGGGAACCGGTCACCCAGGCGGCGCTGGTGGTCGGTGGAGGCATCGCCGGCATCCAGGCTGCCCTCTCCATCGCCGACGCAGGCTACCCGGTCTATCTCGTGGAACGGGAGCCCTCTATCGGCGGGCGGATGGCCCAGCTTGATAAGACCTTCCCTACGCTCGACTGTAGCACTTGAATTCTTGGTCCCAAGATGATGGATGCCGGTCGGCATCCTAACATAACACTCCTCAGCTATAGCGAGGTGGAAGAGGTCTCTGGGTACGTGGGCAGTTTCAACGTTCGCATCCGCAAGCGGGCGCGATCGGTGCATGAGGATCTCTGCACGGGCTGCGGTCTGTGCCAGGAGAAGTGCCCTAAGGAGGTAGTCGACCCGATCTTCGAGGCTGGGATGGGCAAGCGCAAGGCCATCTATCGTCCCTTCTCTCAGGCCATCCCCAACATCCCGGTGATCGACCGGGAGCACTGCATCTACTTCGTGCGGGAGAGATGCGGCGCGTGCGCCAAGCTTTGCCCCACCGGGGCGGTGGATTTCGAGCAGGAGGACCGACTGGTGGATGTGGAGGTGGGGGCCATCATCGTCGCCACAGGCTTCGAGATGTGGGATCCCACGCAGCTTCCTCAGTATTCCTATGGCCTCTCGCCGAATATCATCACCGGCCTCCAGTTCGAGCGACTCACCAGCGCTGCGGGTCCTACCGCCGGTGAGATCGTCACCGCCGAGGGGGAGAAGCCGGAGGGGGTGGCCATCATCCACTGCGTCGGCAGCCGGGATGAGAACGCCCATCCTTACTGCTCGCGCATCTGCTGCATGTACTCCCTCAAGCAGGCCCACCAGGTTCGCGATAAGACCGGGGCCGAGGTATACGATTTCTACATGGACATGCGCGCCTTCGGCAAGGCCTACGAGGAGTTCTACGAGCGAGTGCAGGAGGAGGGCGTGATCTTCGTCCGCGGCCGGGGGGCCGAGGTGGAGGTCTTGCCCAACGACAAGCTGCGGGTCAAGGGGGAGGATGCCAACCTAGGGCAACTTGTGTCGGCGGACGTGGATATGGTGATCCTGGCGACGGCAATCGAACCTCAACCTGATGCCAGCCGCGTGGCTGCCCTCTTTGGCCTTGGCCGCACACCTGATGGCTTCTTCGCCGAGGCCCATCCCAAGCTGCGGCCGGTGGAGACTAGCACGGCCGGTGTCTTCCTGGCCGGCGCCTGTCAGGGGCCGCGAGACGTGCCCGATACGGTGGCTCACGCCGGCGCGGCTGCGTTGGAGGCGGTAAGACTCTTCAACCAGGGCGAGGTCGCGATCTCACCCACCGTGGCCGTTGTGGACGCCCTCGAATGCGTCGGCTGTGGCGAGTGTATCCTGGCTTGTGCGTACTCCGCCATCAACCGCAACGTTGAAGGGAAGGCGGAGGTCAACGCGGCGCTGTGCCAGGGCTGCGGCACCTGCGCTGCTGCCTGCCCGGCTGGGGCCATCACTGCTTTGCACTTCACTGACCAGGAGATCGTGGCCCAGATTGACGGACTCTTGGCGCCAACGGGAGGGATCGTCAGATGAACCAACCAGCTGACCAGCTGGCCAACCAGCCAACCGGCCAACCAACCAACCGACCCTTCGAACCACGAATCGTAGCCTTTCTCTGCAACTGGTGCTCTTATGCGGGAGCGGACAACGCCGGAGTGGCCCGTATGAAGTCGCCGGCCAATGTCCTGCCCATCCGCGTGATGTGCTCGGGGCGAGTGTCGCCGGAGATGATCCTGCGGGCCTTCCGGTCTGGAGCCGATGGGGTGCTGGTGCTGGGCTGCCACATTGGCGATTGTCACTACATCAGCGGCAATCACCGAACTGCCAAGCGCATGCCGCTCTTGCGCAATCTCTTGGGCTATGTCGGCATCAGTCCGGACCGGTTGCGGTTGGACTGGGTCTCGTCGGCGGAGGCCCCGAAATTCGCCCGGGTCACTCGGGAATTCGTGGAGACGGTGCGGTCACTGGGGCCAATTGCGGAGGAGATGGGAGGCTAGTATGATCGAAGACGTCCGCGCCCACGTGGCGGAGAAGATAGAAGAACTGGACGGCGTGGTGGCGCTGCGGCGGACGGCGGAGGGGACCGCTCCCTATCTATTCCGCGCGGGGGACGATATCTCTCAACTTGCGCTGACTCCCCGCTATCCACTGGCTCCCATCGTCTCGTTGCTCCAGAAGCGGTACCCGCAGGCTCGCCTTGGAATTGTGGCGCGCGGATGCGACGCGCGCGCGTTGGTGGAGATGGCCAAGCGGGAGCAGGTGGATCCCGACCGACTGTACCTCCTGGGGGTGGCCTGCACCGCCGAGGAGGCTGAGGAGTGCTGCTGTGCCGAGCCTGCCCCCAACCCAGCACACTGGACTCAGGCCGAGGTTGTCGGGACGCCAGTGGAGGGCGCGCCTCCGAATCCCATCATCGCCGAGTACGAGGAGATGTCCCTCGAGGAGCGGAGGGTTTTCTGGCAACAGCAGTTCCTCAAGTGCATCAAGTGCTATGGCTGTCGCAACGTCTGCCCAGAGTGTTTCTGCGAGGCCTGCGCACTGGAGGACGAGCTGTGGGTGGAGCGCGGCGTGTTGGCTCCGCCTTTCCCCACGTTCCATCTGATCCGGGCAATGCATATGGCGGGGCGCTGCGTCGCTTGCCGTCAGTGTGAGTTGGTTTGTCCGGCCCACATCCCGCTGACCGTCCTCTACGACCTGATCCGGCGGGACGTGGGGGATATGCTTGGGTACGTGCCAGGGGCAGACATCGAGGCTGCGCCGCCGCTCTCGGTGACGCTGGATGAGAGACCGGTGCAGATGGAGTTGGAGTAAGGGAGGGGAGTGGATGGAATACCGGAACGTGCTCACAACCTGTGTCTACTGCGGAGCTGGCTGTGGGCTGTATCTTGAGGTGCTCGATGGAGAGATCGTGGGCGTTCTCCCGGCCAAGGAACATCCCATTGCGCAAGGCCGGCTGTGCATCAAGGGCTGGAATACCGCCTCCTTCGTCACTCACCCCGACCGGCTGAAGACGCCTCTCATCCGTCGTGGCGAGAGCTTTGAGGAGGTGACGTGGGATGAGGCGCTCGGAGTGGTGGCGGAGAAGCTCACGGATATCCGGGAGCAATCCGGCCCGGATAGTATCGGCTTCCTCGCGTCGGCCAAGTGCACCAACGAGGAGAATTACCTCATCCAGAAGTTCTCCCGCGGGGTGATCAAGACCAACAGCGTCGATCACTGCGCCCGTCTCTGACACGCTCCCACGGTGGCCGGTCTGGTCGCCGCGTTTGGCAGTGGGGCGATGACCAACTCCGTCCCGGAGTTCAGCACCGAGACGCAATGCTTCCTCATCACTGGCTCCAACACCAGTGAGGCCCATCCGCTGATCGCCAGCCACGTGATGAAGGCCAAGGAGCGAGGGGCCGAGATCGTCGTCGTGGATCCGCGAAAGGTGCAGATTGGCCGCTTGGCCGATCTCTACCTGCGTCCACGGCCCGGTACCGATGTGGCTTGGGTCAATGGGATGATGAACGTCATCATCAATGAGGGCCTGGAGGACCAGGGTTTCATTGAGGAGCGGACTGAGGGATATGAGGAACTGCGCGAGGTGGTGATGGAGTACACCCCGGAGCGGGTGGAGGAGATCAGCGGCATTCCCGCCGATGGCCTGCGGAAGGCGGCGCGGATGTATGCTGGAAGGAAGCCGGCTGCTATTCTCTACGCCATGGGCATCACTCAGCACACCACTGGCACCGACAACGTGAAATCATGTGCCAACCTGGCGATGCTCACCGGTAACATGGGGGTAGCCGGTGGTGGTGTCAATCCCCTGCGAGGACAGAACAACGTTCAGGGGGCGTGTGATTTGGGCGCGCTGTCCAATGTCTATCCTGGATACCAGAGCGTGACTGCGCCGGAGATGAAGGCCAAGTTCGAGGATGCCTGGGGTGTGGAAGGCCTCTCCGATCAGGTGGGGTTGAGAGTGACGGCGATGGTGGACGGAGCTTGCGAGGGCAGCGTTCGCGCGCTCTACGTCATGGGAGAAAACCCAATGGTATCCGACCCCGATATCAATCACGTCCGCCGGTGTCTCTCCCAACTCGATCTCCTGGTGGTGCAGGACATCTTCCTCACCGAGACAGCCCAGCTGGCCCACGTGGTTCTGCCTGGTGCGTCGTTTGCCGAGAAGAATGGCACCTTCACCGGCACCGACCGGCGCATCCAACGGGTGCGCAGGGCCATCGAACCGCTGGGGGAGACCAAGCCGGATTGGGAGATTCTCTGCCAACTGGCACAGCGGATGGGGGCTTCCGGCTTCGACTTCGATTCGCCCGCGGAGGTGATGGATGAAATCGCTCGGGTGACTCCTATCTACGGCGGGGTCTCCTATGAGCGGCTGGAGAAGGAAGGATTCCTTCAGTGGCCAGTTCCGACCGCAGATCGGCCCGGCACTCCATACCTGCACAAGGGCAAGTTCAGCCGCGGCCTGGGTCGTTTCCACGCCATTCACTTCCGCGAGGCGGCAGAGCTGCCGGACGAGGAGTACCCCTTCATCCTGACTACTGGCCGGCTCATGTTCCATTGGCACACCGGCAGCATGACTCGGCGCTCGGAGAAGTTGAATCAGGAGGTACCCGAGGCCTACGTGGAGATGCATCCTGACGATGCAGAACACATTGGCCTGAACCATGCGGAGCGCGCGCGGCTCGCCAGCCGGCGGGGGGAGATCGAACTGAACGTGCGTGTAACTCCGCGCATCCGACCCGGTGTGGTTTTCGTCCCTTTCCACTTTGCCGAGGCAGCTGCTAACGCTCTCACTCACGCCGCCCTCGATCCCGATTCTGGAATCCCCGAATACAAGGTCTGTGCAGTGCGGGTAGAGCCGCTGTAGCAGCCTGCGCCTGCACCGTGTGAGTCGGTTGCTGGAGGAACTGTGCACGAACTCTCTATCGCCTAGTCTGTGTTGAAGATCGCCCTGGCCCATACTCAACGGGCCGGGGCGAATCGTATCCTGCGCATCCTCTTGGCTGCTGTCGGGGCATATCAGCCGGCGGGCACCGACTGGTGTTGCCCAAACCGCGAGGGGTTGCGTCCGGGCGCGGGAGTTACCTGTCGAGAGCATCGGGTGGAATGAACAAGGTGAAGCCTCTGCCGGTGGTTGGAGCAGTACTGGCGGGCGGTGCCAGCCGAAGGATGGGGCGGGACAAAGCCTTCCTGGAGCTCGGCGGACGGCCGCTGATTCAGATGGTAGTTGATAGTATGGCGGAGGTGTGTGCCGAGGTGCTGGTGGTGGCGGACGACCCCCAGCCGTATGCCAGGTTCGGAGTGTCGGTGGCGAGGGACCGCTTTCGCGGTGTGGGTGTGTTGGGGGGATTACACGCAGGCCTGGACGCTGCCGCTCACGATCTGGTCCTTGCCGTGGGTTGCGACATGCCGTTCTTGAACCCAGAGCTCCTGCGGGCGTTTGTGGGCTGGGTGGAGGGATTCGACGTGGCTGTACTGCGTCGGGGGGAAGAGGTGGAGCCTCTCCACGGGGCCTATCGGCGCACCTGCCTGCCGGCTATGGAGGCGGTCATTCGCGCAGGGAGGCGGCGCATCATCTCGTTCTTTCCCCAGGTGCGGGTGCGCTACGTGACCCCAGAGGACGTGGCCCCCTTGGATCCCACTTTGCGTTCCTTCCGGAACGTAAACACGCCCGACGAGTGGGAGGCAGTGCAGAAGGAGTGGAGGGCTCGGCCTTCTAACCGTCCTCAGGAGTCCGATCAGGGCGCACGTTGAAAGCTGCATTCTGCGATGAAGAACTGATCTGCAACTGCTCACCCACAGGGGTTGTGATATTGAGCACCTGAGGGAGTGGCGCGTTGATCATCAAACCCATCGGGTCGGAAGGCTTCAGTCTCAAGTGCTCTGCCGGGGTCCGTCGTTCGACGGGCCGGAAGTATTTCACAACAACACAATTGGTGTGACGAAGGGAGAGTCGTAGATGAAGGGGAGGAACAACTCTCTGCTGACCTTGTTGCTGGTGGCGGCCATCCTGGCTGCGCTGACCTTCGTGGCGAGCTTGGCTCTGCCGCCCTTGTTGCTGCGGCCTGCCTCCACACCCACGTCGCCGCCGCCGTCGCCCACCTCTACGTCTATGCCTACCTCTACTCCAACGTTCACACCTACACCCACTTCCACTGCGACGCCAATCCCTACGTTCACGCCTAGCCCCACGGCTACCCCGAGTCCGCTCCCCACTCCCTCCCCAACTCGTGCTGCCGCATCGGTCCCGTCTACTCCATTCTCCTGCCCCGACCAGGACCCCCTCCCCGCCTTGGAAGGGTGCCCGCCCTCCTCCCTGGCAGGCCGGCGCCTGATTGCCTTCTATGGCATCCCTGACGGGGGTGGGTTGGGGGTTCTGGGCCGCCAGGATATCACTCCAACTCTCTCGCTTATCTCGCAGCAGGCTCAGGCCTATGGCGAACTTGATTCCAGTGTGGAGCTCATTCCCACCTTCCATATGGTCGTCACTATCGCCGATGCCCACCCTGGCGGGAGTGGGAACTACAGCCACCGTGTCTCTCCGGAGACCATCCGCCGCTGGATAGACGGTGCGCGAGCAGGAGGAGCGTGGGTGATTCTGGATATTCAGCCGGGCCGAGCTGACCTGCAGACGGAGATTGACTTTGTGGAGCCGTTCCTGCGGGAGCCGAATGTGCATCTGGCGGTTGACCCGGAGTTCCTGATGGACGGGGAGACGATCCCCGGGAGGGAGTTGGGGCGAATCACGGGGCCGCAGATCAATCAGGTGCAGGCAAGGTTGGATGCGATCGCCCGGGTCAGTGGTCAGCGCCAGGTCCTGATCATCCATCAGTTCACCGATCGGATGGTATCTCAGAAGGAGTGCCTGCTGGACTACCCCTGTGTGGATCTGGTGTGGGATGCGGACGGTTTCGGTGCGCCGACTTGGAAGAGGGGTGACTATATCCAGTATAGCCAGGAGCCAGGGTTTGAGTATGGGGGGTTCAAACTCTTCTACGACCTGGATACGCCGCTGTTGACGCCCCAGGAAGTGCTGGAGTTATATCCGCGTCCGGCCGTGGTCATCTATCAGTAGGCGCCGCTACTTACCCGTGGGGATGTAGTCCTGGAGAATGGAGTTGCCTATGAACTCCCGCAGGATGGAGTTATCGGGCACCAGATCGGGCGCGCAGGTGGCAAACCACTCCAGGAAGGCCAGGAGGCGCTTGGACTCCACTCGGCGTGGACTGGGGGGCTCGATTTGCAGAAGGAGTGGCTCTACCAGCGGTTTGAGCACCGCCAGCTCGTAGATCAGCGCCGAGTTAAACATCACATCAGCGTGCTCTTGGTAGGGAAAGATATACCGCTTCTCTCCTCGGCGGACGCTCTCCCAACGCTCAAGTGTCTCCTCGGCTGTATACCCGCGATAGGTAGCGTCTCGCACGATGCGCCGGATGAGCCGCGTGTCAGTCGTGGGCACCCGGTTGTGTCGGTCGATGTTCAATTGGGTCAGAGCCGAGACGTAGATGCGGTACGTCCGCTCACGAGGGATGGCTGGTACCAGGTTGGGGTTCATCCCGTGAATGCCTTCCACCAGGATGACGTGGTCGGGTGTTAGCTGGACCGTCGGTCCCTTCCTCCGAAGGCCCTCGTGGAAGTCGAACCGGGGGAGTGTGACCTCTTTTCCCTCCATCATCTCCAGAAGTTGCTGATTGAAGAATTCGAGGTCGACCGCCTCCAGGCATTCAAAATCGTACTCGCCCTCCTCGTCTATTGGCGTATCCTCTCGATTGACGAAGTAGCTGTCCAACCCAAGTGGGAAGGGATGAATACCGTGGGCCAACAGCTGGACGGACAGCCGTTTGGAGAAAGTGGTCTTGCCGGAGGCAGAGGGACCGGCGATGAGGATCAAACGCACCTGATCCCGTTGGTCGGCGATCTCCCCAGCTATGTGGGCGATGCGCTCCTCGTGCAGCGCCTCCGATACAAGAATCAGCTCCTGGATTCGGCCTTGTTCAATGGCCTCGTTGAGAGCTCCCACGTTCTCAACGCCCAGAATGTGCAGCCATTCGCCATACTCTCGAAAGATGGCGCGCAGTCGAGGATGCTCCGCGTATGGAAGGAGCTCTGTTGGACGATGGCGACGGGGATACTGGAGGACGAAGCCGGGGGGATAGGAGTGAAGGGCAAAGTAGCGGAGGTAGCCGGTGGAGGGGACCATGTACCCGTAGAAGTAATCGCGTAAGCCGCGCAGACGGTAGAGGATCAGATAGTCCTTGCGTCGATAGCGGAGGAGGTGGATCTTGTCGTTCTCTCCCCGCTGGCGGAAGATCGCGGCGGCTTCCTCCACCGGCACTCGCTCCCTGGCAATGGGAGCGTCTTCGTCCACGATGGCGCGCATCCGCGCTTCTATGGCCTCCAGTTCCTCGGCGGAGAAGGGATCCCGTCCCTGCACGCGACAGAAGTAGCCACCGAAGGGAAGCGAGTGATCGACTACAACGTGCGCTTCGGGGAATAGTTCGGCGATGGCAGTGACCATGAGGAAGGCCAGGGAGCGCCGGTAGATACGGATGCCGTCGGAGTCCGACAAGAAGACGGGGGTTACCTGGACATCTCTCTCGACCGCACAGGCCAGCTCCCGTAGCGCCCCGTCCACCAACGCGGCGATCACGGGTACCGGGTGGTTCCCGCAAGCTGCTTGGACGTACGCCTCCAGGGGGGTACCCATCGGTGCTGTGAAGACCTCCCCATTGGGGAAGGAGACCCGGGCTGACTTGCGAGGCTCGGACTGCGACACTTTCTGCGTCTGGCTTTCCATGGTCGTTTAGCTATCTCCTAGTAGTCGGTTTCCAGTGTGAAATGGGACGAGGGGGCGAGTGCTTCCCTCGCCCACGAATACGAATTCTCCTCGAAAGACCTGGCCTTCAGCGATGTCTCCGTGGTCTCTTGATGCCCTCTTTCTGTCTAAGTCATGCTGCAGCAATAGCGCTACAAGGCTGCTGCCTGTTCCCCGTAGGAGAGCAGTTCCTCTACCATCCCCGCCTCTCGCGCTTCGGCGTACACCCGTAGGACCGGCTCGGTGCCAGAGGGACGTATGAGGAGCCAGGAGTCATCGGCCAGCAGGTACTTGACCCCATCGGTCGTCTGGACCTCGGTCACTCTCTGGCCCGCCAGGGTAGAGGGAGCGCCCTGGGTCAACCGGTCCACCATCTCCGACTTGGAGACAGGATGGCTCAACTGGAGGTCAAGGCGGGCATAGTGTGCCGGACCTACATCTGCTTGAAGCTGGGCTACCAGTTCATGGAGAGGGGCCCCGGCAGCGGCAATCACCTCCAGCAGCAGCAACCCCATCAGCACCCCGTCTCCCTCAGGGATGTGCCCCTTGATGGAGAACCCCCCGGACTCTTCACCGCCTATGAGGACGTCGTCGCTCAACATCTGATCAGCGATGTGGTTGAAGCCCACAGGTGTCTCCACCAGTTGAAGGCCATAGCGACTCGCCAATCGATCAACCATACGGGTCGTGGAGACGGTCCGGACCACTGTCCCTTGCCAGCCACGCTCCTCCACGAGATACCGCAGCACCAGGGCGAAGATGTGGTGCGGATCTACGAAGTTGCCCTGCGCGTCCATCGCCCCAATGCGGTCTCCATCTCCATCGGTGGCCAGGCCCGCGTCGGCTTGGTCGGCCTGAATGGCAGCGGAAAGGGCGTTAAGGTAGCGAGCGATGGGTTCTGGGTGAATACCTCCGAAGCCAGGGTTCATCTCTCCTCGTATCTCCCGCACGCGGCAGCGAGTGCGGGCCAGCATGTCGGCGATGCACTTACGTGCGGAGCCGTACATCGCGTCCGTTATCACACGGAGTTCTCCCGCCGATATGACATCCAGATCTATCAGATGGGTCAGATGCTCATAGTAGGACCAGGCCGGATCGAATCGATGGATTAGCTCTGCCTCCAGGGCTTGCTCGTACTCCATAATGTTTGGGCCACGGGCTTCCTCCTGGTTGCGGGCCAGGTGTATCTCCACTCGCTGTGCCTGCTCCGGCAGGGCGGAGCCTCCGAAGGCGGCTTTGAGCTTCACTCCATTGTAGCGGGGTGGGTTGTGACTGGCTGTGATCATCACCCCAGCTGCGGCGTTCTTGTGGACTACGGCGTAGGAGACAGCGGGGGCAGGGGCATCGGCGCGAGTCAGGTCAGCGACGATGCCGTTGCCGGCCATCACCCGTGCAACCTCGGCGGCGTAGCGATCGGAGAGGAAGCGGGTGTCGAAGCCGACCACTATCTTCGGGCGCTCTCCCTCACCCTCCTCGAGGACGAAGTCGGCGATAGCCTGGGCTACCAGCCGCAGGTTGGCGAAGGTGAAGGTATCGGAAATGACGGCCCGCCAGCCGTCGGTGCCGAATTGGATGGTCACGGAGCACCTCCCTGGAAAGTGAGCGAGTGTCCCAGTTTACGAATCATAGTAGAGCTTCATCTCGTAAGGATGGGGCCGGGCGCGGACGGCGGCTCCCTCCTCTGCCTTGCGGGCGATCCAACGTTCGATGAGGTCCTCGTTGAAGACCCCGCCAGTGAGCAGGAATTCGTGGTCCGCCGCAAGCGCATCCAGCGCCTCATCGAGCGAGGTGGGCAGCGGCTTGATGGCGGCCCGCTCCTCGTCGGTCCAAGCGAAGATGTTGTCTTCGATCGGACCGAGGCCAGCTTCGGTGGGGTCTATCTGACGCTCGATACCGTCCAGACCGGCCAGGAGTTGCGCCGCCACTGCCAGGTAAACGTTGCACGTGGCATCGGGCGTACGGAACTCAATGCGCGCTCGCTCTGGTTGGGTAGCATAGCGAGGGATGCGCACGGCAGCACTGCGGTTGCCAGCGGAGAAGAAGGCGTTGACCGGCGCCTCAAACCCTGGGACCAGGCGGCGGAAGGAGTTGGTGCTTGGGTTGGTGAGTGCCAGGAGAGCGGGACCATGGGTCAGCAGGCCGCCGATATAGAAGAGGGCGGTCTGGCTCAGCCGTCCGTACCCCTCGGGATCGTAGAAGAGATTCTGCCCTTCCTTGAACAGCTGCTGGTGGAAGTGCATGCCGTTTCCAGCAGCCCCGTAGATCGGCTTAGGCATAAACGTGACAGTCTTCTCTCGGCCATGGGCGACCATCTTGGTGGCGTACTTGATGATCATGGCCGCGTCACCCGCCTCCAGCAGGCCCATGAGCCGCGTCTCGATCTCGCACTGACCGGGCCCGCCTACCTCGTGGTGGTGATACTTCACTGGCACTCCCATCTTGCTGAGCTGGAGGGCCATCTCCGTGCGCAAGTTGTAGAGGGTATCCCTAGGCGGGATGGCGTGATAGCCCTCGTCCGGGGGCAGGGCGTGGGCGCTGCCATGGCTTTCCCAGTCTGTCTGGCTGGATTCGATGGCGTAGCCGCTGCGTTCCATGCGGACATCGTAATCCAGCCGGTCGAAGACGTAGAACTCGAACTCCGGTCCCCATGAGCTTCGGCCGGCGATCCCCGTCTGGCGGAGGTAGGCCTCGGCCCGCTGGGCGAGATTGCGCGGATCGTTGGGGAATATCTCCCTCGTATCTGCCTCCAAGACTGTGCAGATGAAGCTGAGCGTGGGCGTCTCCCAGAAGGGATCCCAGAAACCCGTCATCAGGTCAGGGATCACCACCATATCGCCGGCCTCGACCGATTTGAACCCCACGGACGAGCCGTCGAAGCCAACTCCCTCCTCCATGAGGTCGTGCGTGAACTGCATGGCAGGGAGGGTGATATGCCGCCACTGGCCCCATAGGTCGCTGAACTTCAGGTCGATCATCTGCACTTCGCGCTCCGCTACGAAGCGGCGTGCTTCTTCGAACGTCTCGAACATGCGGGCTCCTTTGTCCCTACGATGAGTCGCACCGCCGCCCCGCAGCGGGCGGCCACATGCGTCATCCACTCAGCACGGATGTCGGGTGGAACTTCCTGCATTTCATAAGAGCAGAAGCATCCCTCCTGCTACTACCATCGTCAGAAGCGATGCCGGGACGAGCATTCGATAGACTCCGCCCCACTCCGCCTGGAAGTAGTCCCTTGTCAGGGCCAGGCAGAGGTGCATCGGCGAAAGCATGGTTCCCAAGAATCCGCCGGCCCAGGCCCACGCCAGTTCGCCTGCCCCAGGAGGGTTGTGGCTTAGGAGTGGCAGTATGATCGGGAAGCCAATGCCGAAGGCGCCGGTGCCCAGGCCGGTGAGTAGGCCCGCCGTGAAGGGCACGGCGAAGATGATGATCCAGGCCGGGACGTGCAGCCAGGCCAGCGCTGTGGACACAGCGGTCACCGCGCCGGTGGTCTCCAATACCTCTCGAAAGACCATCGCGCCGAGGATGACCACGACCGTGTGCCAGGGGATGCGCCGCCAAGCGATCTCTGCCAGCTTTCGCGGTCCCACCCGTCCCACCAGTGCTAGAAGTGCCACGGTGCACACCAGGCTGATGACCAGGTCCACCCGCACGATCAGGGCCAATGTCAGCACCAGCGCCACGGGCCACCCACTGCGCACCAAGAGGCGCAGGCTCCGCCAGCTCCCCCATTCTCTTTCGTCGTCCTCCCCTCGCACCCCCAGCAGGCCAACCAGAACGCCAGCGGCCAACGTCGCGATGAAGAGGGGCCAGAGGGAGGCGATTACCCTGGTTTCGGCGAGTCCCATCAGCGCCGCTCCCAGCAGGAAGGAGGGGTAGATGGGGAAGACGTACTCCCAGACGTGGCGAAACCAGAAGTTGACGAAGGTGCGTCGCTCGGCGCTGACCCCCAGCCGTTTCCCCACCTGCTGAACCAAGGGGGCGGAGAACATGGCCCCACCGACCATCGGCAGGAGGCCGATGAAGGCCGGCCACACTGCCAGCACTGCTCGTGCTTCCGTCACGAGCCCCTCCAGCGCCTCTACCATCCGCTCCAGCCCCGCCGTCTCCCGAAGCAGCTCTCCCATTCCCATGATCAGCGCTACCACCGCCATGAGGCGCAGGGTCAGTGGAGCGGTGGAGGCTCTGACAAAGTCGTGGGCAAGATCGGGAATCGAGCGGACAAAGATGATGCCCACCAGTGCCGCTGCCAATAACAGCACTATCCCCAGATTCCATTCTCGTGCCAGCAGGAAGAGGACGAGAACCAGCACGGCCAGGAGTTTCACCAGGTCAACCATCTGGCTCACCTCCAGACTGCCGCAGTTTGGCCTGCCAACGCGTCACCGACGCGGATCCGATGGCGGGGATGGAGCGACGGCAGACGATCCGTCGAGAAGAACCGTGCATCCAGCGTCTCCCGGCCGTCTGGCTGCAGACTCCCGCCGATGACCCGGCAATCGAAGAACGCGGTCACAATGTAGGCCTGATCCTTGTTGGGATAGATGTGGAAGAACTCGGGCCCGGAATAGATCCCCACCATCCGCTCAGGCGTCACCTGAAGTCCTGTCTCCTCTTCCACTTCCCGCACGATCGCCTGGTCCACTCGCTCCCCAAGTTCCATAGCCCCGGCGGGGAATGCCCAGGTGCCATCGTCGGCACGTCGAACCAGTAACAGTTGGCCTAGCTCGTCCCGTATGCAGGCGCTGACCCCCACAATGATGATGGGCTCGCTTCCCACGAACTGCCGCAGCCAGGGCAAGTATTCACTCGTGATGTGCTCGCCTGGCCGGCCTCGGCGGAAGGAGGCCGACTTGCTGCCGGTGGCGAAGTCCTCGATCATCGCTCTGTACCAGGGAGGGACCTGCGGTAGGTCGTCAAGTGGGAAGTGGGTCAGGTTCAGGATCTCTTGGCCGTCGGGCTTGGGCACGCCACCCTTGACTCGGCTGGCGAAGCAAACTGTGAGCTGTTGGACCTGGTCGCCGTTGGGGTATGCGACGTCGAAATCGGGGGAGGAGTAGACACCCACCAGGTGCTCAGGCCTCACCTCGAGTCCTGTCTCCTCTTTCACCTCTCGCACCAGGCAGTCTTCCAGGCGCTCACCGCGCTCCAGAATGCCTCCCGGCAGTCCCCACCAGGGGAAGTCGGAGCGCCGTTCGAGCAGGACACGCCCCTGCCTGTCGGTGATGACGGCAGAGGCGTAGACTAGGATCACCTTTGCATGGCCTACACGAGCGCGGAGCCAGCCGACATAATCGAGCTTAGACACAGCACACGATTGTAACGCAGAAGGGTGAAAGAGGCAAGCTTTATGGCGCCAGGGCAAAGGCTTTTCAGCGTTGGCCGAATTCGTCTCAGTCCCCTTGATTGCTGTCAGTGGCTCCGCAGCGTTCTGAGGTCCACTTCCCACTCCTATGATGAAAACGTGGCCCCCTCTGTTACTGTCCTCTAGGGCAGAGGCGG
>JASFWK010000118.1:0-6507 GCA_050049355.1 Anaerolineae bacterium | reverse complement strand
ACACGGAGCAGGGCCCGTTCCTTTGCCGCTGCGGGATAAGTCCGACCGCTTCCGTGGCCCCCTGAGAGAGCACTACAAGCAGACCATCGGTGAGCACGAAGCGTACCACTACCCGCACGACTACCCCAAGGGATGGGTGGACCAGCAATACCTCCCCGAAGGCATCGAAGGGGAATGGTTCAAGCTGAAGGGCCACGGGTACGAAAAGGTCATCCTGAGGCGACTGCAGCAGATGAGGGAGCAGTCGGAGAAGGAGAAGTAACGCCAGCCCTTGCGAAGGTTCGCTTTGACAGGCCTTGTATCCGTCAGTATAATCCTGCTGGGAAAGGAAATGGCACCAGTCGTCCCACGAATGCCGCGCGGGAAGGGTGGAATTGGGGAGAGATGACCAGGAGAATCACCCACATCGGCCTCATCTTCATTGTAATCGGCGTCTATCTGCTGCTGGTGGAGCTGGAACTGGGAATACCAGACCCGAACCGGGCCTGGCCGGCCTTCCCCCTCGCCGGCGGGATCGCTTTTCTGGGAAGCTACCTCTTGGGTCGTCAGAGAGATCCCGACTTGGTCTTTCTGGGTACCGCCCTCACGCTGTCCGCGCTCTTCCTGTTCCTCATAACCATGGGCAGCCAGAGCCCCGACTACAGTGTGTTGAACGACCTGTGGCCCGTCTTCGTCGTCATCGCCGGTATCTCCTTCATGGCTCTATGGCTGGCGCAGGGAATGCGAGATTGGGCTATCCTCTTCCTGGCTATCCTGGGAATCGTGTTGGGAGGAGGCTCCCTGGCAGTCAACCTTGATGGCGCTGCACGCCAGGATTTGACCCGGCTTTGGCCCGCCTTCCTTATCATTGTCGGCCTCGTTCTTCTGCTGCGCGCCATCCTGAACCAGCGCGAGATCGACCGGTAGCCGCTCTCCAGGTGAGAACTTGTCGGATACCTTGGTCATAGGCGTGGACGCCAGCCGCGCAATCTCCGCACGTCCCACGGGAACGGAGGTCTATTCACAGCGGCTGATCGACTCCCTTCTCACCCAGGCTCCTTCCCATCACTTCCGCCTCTACTTTCGCAGCTCACCGCCAGCTGGCACCTTCCCCGGCGCTGAACTCCGTCCAATCCCCCTCCCTCGCCTCTGGACCCATCTGCGGCTCTCCTGGGAGATGGCACTCCACTCACCCGATCTGCTGTTCGTCCCTGCCCACGTCCTTCCGTTGATTCACCCGCCACTCAGCTTGGTGACCGTCCACGACCTGGGCTACCTCCACTTCCCACATGCCCATCCCCTGCTTCAGCGCATCTACTTGGACCTCTCCACCCGCTGGAACGCCCGAGCCGCCGCGCATATCCTGGCCGATTCCGAAGCGACAAGATCCGATCTCATAGCTCGCTACCGCACACCGCCCGAAAAGGTAACCGTGGCCTACCCCGGCTATGATGAAGCCCTGGCCCCAGCACGTGAGCCGGGTGTCATCGCAGAGGTGAAGGCACGCTACGGCGTCGTTGGGGACTACTTCCTCCACATCGGCACACTCCAGCCGCGCAAGAACCTATCACAACTCATCACCGCGCTATCCAGCCCAGAGCTTGAAGACCTGTTCCCCAAACCAACCTTGGTCTTGGCTGGTCGCCGGGGCTGGCTCTATGAGAACCTCTTCGCCCAGGTTCGCCGTCTGGGATTGGAGGACCGGGTGCTATTTCCCGGCTACGTTCACGATGCAGACAAGGCAGCGCTCCTGAGCGGCGCCCTTGCCTTTCTGTTTCCATCACTATACGAAGGTTTCGGCCTGCCCGTACTGGAGGCCCAGGCCTGCGGCTGTCCAGTCATCTGCTCAGCCACCTCTAGTCTGCCGGAGGTGGCTGGCGAGGCGGCATTGCTCGTGGATCCGCTGGACACCGACGCGTGGACAGCGGCGATGGCCCGCCTGGCAAGCGATTCCAACCTGCGAACCGAGTTGGTCAAGCGGGGCTACGTCAACCTGCAGCGCTTCTCCTGGCGGTGCTGCGCCCAGACCGTGCTCGAAGTCATGGAGAGCCTTGTCGCCTCCCAGCGCTGATGTTATAATCCAACTCACTCCACTATGAGCCTTCTAGATGACCTCAACCCGCAGCAGAGGAAAGCAGTTACCGCTCCTGAGGGACCGGCACTGGTCCTGGCGGGACCCGGCTCTGGCAAGACCCGCATCCTCACCCGCCGGGTGGCCTGGTTAGTCCTGGAGCAGGGCATCCCTCCGTGGCGGCTGATGGCGGTGACCTTCACCAACAAGGCGGCACGGGAGATGCGAGAGCGGCTGCAGCGTCTGTTGAGCCAAGCTCGTGCCCAGGATCTGACCCTAGGCACCTTTCACGCCACCTGCGCTCGCATCCTACGTCGACAGGCAGAGACTGCCGGTATCCCCCGAGACTACATCATCTTCGATGCAGACGACCAGCGAACCCTCGTTCGCCGCGCGCTGAAGGATCTGAACATCGACGACAAGAAGTACCGCCCCTCCTCCGTCCACGCCGCCATCTCCAGAGCCAAGAACGAACTGATCCCGCCAGAGGCATATCAGCCTGCCTCCTATTTCGGCGAGATCGTCAGCCGGGTATACGCCCAGTATCAGGAACGCCTGCGAGCCAGTGGCGGACTGGATTTCGACGATTTGCTCATTGAGACAGTGGTTCTCTTCCGCGAGCATCCCGAGGTCCTTAGCCGCTATCAGGAGCGATTTCGACATATCCTCGTCGACGAATTCCAGGACACGAACATGGCTCAGTACGTCCTCCTGCGGCAGCTTACGAACCTGGATCATAGCCTCTTCGTAGTCGCCGACGAGGATCAGTCCATCTATCGGTGGCGTGGTGCGGACTACCGGAATATCTCGCGCTTGCGAGAGGATCACCCCACACTGGCAACCTACCTCCTGGAGCAAAACTACCGGTCCACCCAGACCATCCTGGACACGGCACAGGCAATTATCCGCCGCAATCCCGATCGGACCGAGAAGCGGTTGTTTACCCGCCGAGGATCGGGGCTCAAGGTAGTCATCCACGAGGCCTACGACCAGGACGTAGAGGCCCAGTTTGTCGTGGACACAATCACCGAGTTGGTATTCTCCGGTGAATACCGGCCCGGCGATTGTGCCGTGATGTACCGCACGAACGCCCAATCGCGCGCCCTGGAGGAAGCCTTCCTCCGCGCCGGACTTCCCTACCGGCTGGTGGGTGCGACCCGGTTCTACGCGCGCCGGGAGATCAAGGATCTGATCGCCTTCCTGCGCGTGATACACAACCCAACCGACACGACGAGCCTTAGGCGCATCATCAACGTCCCACCACGAGGCATCGGCCAAAAGACGGAGTTGGCATTGGAGGAGGCAGCCCAGGCGGCCGAGGCGCCCCTTTGGTGGGCAGTGGACTCAGTCTCCACCGGTGAGGAGGAGCGATCCTTAGGCACGCGGGCCCGAAATGCAGTGAGTTCTTTCCACCAAATCGTGAAAGGCTGGATCGAGACCCACCGGGATGATGCCACGGTGCCGCAGCTGATCGATCGTGTGCTTGAGGAGACCAGGTACGAGACCTATCTGCGGGATGGAAGCGACGAAGGAGAGGACCGCTGGAACAACATTCAGGAGCTCCGCGGCGTGGCGGCCGACTACAGAGAGCTGACCCTCACCGAGTTCCTGACCGACGTCGCGTTGGTCTCAGACGTCGACAACCTGACCGAGGATGTGGATGCCCCCACCCTCCTCACCCTCCACAGCGCCAAAGGGCTGGAGTTTCCCGTGGTCTTCATCGCTGGGCTGGAGGAGGGCTTGCTGCCCCACAGTCGTTCTCTGGACGATCCAGAGGAACTGGCGGAGGAGCGGCGGCTGATGTACGTGGGAGTGACACGAGCACAGGACCGTCTCTACCTGACCTACGCCTTCCGCCGCACCCGCTACGGCACCACCGAAGTGGGCACGCCTAGCCGCTTCCTGGGGGACATTCCTGACCACCTGACGCAGGGCATCCGCGTCCGAACGGTTCAGCGGGAAACCCAGTGGGAGCCTGCCCCTCCCTCCCCCACCACATCCCGTTTCAGCACCGGCGATCGAGTGATGCACGATCTCTTCGGTCCGGGTGTAGTGTTGGGAAGTCAGCCAGACGGGGATGACGAAAAAGTGACCGTAGTCTTCGAGGACGGCCAGCTGAAGAGGATTATGGGTAGTTACCTGAGCCTGGCATAGTTGAGAGATGAGAAGATGAAGCTATCTATTACTATACGAAGACACTGGTTCTTGATCGCTCTCTCCTCCGTGCTCCTCTCCATACTGATTCGTCCAACGCCTGCAGATTGCAGCGACGAGGTAACACTCAGCGTATTTGGGCGAGTGGTCAACACGCAGGATATCCCCATAGAGGAAGCAGAGATACGCGTCTTCGTTGGTGATGTCCAGCAGACACTGACCGTCGGTGGGAGAGAGGCTGAGGTAGCCCACACAGATGCAGAAGGACTCTACGTCGTGGATTTGACGTTGCCCCGGGCAGTGATAGGAACGGGGACGGTGATCGTCGAGATCGACAAGCCGGGCTTCCGCACCGCCCGTCAGCCCCTTGATGAGCAGGAGATCGCACAGGTTGGCGACCACTACCACGTGCGTCTACCCGACGTCGTGCTGAAACGCCTCCTCAACGCGGCCTTCTGGATCGCCACGGGCATATTCGCCCTGGCCTTTGGTCTCATCTCCTTCAACCTCTTGCACGAGACCATAGCCGCCCTTCTGGGCACGGCGGCTATGCTGGGGATAAGCTACTTCTTCGGTACCTCCAACTCCAACTTCTGGATCCTGAGTTTTCATCGAGCGATCACCTTCATTGACTTCGATGTCATCTTCCTGTTGATGACCATGATGGTCTTCATGGCGATTATGGGCGAAACGGGGGTCTTCCAGTGGCTCGCCTTCCAGACGTTCTGTCTCGCCCGTGGGAATGCCTTCCTGGTGACGGCGTTTCTTGTCTCCATTACCGGCCTGACCTCGTCGATGCTGAACGACACAACTGTTATGCTTCTCATGACGCCGGTCAGCATCCAGATCGCGCTTGCGCTCAACATCCATCCGGCGGTGATCGTCGTACCCGAGGTCCTGGCCTCCAACATCGGAGGGGCTGCTACCCTCATCGGCACACCACCCAACACCATCATCGGCTCCTATGTCGGTCTGGGCTTCAACCAGTTCCTGGTCAATATGCTTCCGATCGCAGTGATGGGCATGATCATCCTGCTGGGAATGACACGGTGGATGTATCGGAAGGATTTCAGCCAGGAGCACAAACCGCCCTCGACCACTCTCATAGAGAAGCTGGGGGCAAGCTCTCGCATTACTGACCCCATCCTGCTGCGCAAGTCGCTGATCATCCTTGGGGCCACGCTAGTCCTCTTCTTCGCCACAGACCGTTTGCATATGCCGCCATCCGTTGCCGCCATACTGGGGTCCACAGGTCTCCTGCTTTGGGTACGGCCCGACGTGGACGAGATGCTGCGCAAGGTGGACTGGACGACGCTCGTCTTCTTCATGAGCTTATTTATGATGGTGGGCGGCATTCAGGAAGCAGGACTCATCCAGCTCATCGCGGAGACCGTCAAGGGAGTGGCCGGCCAGAGCTTGCTCCTGGCCACCATTTTGATTATCTGGGTCTCAGCTGTCGCCTCGGCCCTTGTGGCCAACATCCCCTTCACTGCGGCAATCGTCCCAGTGGCAGCCTATCTAACGCGGACTCTTCCTGGCGCAGAGAACAACGTCCTCTACTGGGCGCTCGCGCTGGGAGCGGGACTAGGCGGAAACGCCACGTATATCGGCTCGGCGCCCAACATCGTGGCGGTGGGAATCCTGGACCGAGCAGGTTTCCGGCTCAAATTCGCGGACTTCTCCCGCGTTGGCGTGCCAGTCACCTTTGTGACCCTCTTGGCACCGACGCTGTGGATCTTGGTCCGCTATTTCTGGCTCAAGTTCTGAGGAGGAGACATGGGCAAGATCCTTTGCGCCACACGGGGGGGAGAGGCAAGCCACCGCACTCAGGACGCGGCTATTGCCCTGGCCAAGGAGCGAGGTGACGAGCTGATCTTCCTCTACGTGGTCGATCTTCACTTTCTCGACAAGACAGCCGGAGCGTCGGTCGTGGACATGGAGAATGAGATCACCAAGATGGGCGAGTTCTTGCTCTTGATGGCAAAGGAGCGAGCCGCCGAGCGTTCTGTCACAGCTCGGACACTCTCCCGGCACGGAAGGGTGCGCGAGGAATTGAAGAGCGCCGCCGTAGAAGAAGGTGCCTCGTTGATCGTGCTTGGACGACCTACAGGCACGGAGAGCATCTTTGAGCTGACGGACCTGAGGCAGTGCGCAGCCGAGGTCGAGGCCGAGACGGGAGTGGAAACTATCATCGTGTGAGATGAACAGAGCCCAAGGGTCAAGACCGCCCCTCAGATCCAAGCACTCAGATCCTAAGACCGATTCGCTCGACCTAGTCCTGGCGTCCGGCTCTCCCCGCCGGC
>JASFWK010000117.1:0-6546 GCA_050049355.1 Anaerolineae bacterium | reverse complement strand
TCGTCGGGCTGCCTGCAGCCCCTCCTCGTACAGCGCCAACGCCTGCCGATACTCTCCTCGCAGGTAATGGAGGTAACCCAGGTTGTTGAGTACCCCCGCTAGTGGTACGGGTGCGCCCAGTCGGCGGCGTATGGCCAGAGCCTCGTTAAGCCGCATCGCCGCTTCATCGAGGGCACCCAGGTTGGTCAGAGCGTGGGCAATGTCCTGCAGTACGTTGGCCACATCATAGGGACTGCCAGTCTGGCGGAACAGCGCCAATGCATCTTCGAGCCGGGCAATTGCCTGAGCGAGGTGGCCAAGCCCTATGTGAGCCCTTCCGATGAGTCGCTGTACCTCCGCTTGCTCTACCACCTCGTCTTGGCCCAGCAGGTCCAGCGCTGCCTGGGCTTCTGCGATCGCGTCTTCATACCGTCCTTCAAACAGCGCGAGCACCGCATGCTGGTCGTGAACCTTGGCCAAACAGGCCGTATCCCCGCCAGCGGCAAACCCGGCTTCGGCGTGGGCCAGCGCCTGCCGTGCCCTTTCGTAGGCGTAGCGATCTGTGAGCACTCTGCTCTGATAGAGTGACAGTCGGGGAGCCTCCGATCTGACATCTTCGGGTAGTTCCTCGGCCCAATTCAGAAGCATCTCTACCCGTCCCCGTGTGAACCACTCCATCGTCACCTGCTCCATCAGGGCTGTTGCCTCTGAGTAGCGTTCGGCGGCCAGGTAGTGATAGACTGCGTCTTCCACTCTGTTGTCCTGCCTGAACCATTGGGCAGCCCGCAGGTGCATGTCAGTGTAGCGGGATGGGGCGCGCTGGCGTAGTTGCCCCTCCAAGAACTCACGGAACAGGTTGTGGTAGCGATAAGTCGCTGTGTCTCCCCTCCCAAAGCGGGTCACGAAGAGATTGCGTCGCTCCACCTCGGTCAGCAGACCACCTGCCTCCTCAATCTGCAGGATCTGGCGGCATAGCCGAGGCGACATCTCGCGCAACACGGCCGAGGTACGCAGGAAGAACTGAAGGTCGGGCGGTTGGCGGTTCAGCACCTCTCGGGCCAGATAGCCATACGTCTCGGTGCTAGCTCTCTCTGCATCGAGTAGGGCAGCCTGGGATTCGCCGCGCAGCAAATCCGCCAGCAGCAGGATGCCCGTGATCCAGCCCTCTGAGTTGGCGGCAATAGCTTCTGCTTGACTTCGGGGTACCTTGATCCCGGATAGCTTGAGAAGCTTCTGGATCTCTGGAGGATCGAAACGCAGATCCTTGGCTGTCACGCCGATAAGCTGACGCTTGGCAACCAAGCGGGTGACGGGGATGCTCGGCAATACTCGGCTGCCCACCATCAAATGGCAGTTGGGAGGGAGAAGCTCGAGCAGGCGGTGGACGAACGCTTGTATACCCAAAGCGCCGTCCAGTGCCTCGTAGTTATCCACCACGACGGCGAAGGGGGTATCAACCTCCAGAATCTCGTTAGTCAGCTCGCCTACGACGGCAGTCGGGTCATGGGAGAGATCACCGGCCAGGGAAGATAAGGCCGCCTGGGTGTGCTCGCCGAAACCCGGGATGCGCTCCCGGATGGCGCCCACCAGGTACTCGATGAATACACCCAGGTCCCGATCCCGTTCGTCGGCAGTGTACCAGCACACGGGCATGGAGCTGTGCTGCGTGAAATCCACCAGCGCTGACGTCTTGCCGTAGCCGGCTGGGGCGGAGAGAAGCGTCAGTTTGTGCTCAAGCCCTCGCTCAATGGTCTGGGATACCCTCGGCCGATGCAGGAGGCCAGCGGGGCTGGGGATTAGCAGTTTGGAGCGGACGAGGGGAGTTCCGGAGATAGTAGAAGCCATTTCCTGAGACTTCATTATGATGCCTTCTCTCCCAGTTCTGGCCACCCGCGGATCAGTGAACTCCGGAAACCATCAGGGGGGCGCCGGGGAGCCATTCCTTCCTCGGGGGTGGAGAGGAGGAAACCCGTTAGGAAGCATACCTTCAGGAGGTTAACCCTCTTCATCGCGATACACCTTCTGGTCAATCCGACCAGACCGCCCACAGCATCGTGACGGCGGGCGCGGACCCTGTTATGGGCAGAAGCGCCCCCCGCCCTAGCTCCGCGAGAAGTATATCCCAACTCTGTCGTTAAGTCAAAGCATAGCGATGTCACTGAGAGCCGACAAGAAGCAAGACTGTCCCACTGTTCTGTGCGCCTGATTTCGCCCCGGCGCTTGCCGATCATTGTGTCCCCGGGGGAGGTGTGGTGGACTGCGTTTGCGGCGTTCTGGGGTCGGGTCACCAGGGGTGCCGGTTTGCTCGATACTCGTCGCCGCGACGGGGTGCCTGGTAGGGCCCTCTTGATTGAGGATTCACGTGCGGGTCCGTTTGGGCCTTGGATTCCGCAAGTCCAGTGAGCGCCAACCCAAGTACGATCAAGCTGATCCCCACCTCAAGCAGCCATCCGCCCCGAGGGCTTCCGCCCGTGTGTGGTATCAGCGCTGGCGTTGGAGTAGGAGTCGCCTCTGCCGACACAGGCGGTGGGCCAGAGGCTGCTTCCGGACTGGGCGTTGCAGCCGGCGTCAATGTGGCAAACCACGGCGGTCGCGGCGAAGGCTGGAGTATGGGAAGATTCCCCTCTGCCGCATCAGCTGGCATGGTCACCAGAGCCGTCAGGAAGAGCATAGTGCCCACCCCCAAGCACACCGCTCCTAGAGTTCGTGTCCTGTTTACCATCGAATACCCCCTTCGCTCTCAGAGTCCCATTGGGTGCAGGTCGTTGGCCTGACTACGGCCGGTTGGGACGGAACGGGATTGGTCCGACCCGCTCCTGTGCACCAAGAGCCTCTCCAACCGTGCCGGGCTGGACGCAGGCGGTAGTGGGGCCGTACTGATTGTCCTCGCCCTCGCTCCGCTCCAGTATGGCTCCGTACCAGAGGTTGTAGTTCCACGAATCAGCGAAAGAATACAGGTCGTGCCGGCCTCTCCGCGCGAAGTAGCCGAGCCAGTGGCTCTGTAAGTCCTCATATCCTTCTGCCGAAGTGAGGGACACGGACTTGCCCGGGTCCAGACCGTCCTCCACGTACCAGGCTATCCCGTAGCAATCCTCCAGGGCACCGCTGCACAGGTAGTTCCATATCTGGTTGGCCTCAGTGGGGGGCACTGCGGGATTGTCATAAAGATCTACCCAGAATGGGTCTGCAGCGACTGTTCCGACGTTCTCCACCTCGATCGTGACAGTGATCGGCTCACCTACGGCAGGGCTGCTGGGCTCGACGATGAGGGAGGTTACGCGCAGATCCGGCATGGGTGGTCCAGGTGAGAAGTCCCGCGCGGAGATCGGCAAGTAGGTGCGCCGCAGCCAGGGTTCCCAGTTGACATGGTCGCTGACCTCATTGCCTTGGCCATCGGGATTATCGGAGGCGTGGTAGGGGCCGCTGTCGTGGCCCCACCAGTTGTCCACGGCGTCAGCGCTGGAGGTGAAGCCCGCCACGTACATGCCGTAGGCCGTGTTTCCGGCGACGGTGTTCTGATTGACGGCTGTGGAGGTGAACGTGGTTCCGCTGCAATCATCAGCGACACATTGGTTCAGCACAACGCCGTAGCCCCAGCCGGTGATCGTATTCCCGGCAGCGCGAAGGTCCAGATCGTCTGCCCCGTATCCGGCGTCGGCCTCCAGACCTATTGAGACCGCGCTTGCGCCACCGCCGGCCACGTAGTTGCCTGTTACGTTGACCGCAGCAGCGTCCATACCACTGGCTCCAGCGGCTGACAACCCCGATTCGAGCCCGCCCCTGTCGGAGAGGCTGGGTGGCGCGTTCGGCGGATCGTGGACGATAATCCCCCAGAAGGGCTCCGTGCCGACGTCAGCAGCAGAGGCGGAGACTGTGTTGTCGGAGATGTTACCACTCCCCTCCCAGAGGTAGATGCCGGCTTCGCTATCGGAGATGTCGTTATCGACCACATCGGCATTACTGGAGAGGATCAAGATACCACTGGCGGCATACTCTTCTGGAGGATATGAGATGTTGGAGATGTCGTTCTTCGGACCCACGGTGCCAGTGGCGCCCCAGACAACAATGCCGTTTTGAACCACCACATCGGTGGGACCGTAGCCGGTCACCAAGTTGCCACCCACGTTTGCGGTGAGGCCTGCGCCGCGGAGCACTATGCCGTTCTTCTGGAAGTTGTGGATGCTGCAGTTGGTGACGGTCAAGGTGCGCGTTGCCCCGTCACTGGTGTAGGCATACAGGCCATCACCGTGTTGAGTGTTGCCCCAGGGCGTGTCGTGCACGCCCGTGATCTCGACGTTCTCTACTCTCCCACCCGCATTATGGTAAGCAACGCCGACGAACCGGTAGTTCTCACTGCCGTTGCTGGCACCGTCCACCACCAGATCCCGGATCGTTACGTCGTTGGCATCGTGAACGCAGATTACCGGATAGAAACCGTCCTCAGCTGTGAAACAACTGCTCAGTTCAGCTGGTGAGCGCACTGTGGTACAAGGACCCGCGCCCACGAGCGTCAAGCTTTTGGCGATGTTCAGTTGCTCCACATATGTCCCTGACAATACGTGGACGGTGTCGCCAGGGCTAGCGGCGGCAATGGCAGCCTGAATCGTGCTGTAGGTTATGCCGTCGTCACAGAGACCATCCGAATCTGAATCCGCGCACATCCCGTCAACGGTCAGCGTATCCGCGTGCGCTACTGGGACGGGCCGAGCAAGAAGAAGTGTTGCGCTGAGCAGGGCCAATACGATGCAGGATCGAATCCGCCTGTTCATCAGGTTACCCTCCTTTCCGAACCCGTACAGCCTGCGGATTCTTGTAGCAGTTTCAGGCCGCTGTTCCCCGCGTGTCAGCGACACGCTTGCCCTGACAGAACCATTGGATACGGCCGCCTCGCTGGCCAGCGTACCTCGCCCGACCTGTGACTACAGGCGCTCGACGAGGTTCATTCCGTCTCACTCCGCAACCGACCAACGTAGTTCGATGGCCAGTTCCCGAGCCAGTTGGCCGGCGACGCTGGCCGCGTGCGGCGAACCGCGTCCTATGCAGACCACGATATGCCAGTCCCGCCACTGGCGGCGAAGCCGATGCAGCACGCCTCTGAACTCCTCTTGGTCTCGTACGTCGGCTCCATACAGCAACAGCGTGCCGCGTTTGTGGGCAGGGTCTCGCCGTCCTCTTCTTATTATTGTCATTGCCACCGTCGTCCCGGCTATGGCAAAGGAGGCGGAGGTTCCTCCCACGGAGGGGTCGGAGTGGGGGTTGGCGGAGCTGGTGTGGGGGCAGGTGATGGCGGAAGGGGAGTTGATGTGGGCGGCAGCACAGTCGTGGGACTGGGTGCCGGCGCGGGGGGCTGCGGCGTTGCCGTGGGACTGGTCGGCAGCGTGGGAGTGGGAGTCGGTGTAGAACGGGGCGTGGGCGTGGGCTCCACCGTGGTTTCAAGAACTGGGGATGCAGTGGGCACATTCAGCACCGGCCCGGGAGGATGCCCCGGCCGGACTGTGGTCTCCTGCCCGCGCTTCAGGGTGATGGTGACATCCTGCGCTGTTACGTTTACCATCCCTTCATCCACCGTCACGTGAGTGGTGCCGTCATTCTCAACGGCGGTGGTGAACTCCGTCCCGCTGACGGCCGCGATCGCCAGTGGAGTCTCGACCTCAAACCGTGAGGGCACGCCGGACGAAGGCTGTACTCGGTTGCGCATCTCTCCTACCCATTGGCTGAGGACAATGACCCTGCCGCTCCCATCCCTGTGAGAGCGCATCTGGGTCACGGCGACCTCCGTCTCGCCCGCTAGCTCTATCACGCTCCCATCGAAGAGAACCAGGCTGGCGGAGGAAGACGCGCCTGTGCGGATGCGGTCACCCTCCTCCAATGGCTCGTCCTCCGAAACTGACCGCCAGGTCTCACTGCCGGCCGCCAGCACCTTAACGACTCCATTCACTTGCGCCAGCTCAGCCGCGCGGGGGACGGTCGTACGCAGCCGGGAATGGACGAAGAGGCCACCGGCTAGCAGGATCATCACAACTGCGGCCATGTAGGCCAATCGAAGGACGAGTGTGCGGCTCCGGGCCGGGAGTTCCCTCCTTCCCCGGAAGAGCGCGGCAACCCACCCCGCGCGCCGCTGGATCAGGTTGGGGAGCGCCGTGTGGCGATGCTCTTCTTCTGCTGATGCCTCGAGCATTCTCTCCAAGCCGGTCGCGAAGGCAGCGGGGCTGGAGGTTTGACGAGTCAGGCGACCGAGCGTGAGCGCAATCTCCAGTAGGGGGCGCAGCTCATCGGCGTGCTCTGGGTACTGAGCAAGGCAGTCCTCTAGCGAGACTCGTCCTTCTTCTAGGAGGCTTAGGCTTTCAGCCAGCGCCTCATGCGCGGACGGTTTGCTTGCCATTGTCTCCTACAGAAAGGCTCTGACGGAAGAGCGTGCGTCCAGCCAGCTGGAAGGACGGCCTCACAGGAAGTGCTAGGGTAAACGTACTGCCGCTGCCCTCTCCCTCGCTGGATACCAGTATCCGGCCCCCGTGAGCTTCGGCTACCGCTTGAGCGATCGAAAGTCCCAAGCCAACACCGCCAAAA
>JASFWK010000037.1:0-17314 GCA_050049355.1 Anaerolineae bacterium | reverse complement strand
GCTCCTTTATCGTTGGATGATAGATGGGTTCGTTGTCAGCTGCCATGTCAACCCTACTATACCCCGCGGACCTCCAATGTCAAATCAACTGCCGGTCGAGGCGCTTCGGAGCAGCTCAGTCGAGCGTCCAGATTCACTTGATCCGCACACAAAGCACAGAGTCTCTGGTGGGAACAAGGACGATTGAGTACTGCACCAACTGGACACATACCAAGTAGAATGGTCAAGTCCCCTCGAGCCAAGCTCGGAGGTGGGAAGTCCAGATGTTCCCAGCCCCCACCCTTCTCCCGATCCCAGGCGCCCCTTGCCGCCAAGACCCGCCAATAGTATAATTACGTGCGCTGGGCCCGGCTACTGGATACCTTTGGAGAGATGTTGCTCTATCGTGTCTGAAGGCGCAAGCCTCTCGTTTGCAGCTTTGGGCGGTGCCAAGGGGACACACTCTCTAGCCAGAATCCTGGTGTGCAGGAACTCTCCGGGGGCTGGGCGCTGGATCAACGATCCCCTCATCTTGGGAGAAGGAGCTATAGTCGCATGGAGAACATCCTAGACATCATCTCCAGGCTGTTGTTGTGGTTCAGCCTTGCCGGCGGGGTGGTATTCACCGCGTTGCACGGTGGGGCGATTCTATGGGCCCTTCGAGACATGCGATCCCGCTCGCGGGACATACTGGCTGTCATCGTGGCGGTCCTGCTCGTAGCGATCCTCCCCTTCTTCGGCTTGATCGTCTACCTGATGCTCAGGCCGCGGGAGACTCTGGCCGAGGCCTACGAGCGCTCACTGGAGCAGGAGGCGCTCCTGCAGGCCATCGAGGAACCGGAGTTCTGCCCCGGTTGCGGGCAGCGAGCCAGGCAGGATTACATCTTGTGCCCCACGTGTCACACGCGGCTCAAGCAGGCCTGTCCGTCCTGCGACCGCGCTATCCAGCTCCATTGGTCTGTCTGCCCATACTGCGGGGCGTCCGTCACTCCGCAAGTCGTCGAGCCCGTCTCGGCACCGCCGCCTGAGGAGACGCCAGAGGAACCAAGAGAGGAGACGGAGACTCAATAGATCGGGATTGGACATCTGGCCGACGTCCATCCGCAGATCTACGCCCTATCCGAAGCGTTCACACCTCGCCGCTCTCCCCAACCACATGGACCTTCAGCATATTGGTAAGCCCTTCGCCACCAAAGGGGATGCCCGCCGTCAGCACTACACGATCTCCCTTCTGAGCGAACCCCGCCTCCTGGGCAGCCCGGACCATCATCGCCACCATCTCATCCGTGGTGGCGAAGTGGGAGACCAGAATTGGCGTCACCCCCCAGACCACCTTGAGCAACATCAGAGTGCGCCGATTTGGAGTGACGGCGACGACGGGGACGGAAGGCCGGTGACGAGCAACCATTCGGGCAGTCGTGCCGGACATAGTGGCGGTGAGGATCGCCTTCGCTCCCACACTTGCGGCGATCTCGACCGTCGCCTGACTGATGGCCTCGGTCACGGTTGAGGAACCGGAGAGCTCTGTCTCGTAGAGGAACCGCTCCTTGGGAAGATGAAGCTCAGCGCTGGCACATATGCGGACCATCATGCGCAGGGCTTCCACCGGGTAGTCCCCGATAGCCGTCTCACCAGAGAGCATCACCGCGTCCGTTCCATCCAGGATGGCATTGACCACATCGGAGGCCTCTGCGCGAGTAGGGGTGGGCCACTCCATCATAGACTGCAGCATCTGGGTGGCGGTGATAGCAGGCTTCCCAACACAGTTGCACGCTCCAATTATCCGTTTCTGGTGAAAGGGAACATCCTCCGGAAGCGTCTCCACCCCCAGGTCCCCCCGCGCGATCATCACGGCGTCGGCCTCTTCCAGAATGCCATCGAAGGCTTCCAAGGCCTCGGCCTTCTCGATCTTGGCGACGATGGGAAGAGTTGGGCTGCGCTCACCCTGAAGACTGGCCAGCAACTCGCGCAGCTCCCTCACATCCCGGGGGGAGCGCACGAAGGAGAGCGCGATGAAATCCACACCCTGTTCAACGGCGAACCGAACGTCCTCCCGATCCTTAGAGGTAAGAACCGGGAGATTCGGTGGAGCGCCAGGAAGGTTCAACCCCTTGTGGGAAACGAGACGACCACCAGTAACGACCCGGCAGCGGACGCCCTCTCCATCCGCACCCTCGACTACTAGCTCCAACCGACCGTCATCCAGCAGCACGCGCTGGCCCGCCTGTAGGCCTCGCAGCATCTGAGGATGGGGCACCGGGATCTGTTTGGACGAGGAAGGGGAGAGAGTCAGCAGGACGCGCTCCCCCTGAACAAGGTTCACACCATCTTCCGGCAGTTCACCCACCCGCAGTTTCGGGCCCTGCAGGTCGGCCATCACTGCCAGCCTCCGTCCCTGCTCCCTGGCGGCCTCCCTCAGAGCAGCGATGGTTCCTGCATGGGTTGCCCGATCGCCATATGAGAAGTTGATGCGTGCAACATCCATCCCGGCCCCGATGAGCGCTCGCATCACCTCAGAGCTCTGCGAAGCCGGTCCGATGGTGGCGACAATCTTCGTGCGCGGCACCCGCACCTCCCGATTCCTGTTCCGACCGTTACTTCAGAACCGCATCTATTTCCTCATCCACCACGCGAGCAAGGTCTACAGCCGACATCTGCGGGCTGCGGCCCTCCAAGTAGATGACCGCCGTCATCGCCCCCGCGGCGCTCCGGCGGAAGATGACGACATCGATCTGCATCCCCAGTCCCGCGGTAGCGTACTGGAAACCATACCCCGCCGCGGCGTCACCGATGTCCTCCAATCCGGTAAGAGAGCCCGTTTCCGTCACTTCCACGCCCTCCCCAGCCATACCTTCCGCCAAGCTAGCGACCAGCACTTCGGGATCGGATATGGCAGCATCGAAGAGAACCTGCTCGGAAGTCGTTTCCAGAGGGAATAAGAGAGCCAAGGAAAACTCCAGGCTCTCCTCGCTCATCAAGAACACGATCTTCGAGACGGTGAAGTCCTCGTCGCTCAGGCTCTCCGCGGTAAGGCCAAAGTCCTCAGCCGGGACCTCCACGTACGATTCCGGGATATCATCCGCGGCAAGGTCGATCTCTGCCAGAAGGGCAGAGACATCAACGGGTGCAGATGAAGTGGGAGAAGGAGAAGGAGTGGGGCTGGGCATCGGAGTGGGAGAAGGCAGAGGAGTCGGCGAGGGGGGTACAGTAGGGGAAGGAAGGCCAGGCAGCGGGATGGGCAGAGACGATAGGTCACAAGCCAGACCAGTCGCCATAAGCGCGAATGCAACCAGGGCGATATGGATACGCTTCCGCATCTTTCCTCCTTGACTCAAATTCCTTGCACAGATCAGGACCAGACTACCGGCGGGTCCTCTCCTGGAATCTTACCGCCGGCGGGCGACGTGGGCAAACGCGTCCAACCCTGCATACCTCCCTCGCTCGCCCAGTTCGTCCTCAATGCGCAAGAGCTGATTATACTTCGCCACTCGCTCCGACCGACAGGTGGCGCCGGTCTTGATCTGGCCGGTGTTCAGCGCCACCGCCAGGTCAGCGATGGTAGTATCTTCAGTCTCACCGGAGCGATGAGAGACCACCACGCCCCACGCAGCGCGCTGCGCCAGCTCAACGGCGGCGATGGCCTCACTAAGGGTGCCGATCTGATTCACCTTGCAGAGCAGTCCATTGCAGGCCCGCTGCTCGATAGCCCTCTGCACCCGATCCACATTGGTCACCAACAGATCATCACCTACGATCTGAACACGATCCCCCAACCGCTCCATCATGAGCGACCAGCTCTCCCAATCGTCCTCCGCAAGCCCGTCCTCGATACTGATGATGGGGTACCTCTCCACCCATGCGGCGTAGAAATCCACCATCTCCGCTCCGGTGAGAGTGCGCCCCTCCTTCTTCAGGACATACTCTCCATCCTGGTAGAACTCGCTGGCGGCAGCATCGAGAGCGATGAAGATCTGCTCGCCGGGGGTGTAGCCAGCCTTCCGCACCGCATCCAGGATCATCTCCACAGCATCCTCGTTGGCCTTGAGGCTGGGAGCGAAGCCCCCCTCGTCGCCGACACCAGTGGTGTATCCGCGCTCCTTGAGGACCGCCTTGAGATCATGATAGACCTCGCTTCCCCAGCGGAGCGCCTCCGTGAAGGTGGGGGCCCCCGCCGGGACGATCATGAACTCTTGCAGATCTGGCCCGTCTAGTGCGTGCTTACCGCCGTTGAGTATGTTCATCATCGGCACGGGCAGCAGGTGGGCGTGGACCCCACCCACGTAGCGGTAGAGAGGCAGTCGAAGAGCATTGGCAGCAGCCCGCGCCACAGCCAGCGACACTCCCAGCAGGGCATTGGCTCCTAGCTCCGCCTTGTTCGGCGTGCCATCCAGCTCCAGCAATCGAGCGTCAATGCCCGCCTGGTCGGCGCCATCCCAGCCCCAGAGCTCCTTGGTGATCACTTCGTTGATGTTCTGTACCGCCCGAGTGACGCCCTTGCCACCGTAGCGGTCGGGATCGCCGTCACGCAGCTCCAGCGCCTCGTGAATGCCAGTGGAAGCCCCAGACGGGACAGCCGCCCTTCCCCAGGATCCATCCAACAAGACTACCTCCACCTCAACGGTCGGATTCCCCCGCGAATCCAGGATCTCTCGAGCGACGATCAGGTCTATAGCTGTGTCCATCTCACTTGCTCCCTCCAAGTCACTCCACCAATCTGAACTACTGAACCTCGATCTCGGTCAGGATCAGAGAATCATCAGGCTGCAACTCGCCATCGACAGTCACCGGCAGCCTCCGTCCGGTATCGGGAAGGTACAACCCCACGCCCAGTGGAGCTATCCCACCCTGGATGTCATCTCCGACCGGGACCGCGTGCGCATCGGCGACCACTTCGCCGGGCACCCAGGTGCTCGTCGGCGCGCTGCCGCTTAGAGGCGGGCCATCATGCTGGCCCAAGATCCCCCCTCCCTCCGGCTCATATAGATGCACAAAGACAGCGTAGTCTTCTTCCATAGTCCCCAGCGCCTGCCAGTAGAGTGTCACCTCCAGCTGCCCGCCGCTGATCACTCCTGTCTTATCCAGCTCATAGCCCAACAGACGTATGCTCGTCCCGAAGAGGGCCTCCAGTGGGAATTGAGGTGCCGGCAGTTCGAATGTGTGCGGCCGAGAGGTGACAGTGACAATGCCTACGCGAAGCGGTTCGCCCAGGGACTGCCCGTCCTCGGGGTCGATCAGTGAGACGTAGACATCGAAATCGCCGCTCGGAGTATCACGGGGAAGGGAGATCTCGTGGAAGGAGCGCACCACCTCACCAGGCGCCCACATGCCTGTGGGGTGTGTCTCCTCCCACAAGACCTCCCGATGTGCCAGGATCGAGGAACTGCCCGCAGGGCGAGCGCGCAACTCAAAGCGAACGGCGTAGTCCCCCGCCGGCTGACGCACGGCCTGCCATTCCAGGACGCTCTCAATCTCACCTCCCGCGTGGACCTGCTGAGAGGTCAACGAAAAACCGAGCAGAGCCAGATCTCCATAGAGGGGCGTCCCTTCGTCCCAGCGAGGCCGCCGGGTCACCTGCCCAGAGACCTGAAGCGAGCCCACCCGCAGGGGTATCCCGCCTCGCGTCGGATGAGCGAACACGATCTCCCTGGAACTGTTGAACTGGCCCACCCGGAAGGTCATCCGCTGAGGAGGAAGATCCTGGGGCACGGAGATCTCGAAGCGCTCTGCAAGAAGATCCCCCGGCGTCCAATCCTGCATCGGGTAGGCGACGAAGTGCGTTGTCTCGCTCCAGGCATGGCCTTCCGCGTCCTCCAGGCACACAAGAGTTCGGGGAGGATCATCATACTCGTACCCATGGACTTGCGGCACCCGCCAGTAGAGGACGAAGGGAACAACGCTCCCTCGCTCAGCCTCCGATGGGGCGTCGTAGCCCAGCACCTCGAAGCCGTTGGCGAAGCTCCCTTCCAGTAAATGGGAGGGGCTCCAGGGCGTCTCGCTCAGCACCCGTCGAGGAAGCCGATACACCCACAGGTGCGGACGACCGCAAGGGGCGTCCTCCTGGTAGATCAAGTAGGGCTCGAGGACACGGTGCGCGTCTGCGTTGGCTGGACAAGACTCGGTGAAAAGAATCAGCACGTCCCGCTCGTGGGTGGGCGAAGGCCAGACGGAACCCAACATCCCGTTGAACCAGCGCACGGGGCCTGGGTAGTCCGATTGAACGTCAAAAGCGACCCGGCTGAGGTCGTAGGCGTGCTCGCTCGATATCCAGGCCGGCGCGGCGGGGTCTTCATAACTCGCCAGATACCGCGCAGCCGCCGTGAGGTCACTCTCGTAGATGTGGGAGACCTCACAGGAGCGCGGCCACTCGAAGAAGTAGTCGTGCCAAGTGTCGGCCCCAATGGCGACCAATCCCACACCAACCAGAAGGGGAAAGGCATCCCCAACAGGCTTCTGGATGTTGCGCTCTGCCCAGTCCCACGCGAAGTCGACCCCTACCGCTGGCAATACGTAGATGGGCATGAGGGCGCCAACCGAGCGCCAGAAGGATGGAGCCGCACCGGTAACCATAGCAGGAAGCAACATAACCGGCAACCAGATCAGCCACAAGACGTAGCCAGGACGCCGCATCCGCCAGAAGGCAACTGCCAGTCCCAGGTAGAAGAAGAGCCCAGTCCCCCAGTCGAAGACGGGCCGCCCAGCCAGGTTATACCGCCAAGTGGGATCTCCCGCCCAGGTGAACATGCCCAGCACGGCCCGCGTGGACTCCCAGACGGGCTGAAAGTTCCCTGTCCCCAACTGACGCAACTCATAATCCAGTTCCTGCACTCTACTGTAAGCAGTGTCCGCATGTCGCAGGGCAAACAGCGCGAAGGGGAGAAGCGTCAGCAGCGCGACCGCTCCCGCAAGGAGTGAGAGTCTCAGCCTCTGCTTTCGCCACTCGCGATCCTGCAGCAGCACCAGCGCCAACCAGGCCACAGGGACCACGAGGAAGAGCTGGCCTGGAATGTAAGTATAGGGAAGCAACCCCAGAGACACACCGGCCCCCACCGTCCATGGGATGCTGGACTCGCGCACGCCACGGTCGAGTGCATACATCGCCACCGCCTGGCAGGCCGGAAGCGCTACGGCGCGCAGGCCAACACGGCTGATAAAGACCGGCCAGAAGGAGAGAGCCATCAGCGCTGCGGCCAACACGCCCACCCGAAATCCATGCAGACGATCGGCGAGCAGATAGGTGAAGAACACAACGACCACGCCGCAGAACACACCGGGCAGCCGTACCGACCACAGCCCCATGCCCACAAGCCGCGTCGACAACGCCATCAGATAGATAAAGGCGGGCTCGCGGCCGAAGTTAGCGGGGAGGAAGATGGGGAAGTGGCCGGGCCCCACCCGGGAAGCATCCCAGGCATTGAACATCTCATCTCCCTGGAGGCCCGGCGGCACGCCTTCGAGGTCATGGACCCTGAGAAAGAGCGCCGTCAGAAGAACCGCCGCCACAAGCATCAGCGCGGCGAACTCAGCCCACTGCCTCCGCTTTCTGCTCGCCGGTGCCTTGGAAGAGAACGTCCTCAAGAGAGACTCCACCTCTCGTAAAGACGATCGAATTCGAAGTGTTCCTCCATCAGCGCCTCGAACCGCTCAAGCTTCTTGGTCTGCCCCAGCCGGGTCTTGCCGAAGACCTGCTCAATGGCCTCCACCGTCTCCATCGTGTTCTCACGCACCAACAGGACCGGCACGCCCGTCTCCTCGGCCCGCCGAAGTATCTCAGGCTGAGGGTGAAGGTGACCAGTGAGGATCAAGCACGCAGTGGCCGTCTCCAGCGCAGCCAGCTGCAAGTCAGCCCGATCACCGCCAGTGATGATCGCCTTGGCTCCACCGATGCGTCGCATGCGGGGTAGCGCCTGCTCCGCGCCCATCGCCCCCACAACCAAGTGCTCAACCAGCACGTCCCTCTTCTCCGGCAAGGCCAGGAACTCTGCCGCCAGCACCTCAGCCAGTTCCCCTACGCTGATGGCCTGCAGCTCCTCGCGGCGAGGCAGCGCTCCAAACACTGGGATGCCCCGCTCCTCCAGACACTGGCAGGCCACCTCCGTCACGAACTCCCACGCCCGATCGGGAACGGCATTGACGAGAACACCCAACAACCGCTCGCCCAGCTGCAGGCAGGCTGTAAGGCAATCATCCACCAGGTTCATCTCGTTGCGGAAGCGAACGATGGCCAGCACAGGCAGATCCAGGACATCCGCCACCTGAGGACTCCCCAGGCCGACGCTGACTCCCTCCCGCAGCGAAGCCCCACCCTCCAGCAGGATCACGTCCTTGCCTGCGGCGACCCGCTCGTAAGCTGTGCGTACCTCCGAGAGGATGTCACGATCAGAGCACCGGCAGAGGATATCTCGAAGAAGTGAGGGAGTGAGCACAACTCCGACCAGATCCTCATCCGCGCCCTCAAGCCCCAATATCCTTCGCACAAACTCGGCATCTTCATCCAGGGCCCGCCCAGGGATAGGTTCCCACGGCTGGGTGGAGAGCGGCTTGAAATAGCCAACCCGATATCCCTCACGCTGCAGCCGCCGTCCCAATGCCAGGCAAATAGCGGTCTTGCCGCTGAAGGTCTGCAGAGAAGTAATGTACAATGCTCTCGCCATCCCCTCCCCTCCTTCGGAACTACCACCTCATTGAAGGACCAGCCGCATGTCCAGTGCCACAGCTCCCCGGCCCTCCTCAAAGACCGTCAGTGGATTGATGTCCAACTCGACGATGTCGGGAAAATCGGTGACCAGTTGACTCACCCGGCAGAGAGCATCCACTATCGCCGCGTGGTCAGCCGGGGGCTCCCCCCGCACTCCCTCCAGCAGGGGATAGGCGCGGATCTCTCGAATCATCTTCTCGGCCTCCTCCCGGCTGAAGGGAGCCACACGGAAGACGACATCCTTTAGAGCCTCGACGTAGATGCCGCCCAGCCCGAACGCGACCAATGGTCCAAACTGGGGATCCTTGCTCATACCAATCAGTACTTCCCTTCCCTCCGGCACCATCTTCTGCACCAGACAGCCCCAGACGCTCGCTTCCGGCACGTAGCGACTGGCGCGGTAGACAAGGAGATCAAAGGCATCACGTACATCATCGGCGGAAAGCAAGTTCAGTTTGACGCCGCCCACGTCCGTCTTGTGCAGGATGTCCGGAGAGGCAATCTTGAGGACGACCGGATAGCCCATCGCCTCGGCCATCTCGATCGCTTCCTCCGGCGTTTCCGCCAACCGGGAGGGAGGCACGGAGAAGCCGTAGGCTTCCAGGATGGTCCGGGCCTCAGCGTCTCCAATTCTCACCCGCCCCTCATCACGGGCCCGATCGAGCACCCCCTGGACTGCTCTCTCGTCCACCTCGAAATGCACTGGGTCATGAACGGGAAGACCCTGCTCCTCCCGGTAGGCAACCATCGCCGCCAACGCCTCCGCCGCTCGCTCCGGGAACGGATAGTTGGGAACACCGTATTCCCTCAGAACCCTCACTCCCGCCTCAATGCGGGCCTCCCCCATGAAGCAACCCAACACCGGCTTATTCGCTTCCTGCGCAGTACGCCCGATCACGTGAGCCGTCTCTTCTATCTGGGTCATCGCCTGCGGCGTGACGATGACGATGCAGCCGTCCACCTCTGGATCCTCCAGCGCCAGCCGCAGGGCGTGCTCGTATCGATCTGCCAGCGCATCTCCCAAGATGTCCACCGGGTTGGCGGCGGATGCCTCGCCGGGCAGGTCCGCAGTCAGCGCCTCGATAGTATCGTGTTCAAAATCCGCCAGCTGCATTCCAGCGTGCTCCAGCGCGTCTGTAGCCAGTATGCCGGGCCCGCCAGCGTTGGTGACGATGGCAATGCGATCCGCCGCCGGCAGCGGCTGGTAGGCGAAGGCCCGCGCATAGTCAAAGAGGCGCTCCATCGAATCTGCCCGCACGACGCCAGCCTGGCGAAAGGCAGCCCGGTACGCAGACTCCGAGCCAGCCAAGCTGCCGGTGTGGGACGAGACCGCCCGAGAGCCTGCTCGGGTGACACCGGATTTCACGGCCACCACCGGCTTCTTGCGCGTGACCCGCCGGGCCACCCTCATGAATCGCTGCCCATCGGGTAACCCCTCCACATAGATCAGCACCACGCGAGATTCGGCATCATCCTCCCAGACCTCGAGGAGGTCCACCTCGTCCACGTCCGCCTTGTTGCCCAAACTGACAAAGCGTGAGAAGCCAATTCGGCCAGCCAACGCCAGATCCAGCACCGCCGTTCCCAGCGCGCCGGACTGTGACATGAAGGCAATCGGCCCACCAGGGGGCATCCCGGCCGCGAAAGTGGCATTGAGCGGCGTATTGGTGTCTATCACCCCCAGGCAGTTCGGTCCGATCAGGCGGATATCATAGCGGCGGGCAATCGCGATCAGCTCCTGCTCGCGCTTCAACCCCTCCCGTCCAGCCTCTCGAAAGCCCGCGCTGATCACCACCGCCGCTCGCACTCCCTTCTGTCCACACTCCTCGAGAACCGCGGGAACCGACGGGTAAGGGATCACGATAACCGCCAGGTCCACCTGCTCCGAGATATCCAGGATGTTGGGATAGACCTGGAGCCCAAGAATTTCCTCGGCGTTGGGATTCACAGGGTAGAGCACTCCCGGAAAGCCGCCCTCCTTCAGATTGGCGAGGACGGCGTGTCCCAGTTTATCTGGATCACGGGAGGCGCCAATGACGGCGACAGAGGATGGACGAAAGAAGGCTTCCAGCATGGGGCTCACCGGGCTTGCAAGAGAAGCACCGAGAGCCAGTATACACCGGAAAGGATGTAGTGACAAGATAGAGACCCATCCAGCGAACGTCCCATCTTTCTCCCCCGGTCCACCTCAGCCGAGGTCAGTCGCTGCGAAGCACGAGCGGAGATACAGACTCCGGGCAGGGTGGTTCCTCTGTTGCTGTACGGGCCCCAATCCGGCGTAAGCCCGCGGATCAAATCCAACCCAGTGGTAACGGCGTAGGTGCTGCAGGGCAATCGCAGATCACTGAAGAGAGACCATCTCTCCTTTGCCACGGCCACTTCCGTATGGTAAACTGGGGGAACACGGAGTAGTAGGTTCAGCCCCTGTGATTCCTCGCTCCGAAGGCGCCTATGGAGAAGTCCGCTCTGCGTACACGTTACCTCGATCTGCGGGAGGCGCTCTCGCCTGAAGAGGTTGCGACGGCCTCCGCCGAGGTGTGCTGGCAGTTGATAGATCGGCCCATACTCCGAGAGGCCAAAACTGTGTTGACCTACCTGGCCTTCCGCAACGAGATTGACCTGAGCCTCCTCTTCGCGCGACTTCCCCACATCCGGTGGATCATCCCCCGCATTGAGGGCCGCAGGCTCGTTCTCCACCCCTACGATGTCGCCCATCTATCCCGTCACCGGTTTGGCATGCTTGAGCCGACGCCCGACCTACCGCAGGTTGATCCCGCCGCGCTGGATGTGGTGCTGACGCCGGGCGTCGCCTTCGACAGACAGGGAGGCCGGCTAGGATTCGGTGGAGGTTACTACGATCGTCTTCTCCTCACAACCACGGCTTTGCGCGTGGGCGTGAGCTACGACCAATGCTTGATCGATGGAGTCCCATGTAGAGAACACGACCAGCGCATGGACTGGGTGGTCACGCCGAGCGAACTCATACGCTGCATACTCCCGTAAAGGCAGACACCTTCTGTCCGATGGCACGCATTGAGAACCTACAGTAGGCTACCAGTCCCCAGCCTAGACAGCCAGACCCCATCTGGGGCCTGAGACCCTTCGAAGCTCCGAGAATACAACGTCCGCAGTGTTGACGTGCTAGGGAGCTGCAGTACGAGGGACAAGCATCAGCGTGGAGGTCACCGTCGAAGTGGCCGTGGGGGACGAAGTCGGGGTGAAGGTGGGCGTGGCGGACGGAGTGGGCGTGAAGGTGGGCGTGGGGGTTGGGGTCCAGGTAGGCGTGGCTGTCTCGGTGGGCGTGGCACTGGGGGTAGGCGTCGCAGTGGCGGTTGGCGAGGAGGTGGCGGTTGCCGTGCTTGTTGGCGCGGCAGTCGGCGTGTCCGTGGGTGCAGGAGGAGGCGGCCAGGTCGGAGTTGGACAGGGCGTCGCCGTACCTGTGGGCGTCCAGGTGGGAGAGCGGGTGATCGTGGGCGTGAGTGTAGGTGGATAGACGGGAAGATAGAGTGGCTGGCCGAGGCGCAGTATGTACCCCACCAGGCAATTAGCCTGTCGAACCTCCTCCATGGAGACGCCCACCCGCCGGGAAATATTCCACAGAGTATCGCCAGGCTGAACGGTATAGATGATCCAGCCCGCAGGTGGACCGCAGGAGACAGACGCGGGAGTAGGAGTGACGAAGAAGCCAGACGGAAGGTAGATGATGCGCCCCACCTGAATCCCTTCACCTTCCAGGCAATTCCCCTCAACCAAGCCAAAGACAGTCGTCCCCGCCCGCAAGGCCAACGCATAGAGAGTGTCTCCCGGCTGGACCCAATAGGGCAGCCAGTCAGCCGGCGGGGAGCAGGAAGGGTAGAGGATAGATGGAAAAGTGGGAGTGGGCATAAGCACAGTTGGGCTGGCCGTCGGCACAGGAGACGTCAGGGAGGGTTGAGTCGTAGGCGCTCCAGTGGCCGAGGGAGGAGTGGGGACAGCCGTCGCTTCCGCCACCGGGGTGGCCGGAAGAAGCCCCGCCGCACGGTCGCCGACCGCCAACCACAGCGCTCCCAGCACCAGCAAGGCCGCTACCACCGCCAAGGCCGCCCCGAGAGCGAGTTGCCGCAGACCGATCGCCAGACCGTTCGAGGAGACCGAAGAACCTCTCATTCCCCCTCCGCCGTCTCATCCGGGCCGCTGACAGGCAGGATGAAACTGAAGGCGCTGCCGGTCCCCATCTCGCTCTCCACCCAGATTCGTCCCCCATGGGCCTCCACCAGGGTCTTGGCGATAGCCAATCCTACTCCAGTCTCGCCCAAGCCAGCGATCAGGGGATTGTTGGCCCGGTAGAGCCGTTGGAAGACACGTGGCTGGTCTTCCGGGGCAATGCCCCCTCCGGTGTCAGTGACGGAGACGCGAACGTAGGGTTGAAGTTGTGCCTCCTTGGCCTCCTCCAAATGACCGGCGATGACTACGTCAGTCTCAGGGCGGGAGCACTGACAGGCATTGGAGAGCAGGTGAAGCATGATCTGATACAGGCCATCTCGGTCCGCCCGGACGGGGGGCAGTTCGAGAGCCATATCCAACTGCACGGTCAGGTCTCGCTCCCGAAACTGCGCGGAGAGTCCCATGATTGCTTCTTCGATGACCGTCACCAGATCCATCGGCTCCGGGGTCAACTCGATCCGCCCGGCGTCGATGGCGGTGATCTCAACTATGTCGTTGAGCAAGCTGCCCATCCGCTCAACGTTCGCCTTGACTCGCTGGAGGAACTTCCGCTGCATCTCTCCCAGAATGCCCACCGATTCACCGAGTAGAAGATCGGTGTAGCCCACAATAGAGGTCATCGGGGTTCGAAGCTCGTGGGCCAGTGAAGCAACTACCTCGGCCTGGCCATCCTCCTTAGGCTCCGCTCCCAGGACGGCGACGTATCCCGAGGGGCCCTCAGAGCCAGCGGCCAAGCGAGCCAACCCCGCGCGCAGTTGGCGGTCACCCTGCTCGAAGGTGATAGAGGAGGTCTCTTCATCCCCCGCTCGGCCGCCTAGTAGCTCTCCTACTGCCTGAGCCCAGACCGGATCCGAGAAGGCTCCCTGAAGGGGCACTCCCAGTAGATCAGGTTGAGAGCTTCTGAGCAGTCGCTGAGCACCTGGGTCAGCAACGACGATATTGCCTCGCTCGTCTGCGACGAGCATCCCACCGACGCGCGTCCCTTCAGATGATTCCACTGCTCCGGGCTGAGACTCCCTGGCCTTCAGTTCTTGCGCCAGGCGCTCGCTCCTCTCCTTCAATTCCTTGGCGCCACGCTTCCAGGCCTCCAACTCGTTCTGAAGCGCTTCACGTGCCTCGTTCAGCTCCTTCACCTTCCGCTCGTAGGTAGCAAGCTGAGTAGATGTGGCAGTCGCCTTCTGAGCTTCTTCCTCCTGCAGTTGCAGCATCTGGCTCAGGTCATCAGCCCGCCTTCGCTGGCGGTTAGCCTCCTCCTTCAGCTCAGCAGCCCGGCTGGCGAAATCCTTCACTTCCTGCTCCGCCCGCTCCAGTTGAGTCTGAAACTCAGCCGTGCGTTCAGCTCGCTCTGCCTCGTACTGCTGAAGCGTTGCCGCCAGCCCCTCGGCCCGCTCCTCGACAGCCTTGCGGGCATTGAAGCTGGCGACTGAGGCGGAAAGGAGCTGCGCCACAGCTTGCGCGCGCTCGACCTGCTGCTCGGATAGAGAATCGCCACTCACTGGATTGCCCGTCACCAGAAGCCCCAGCACATCGTGACCGCTGACCAAAGGCTCCACCAGAAGCGGGCCAGTCTGGGGGAATCCTATGCTCTCCAACATGGACGCCAGGTCGGAGTCGGAGACATCGGAGACGAGTTCGGAACGGCGAGACCGGACGACGCTGCGCAGTGCGGGATTATCCTCCAGGGAAAGGGTGGAAGGACCCGCAGAGCGTCGAGGCTCGAGAGGATGAATCCCTGCGAAACGGACGCCGGGCGTTGAACCCACGCTAGGTAGGCCCAGCGCAACCATGTCGGTCTCCAGGTATTCGCTGACCAAAGGGAGCACCTCAGATAGAGCCGTGTCGACGTCAGCCGCCCACTCTATGCGCCGGGCGACGTCCAGCACCCCACGCATATCGACAGAGGGCTCAGCAGGAACCGGGGCGGGAGGCGTGGCAGGGATACCCCCCTGTAAAGCCTCCTGAAAAGTAAGCGCGGTCACCAGAGGCACTGCTATCAGATTGGCCAGCCGGACCATGCCGGCAAGGTTTGGTGCAACCGGCGGCGCCAGCAGCTGGGCTAAGTGCCCGCCTGTCCAGGCCAGCAGCGCCGCAGCCAACAACCCCAGCCCAGGGCGAGGCCAGACCAACAGCGCTGCAAGGGCCAGAGCCGCGAGAAGGACATCCGCCACCTCCCAGACCTGGGACTGCCAGTAGGTGTTATAGGCGATGCCCGTGGCCTGAACAGCAGGCCAAGCCACGGCAAGATAGGCATAGGCAAGGACTGCCAGTAGAAGTACTCCGACCACGAATCCGGTGCTCAGGCGTGGCTGCTCACGGAGGATCGGTAGAAAGGCCCAGGCCGAAAGGAGAAGGAGGAACAGATCCATGAGACGTTCCAGCGGCGGAAGGACCACAGCGTGGGAGACCGCGCCGCTGCTGGCGACGGCGCTGGCCAGCATGAGGGCAACGCGGGTCAACATCAACCCGACCGCAGCCCACAGCAGGCGACCTGCGCCGAGGGAACGGCCCGCGCGCTTCCAGTGCCCCCAGGCGACTGCCAGGAGGAGCTGCAGCAAGAAGAGAAGCGTAAGGTGATAATAAAGATCGCCTGGGGGAGTCAGCACCAGGTTGAGCACTTCTTGCAGAACCTGCATTCTACCAGTCCCAAGATGGTATGCTTCGCCCAGATCGGCGCCAAGAGAGCGCTGTCCTCAGATAGGAATTATACCATATCTTCGCAGAAGAAGGGAGCAACAAGGCTGCCGCGCAACGCAGCTCCACCTGTCAAGGAACAACAGCCCTCACGATACAGGCGATGAAGACGGCGCCCACAGGAGCCACTGCCACTGGATTCCCCACCATACGATAACCCGGCCGCGCCACCGGGCCGCTCAGGCGGAACGAGCAGCGACAGCGGAAGGATCCCCTTCCTCCAAGCGCAAATGCACAATGAACCGGCTCCCAGGGCACGACTCCTCATCGTAGCCCGGGCTCTCCGCCGATACCCGCCCGCCGTGTGCAGCGACGATCCCCCTCGCGATCGCCAGCCCCAGACCTGGCCCGCCTCCCTTGAAATCCGTCGTCCCAGAGGAGTGAAGGACCACCTCACCCGTGCGGTAGAACTTCTCAAAGACTAGGTCCAACTCATCTGGCGCGATCCCGATGCCAGTGTCCTCCACCGTCACCTCCACACAGGGACCCAGATCGGCCAGATTTGCCCTCCTTCCTCTCACGGTGATGCGTCCCCCATCCGGTGTGTACTTGATGGCATTGTTCACCAAGTGTCGAAACGCCTTGTAGAGAAGTTCAGGATCACCTGGACAGAAGGGAAGCTCTGCTAGACCCTCCATCTCCAGATCCAAATCCCGCCGCCGGAGCGCCTCGCTGAACTCCAAGTGGATGCCCTGGAAGACGACCGGTATGCTCACCGGGCTGCGGTGGATCTCCAACCCCTCCCCCATGACACGGGACAGATCGAGAATGCTGTTGAAAATGCGATGGAGCCGCTCCGTGCTCGTGACCGTCCCCTCGACCAGCGTGCGCAGCTGGGAGTTCTCCTGCACTTGCGGATGATTCCCCATCATCTGGGCATACCCCATCAGTGCCGCTACGGGCGTCCTCAGTTCGTGCGCGGAGACTCGGATGAAATCGGACTTGGTGCGGTCGAGCCGTTCCAGATGCTGAAGCGCCCGGCGCAGTTCTTCATTGGCCCGGCGCAGTTCGACGATTGCCCGTTGATCGGCATCCCGCAGACGAGATGTCAACTGGGTAAGGATGCGGATCGCCAGAGAGGGGCTCCGGCCCAGTTCACGCAGGAACGGTTCCCGCCCGATCTCAAGAAGCGTGGTGGTCTCAACGGCACGAACTGTGGCGGTCCGGATGCCTTCCTGGACGATAGCCATCTCACCGAAGAACTCCCCCGACCCGGATTCGTGCAGTGCCCTCTTGCTCTCCTCGTCCAATCGCTTGAAGATCTCGACCCGCCCCGAGACAATGATAAAGAAGGCATTCCCAGGCTCCCCCTCCTCGCAGATCACTGCACCCGGCGGGAAAATTCGCGTATCTGCCATACGGGCCAGCTCGTCCAGGTTCTCCTCCGCCAGACCAAAGAAGATAGAGCGCAGGAACTCCTTCACGTCCAGCTCCGAGGAGTCAGGATTGGGGATACCGTCCATGATGATGCTTGTATAGCATAATTCCGCAATTTGCGCAAAACAGCCCTGTGCGCAAGCCACATTGAGCTCGCACTCAACTGCGGTGCGTCTCCCCACGGCACGGTTGACACTGCCGGCAGATGATGGTACAACCAACTCAACAGTGCACGCAACACCCGAGGAGAGATCAGCAGTGGAAACGCGCATCTTGCTAGTCCGTCACGGCCAGACAGCCTGGAACCTGGAGCGGCGCCCCCGGGGACAGTCGGACGTACCACTAGACCGGGCCGGTCAGCGCCAGGCA
>JASFWK010000036.1:0-17751 GCA_050049355.1 Anaerolineae bacterium | reverse complement strand
ACTACCACCTCAGCTGGTCCACGTCTTCGGAGGTGGTGTGAGGAGAGTATTGGGGGGGTCCAAACGGGCGCCAACCCCGGGGGTTGCTTGACTACCTGAGTAGGCCCTGCGGAGCTGATAGCACGCCGGAGAATGGATCCAGCTTGATCGTGTCGGGCAGGAAGCGCGTGACCTCTCTTGGTCACGCGCTTCCTCGGTGTTCAGGGAAGTCTGGCTCTCCGCTGCGGACAAGCAGAGGTAGAACCTGCTGTGCCTATGTGCAGCCCACGGAAAGAGGCCATGCGTCAGTTACGGTCCCGCGTGGCACCCGAGACACTCCTCGTTAGTGCGACCTTCGTGGTCTTCGGGCGCTGGTTGGACCTCTCCGGCGGGGTCGTGGCACATCAAACAGTCATCCCGACCCTCAAGGGTGTGCGGTACCTGCGGCCACTGGGCTACGAAAGAGGCGGCCGACTCGGCCCAGCCCTCCGGTGTATGACAGTCCTCGCACGCATCGCCGAAGTGCGGTTCCGTGGGTGGTTCATGGCAATCGCTGCAGACATAGGTCAACTTCCCAAAGTTAGGCCACCGGTGGCAGTCGAAGCACTCGGCCTCGGCGTGATTCCCTATCAACTCGACTGGGTGCACTTCCAGCTGGGTCCTCCCCCAGTTCCGCGTGGAGGTGTGGCAGTCGCTGCAGTTCCGAGCGTCAGCGACGTCGTGAGGGCCGATATGACAGACGTTACAGTCCTCTAGTTGCGTTTCCAGCTCACGTTCCTCGTGGCAATCAAGACACACCGTCATTGTGCAGATCACCTCACCAGAGACGGGGTCAAACCCGTGACCTACGCCTCCGTGGCAGTCGCTGCAGGTCACGTCCTCTGCCAGGCCGTGGACAACTTCGTCGTGCGGCGTGCGCAGCAGGTCTTTGGGGAACTCGTTGGGCATATCCCGGTGACACAAGAGGCACTCCTCGTTGAAGTGCAAAGTGGGATCCACCACCAATCCAACGTGGGCGGGTTCCACCTCTTCTGTGGCTGGGGTGCCGCGGTGGCAGGTGACACAGCCCAATCGCCCGTGCACAGACTCGAGGTGGATGGGATCAATGAGAAGCCGCTGGAATTCCTCCTCATCGGCGACGGTCTCCCTCAGTATCTCTGCATCGGTGTGGCAGGTGGTGCATTCACCTGACAGAGGAGCGGCGTACGGAATGTACACCGACGTGGGTGTCACCTCGGGTTGGGGTGCGAGAGCCCGGGCCGACGGCTCAAGGACTACTCCGAGTCCGATAATCAGCGCGGCGAGCGCAAGGGCGATAGGGATGACGATCCATTGTGGCCAGTCGGAAGGGAACATGCTGATACCTCCTCACAGAGCGACCGGAATGCCGCTGATTAGGACCAGATAGCGCAGGAAGAGTCCTGCAACCACCACCCCGAGTCCCGACCCTAGAGACGCGAACAGCGAGTGCTGGTCAAAGGTCAGGGCATAGGCGTGGATGATGAACGGGAAGAAGAAGCCCGGTAGGACGATTAGCGCCCAAAAAACCACACGATGCGACCCCATCAGAACGTCGCGCGCTGCCTGAGCTGCTGCTCCACCCTCGACGAGTGCACTTATGAGCAGGAGACCCACCAACAGGATCTCTGCGCCGATTAGCGCCAGGTGGATCAGTGGCAATCTGCGAACGTGGTGGTGCACGTTTGGCACGGTGAGTGTGGTTGCCAGATCCACCGTCAATCCCACTCCGGTGGAGATCGCCGAGGCCAAGAAGAGGAGCGGCATCATCGGAACGGGGGCGAAGGGCAAGAGGGGCGCGGACCAGAACGGAATCGCCGGGCCGACGGCGCTGAGCAGGACACCGGTGTAGAGAGCGGTGGCCACCGCGAAGATGCTGCCGACGGCGGCGATGACCCGCTTGACGCGCCGGATCGACAGACGCTGGAGGAAAGCGAGCCATCTAGCCCATGGGTGGCCTGTCAGCCACTCCCAAGCCGCTGGGTAGCTATGCATTATCTCAAGAAACCCATAGATGAAAGCCAACGGGATGAAGATGCTGAGGATCCAGATGCCCCAGGTCATCACTGAGGAAAAGTGGGTGAACATATAGAAGATGCGCCAAGGTTCCCGCAGGCCTGCCCCCAGGTCAAAGATCAAGAGTACGGTTCCAAGGGCAACTAACGGGCCAGGCAGAGTTGCACCAACCAGCGTGGTTGGGCAAGACTCGAACTGGTATCGTTTGCCCGTGAATTCGAACACAGCGGCCACCAGAAACACGCCAGCTCCCAGGCCGCCGAGGAAGAGATATATAGCTGGCAACCATTCCCATGCTGTCTGCATGTCGAACCTCCCTATTCTGACTTATGGTGCGCGGCCGTGAAGTGGTCCTCAGTGTCCGAGATTGGTGACTGGAGAAGACATCTTCATCGGCCCTATCACCTCTTGGCAAGCACAAGCAACGGTTACGTTACCCGTCGATGATGTAGGTCAAGACCGCCGGCCGCGTGCCGAATTCAGGATGCAGCGGTCTGGCCATTCCAGACTCTATCAACTCCCCTACCTCGCTATCTGGATCGTCCCTACGGCCGAAGAGGCGCGCTCCAGTGACGCAGGCCTCCACGCATGCCGGCGACTCGCCCTCGAGCACCCAGGACAGGCACAGCCAGCACTTGTCGGCTACGCCTCGCTCCTCATCGAAGATGCGTGCCTGGTAGGGGCATGCAACCATGCAGTACTTGCAGCCTACGCATAGCTTCTCGTCAATGAGAACTACGCCGCTTGGGTGGATATACGTAGCGTCGGTCGGACAGACTGTGGCACAGGGGGGATCAGCACAATGCTGGCACTGGACTGGCAAGAACCAAGTCACGTGCTGGTCCCCTCTTTCGAGGAGATGAGCATAGCTCTGGCTCCCTGGCAGTTCGTTGCGAAGGTTGCAGGCCTCAACACAAGCTCCGCAGCAGGTACATTTGGTCGTGTCGATGACCAGAGCGTAGTCGGCAGAAGGAGCTTCTTGCGAGGCCCAGCAGGGTGATCCGCCAAGTGCCCTTGCAGCCCCGACGGTCGCTGCTCCGCCGGCTAAAGCCAGCCCTAGGAACTCTCGACGTGAGAGTTTTCGTCCTTTCATATTCCGTGCCTCCTGTCTATGGATATTTCGAACGTGTGAGCTGGATATGCAGTTCCGGATACTGAGAACTACTGACAGTGGTGCGCATCATGTCTGGTAGGACTCCTCCGAAACAGGCACATGCGCCTATGCGGGGCTCAGCAGGCGAGAGATTCTCCACCGCGATTCCCCTCTTCGTGCAGCTCTCATCCTCTCGATAAGCGACAGGAAGAACTAACGGATACTCTGATGCCATCCGCGAGTCGCAGCCTGCGAGCGCTCATCTATGTACGGGCGTATTGGGCACCGCATCTGGCGAAGTCCCTATTGCTTGCCCAGAAGGATGCACGTCGTGGTGTCAATGATCTCAGAGATGCCGTGGAGTTGCCGCGCTATGAGGTCGCTCAGCTCCTCAAGACCATCCGCTTCCACCAGAGCGATGATGTCGTACGGTCCGAAGGTGGCGTGAGCGGAGAGCACGCCGTCGGTGCGGTGCAGGATTCCCAGCGCTGGGTATATGTCGCCCACGTGAGTCTTGATAAGGACATAGGCGCGCATGGGTCTTCCCCCTTTCTTGACTAGGTCACCGCTCGAGTGCGCCGCCGGCGATCCATTCGATCAGGAGATTCAGCTCCATTTCGCTCAACTGGGCGTAGTGCCCTTCTCGCTGCACCTCGACGATTGGGCTCTCGTCCGGGCTGCCAGGCACGACCGCGGGACCGGAGTCACCTCCGGTCATCACTGACTCATAGTCGGTCACGGTCAAGCCGGCGATCCCCCCATGGCATTCCCCGCAGCGCTCGGCCAACAGTGGGGCGATGGTGTCGGGATAGGTAAGTTCTCCCTCGGAAGGTGCGCCGGAGTATGAGCCCCACGATCGCACGAAGGCTGCCAGATCCAAGATCTCCTCCCAGGAGAGAGGGCCCCCGTACTCTTGGGCAAAGGCAGTCGCCTCGCCGTGGGAGCCGATGCCGATGTCCTTCAGGATGTCGGCGTCATCGTGAGTGCTCAAGTATGCTTCTGAGCTGATGACACTCCCTTGGTCACCCACCGCGGTAGTGCCGTCCTCTCCGTGGCAGCTCTCGCACAACTCGGCGAAGGATGCTGCGCCGGCCTCGGCGTCACCTATAGGCTGGCTGGTGAACAGGCCGTGCTCCTCTTCAGTCAGATGCCGCTGATGGCAGGTGGCGCAGGTTCCTTCGCCTGCAGGGATTGGGGGCATCTGAGACGTGGACGGCGGAGTTGGAGTAGGCTGCGCTGCAGAGGGAGAGGGAAGATGACACTCCAGGCACATATCGTTCGTGCGGTTCAGGTGACTCCTGGGCAGTATAGTGCCTATCCCCTCGCTGTGGCACGAGATACAGTCCTGTCGCCCCTCCACCGGGTGGGGGATGTCGATCGCGAGTGCGCCCGAGGGTTCGTGGCATGTCGTGCAGTCTTCGTTGCGGCGTCCTATGTGGTCACGGGATAACCGACGCGCACCGGCCACGCCGGCCTCGTGGCAACTAAGACAGTCGTCCCCCGTCAGGACTCCGTGGGGTATGGGCGGCTGGGCCGCCGTAATCCCCACGATCGCCAAGAGGGCCACTGAGAGGACGATCGCGGCAATTGCCCAGCGGTAACGGCGTATCCGGCTTCTCATTCTCTTCTCCTAGGTCTTGTCCTTGGACCCTACGAGTGAGGTCAATGCATTAGCGATGTCCAGGGGGATGGGTATGATGGTGCTTGTTTGTTCACCCGCCATCTCCACCAGCGTCTGCAGATAGCGCAGCTGCAGGCTCACCGGCTCCCCGGCGATCATCTGGCCTGCCTGGACAAGCTTCTTGGCTGCTGCAAACTCGCCCTCGGCGTGGATGATCTTGGCGCGTTTCTCTCGCTCGGCCTCAGCCTGGCGGGCCATGGCGCGCTGCATAAGCTCCGGCAGCAGGACATCCCTGACCTCAACCAGGGTGACCATCACTCCCCACGGCTCCTCTGTGTGTTCATCGATAATGTCCCGTAATCGCTCGTTGATCCGTTCCCGATGGGATAGGAGCTCGTCGAGGTCCGACTGGCCCAGTACGCTCCGCAGCGTGGTCAGGGCCAGCTGCTCGGTGGCTACCGCGTAGTCTTCAACCTGGATCACTGCGCGCTTGGGGTCGAACACGTTGAAGTACACGACCGCGTCCACATGGACGGTGACGTTGTCTCGAGTGATGACCTCCTGGGGGTTCAGGATCACCGTCCGGGTCCGCAGATCGACCTTGATCAGACTGTCGATCCAAGGCAGGATCAGGTTGAGGCCCGGTTCCCGTATGCCTACGAACCTACCGAACCGGAACAGCACGCCGCGCTGGTACTGGTACACGATCTTGATGGCAGGGATGACGATCAGTCCGAACAGGATGGCGGCTGGGAAAATGATCGGCAGCAGGCCTATCAGTTGATCCATCGTATTCCTCCTTCGAACAGTTTGCGCAGCCCAGCTGAATCAGTGGGCCAGCGTAGGTTTGGATAGCTCCTTGGGTTCTGGTGACTCTCTATTCTGTTAATCCTCTTTCCTCCCGTTCTCGTTCTTCGCGGATCTCCCAGACGGGTACGATAGGAAACAACTTGATGAATATCAGATACAGCAGTGCGATGGCCGCTATGCTGGCAGCCATGAGCGTCCATTCAGTGCCCGAGGGCTGGTATCTGCCGATAGTGAAGGGCAGGTCGGCCGGCAGGCGGGGATGGGTGAGCGTAGGGATGATGATCAGGAAACGCTCTAGCCACATGCCGACCAGAATCAGGGTGCTTGCGGTGACTGTTCCTGCAACCGTACGCGTGCGGCGGAAGCTCAGCAGCAGGGCGGGAACGATCAGGCACAGCACGACCTGAGCCCAGAAAAACGGCGCGAACTCACCGAAGAACTTGGCCGCGAACACGGCTAGGTGTGTCGGCTCTTGGCCATAGTAGGTGGTGATGTACTCCGAGAAGGTGAAATAGAGCCAAACAGATGTCATACCCAGAATCATCAGTCCCATGTAGTTGAAATGCTTGGGGCGGAGGTAGCGCTCCAGATGCAGGAAGCGCCGGAGAAGCGCCATGACGATAACTAGCCCGGCCATACCACTGTAGATCGCCCCCATCACAAAGTAAGGTCCCATAAGCGTGCTGTGCCACATCGGCTGCACAGTCAACGCGAACAGGTATGAAAGAACGGTGTGTACTGCCACGGCGATGGGAACCATCGTAACGGCCATGATATCGATGACTCTGTCCAGCCGCTTTCTCTGCTGTGCAGTGCCTGTCCAGCCCAGCGAGAGTGGCCTGTAGAGCCACCTGCGGTGAGGAAACCGCTCCTTCAGCTCGGCGATATCCGGTATGAGTGGCAGGTAGAGGTAGATGAGACTGCAGATCATGTACAGGCTGACAGCGTAGAAGTCCCATACGATGGGGGATTGGTAGCGGCCATACAGGATCAGATGGATCACCCGATCGGGTCGTCCCATGTCCAGAACGATGTTCACCGCCCCGATGGAGAGCGTACAGGCTGTCATTACCTCAGCGGCTCGGGTGATCGGCACTCGCCACCGGACGCCAAAGATTCGCAGAATGGCGGAGGTGAGCGTGCCGCCGTAACTGACGGCGATGAAGAAGATCGTGTTGATGATGTACATTCCCCAGTAGACCGGGTAGTTCAGGCCGGTGACGCCTAGCCCCTGGGTGAATTGGCGGTAATAGGCAGTGACGCCAAACACAATGATGTATACCAGGACGGACACGAGCACCCAGAACTTCCATCCGGTACGCTGGAGTGGCTCGTACAGGATTGCGTCTGGGTTCTCCTTCCGGTCCATCGAAGTTCGCTCTCGCACGCCGGGGCTATCAGGTGGCATATGTCATCTCTTCCACTGCAGCTAACTTATCTCTTTCAGGTAGTATACCTTGGGGAAGGTGCCCAGCTCTTCCAACAGTCTGAAGGCTCGTGAGCTGTGCGCCAGCTGCGAGACGGTACTCCCCGGATCGTCCAGATCACCGAAGTAACGGGCAGAGGCTGGGCAGGCCTCGTTGCAGGCTGGCAGATTCACCAACTCGGCGTTCGACAACTCACGTCCCTCCTCGGCGGCTCTACGCTTGGCCTCCTCCAGTCGGTGAATGCAGAAGGTGCACTTTTCCACCACCCCGTGCGGTCGAATGGGCACATCCGGGTTGAGGGCGGCCTCCATTCTCTCTGGGAATTCAGGGGAGTACCAGTTGAAGTGACGCACCGTGTACGGGCAGGCCGAACAGCAGAAGCGGCAGCCGATGCAGCGATTGTAGTCCATCACCACCACTCCCTCCTCGTTCTTGTAGGTCGCCCCCACCGGGCAGACATTCACGCAAGGGGGCTTCTCGCAGTGTTGGCATGGCCGGGGGAGAAGCGTGATATGCACGTTGGGGTATTCCCCTTCCACGAAGCGCAATACTTTGTGCCACCATTTCACCCGACTTGACTCTGCCCCCTCCTGGCCGGCAAAGGGTACGTTGTTCTCAACCCGGCAGGCGACGCTACACGACTGACAACCGGTGCACTTGTCGAGATCGATGACCATTCCCCATCTTGGCATACTAGATCTATCCTTCCGCTTTGTATACCTTGACCCGTACGCCCTGCCGGGCCAGCAAGCCAGTCAGCTCATCAATATGCTGGTTGCCGATCAGGGTTTCTGGGTTGCTGCCAATTCCTGCAGACCACCGCCCGCCGACGGTGTGCCCCAGCCCCGCGGGGATGGACACCGTGTCGGGACGGGCGCCGGGATAGAGCCGTGCCGGGAGTCGAATCCTGCCCGTTGGCGACTCGACCCACACCTCGTCGTGGTCTTCGATGCCCAATTCGTGGGCTATGTCGGGGTTGATTTCCACCCAGTTGCCCCACATCTGCTTGATATGCACCCCATAGAGTTCGTGCAGATGGGGCAGATTGCTCCCCCCTGGTCCGCCTGCCTGGGCCATCAGCCTGCAGAGCTGTAAGTGAAAGGGATACTCCTCCGCCTCGCCGACGTAACGCGGGAGTTCGTAGTAGGGCGGCGACAGCGAGAGCTGCTCTCGAAGCCCCTGGGGCACGAACTCGAACTTCCCCGAAGGCGTGGCCAGCACAGTCTCCCAGGGTGGTGGGTTCCTCTGATCTCCCCCCGCGAAGTGGTATGGGGTATCGAACCACACGCCTCGCTCTGCCAACTCATCCCAGAACGCATCGATCGCGTTGGCGCGAATCGTGCCGCGGCCCGTGGATGCTATGTCTTCAAGGCGGAAGCGCAGCAGCTTGATGTAGTCATCCCAGGGGAAGCTTTCCCTGGGAATGCCGTCGATGTGATGGACGAGCTGGATCAGTACGTCGCCGAGGGCGCGGGTGTCGTACAGCGGCTCCACGGCAGGCTGTCCAAACGCCAGGACCGGGTAACCGAGTGAGGGCAGCAGTGGGGCGGCGGTCCATCGCTCGAGGAAGGTGTGATTGGGCAGGATGTAGTCCGCGTAGGCGGATGTCTCTTCGACAAAGCAGTCGAAGCTGACAATGAACGGTACCCGCTCCAGTGCCTCCCGCCACGCCTCGTGGTCGGGAGATTCGTAGAGGGGATTGGCGCGGTAGAGCAAGAGTGTGTCCAACGCATAAAGATCGTCGTTCAGGATGGCCCGCGGCAATTGGTGAACCGCTGAGTGGCCCAAGGGATAGCGCTCAGGCTTGTCGACCCGCGGCTTGGCCAGCCCCTCGGCTGCCACGTCGTCCCCGGACAGGCTAGGCCAAGGCGTCAGCGGAGGCGAGCGCTGCATCATTACGCCGCCCGGTACGTCGATGGAGCCGACCAGTGCGTTCAGTGAGTAGATGGCCAGCTGGCTGGCAAAGCCGTTGGTCTGCTCTCCTACCGCGTCACCGCCCAAAGCCAGGGCTGGCGAGGTGTCGGCGAACTCGCGGGCCAGTCGCGTGATCGCGCGCTCACTGACGCCGGTGATGGGCGCCACGCTCTCTGGAGGATAGTTCTGCAAAACGGCCTCTCTCCACTCCTCGAACCCGTGGCCGTGCTGGGTGACGAAGGCATAGTCGTAGAGGTGTTCGTAGAGAATCACCCAGGCCATCCCCAGGGCTAGCAGACCCTCAGTGCCCGGCTTGATAGGCACCCACTCGTCGGCCTTGATCCCCGTCACCGATAGCCGGGGCTCAATCTGCACCATGTAGGTCCGATCGCCAGGCCGGCCGCGCCGCATGAAGCTGTAGGCGCCGAGCAGGCGCGTCGTGGGCTGTGCCGACTCCAAGAGCGGGTAGTTGAAGCTCAGCAGATACCGTGTGCGCTCCAGATCGTAGCCAGGTCGGGCAGCCCATCCCTGGGTGAGGGAGACGACTTGGCTAAGGGGATCCGAGCGGATGTCTATGGTGTTCGGTGTGCCCACAGCCTGGCAGAAATGGGTGATCGTCTCTCCCAGCAAACCAACTGGGCGATCGTAGAGAAACGCCATGCGCTCAGGGGTGCCGGCCTCGCGCAGCTGCTGGAGCTGCGAACTCACTGCTTCTATCGCCTCGTCCCATGAGATAGCCTCCCAATGGCCCTCTCCCCTTGCCCCAACCCGCCTCAGCGGTGTCTGTATCCGGTCGGGACTGTACAGCAGTTGGAGCCCGACCTGGCCCTTTGGGCAGGTTCTGCCCTGATTGCTGGGGTTCTGGTGGTTGCCCTTGATCTTGACAGCTACATCTCCCACGACGCGCACTCGGAGCCCACACTCGGCGGGACATAGTTGACAGATGCTGGGTACCCACCTCTCCTCGCCGGGAGCGGATGTCTGGTCGATCAAGTTCAGCCCGGCCAGGATGGAGCCAGTCGACTTATAGAGTGCCGCTGCAGCGGCGCTCACCCCGGCCAGCTTGAGAAAGGTTCGTCGGCTTATTCGTTTCATAGAATGATCCAATCTATTACTGTTCCACCGGGCTATTGCTCAGATGCCCCGGCTGCGATCCATTCGATCAGAAGATCCAGTTCCATCTCGCCCAACTGGGAGTAATGCTCTCCCCGTTGCACCTCCACGATTCGGCTCTCCTCCGGGCTGCCGGGCATGATCACCGGGCCGGCGTCAGAGCCGGTCATGAGCGACTCGTAGTCCGTCACGGTCAGGCCGGCGATCCCCCCATGGCATTCCCCGCATCGCTCGGTCAGCAGTGGACCGATGGTGTCGACGTAGGTAGTGTCGCCCGCGGGCGGTGCTTCCACGGCCACCGGCCCCCACGAACGCACGAAGGCGGCCAGGTCCAAGATCTCTTCCCAGGAGAGCGGGCCACCGTATGCTTGAGCGAAGGCCGTCATTTGGCCGTGGGACCCAGCCCCGATGTCCTGGAGGATGGCTGCATCGTCGTGGGTGGACCAGTACGATTCTGCGTTGATCACGCTCTCCTCGTCGCCCACCGGCGTGGTGCCGTCCTCGCCGTGGCAGGTAGCGCACAGCTGGGCGAAGAGCGTGGCGCCGGTATCAGCGTCCCCGACGGGCTGACCGGTGAAGAGCTCATGCTCCTCGTCAGCGAAGATGAGCTGGTGGCAAGCCGCACAGTCACCTGTACCATTCGGCGCAGGACGCTCCCCTGGGGGGGGAGTGGGAACCGCGGTCGGCTCCGCTGCAGTAGGAGAGAGAAAGTGGCAGGTCTCGCAGTCACCGTTGGTATAGTCAACGTGATTGCTGGTCAACTTGGGTGTCTCGCCTACTCCCTCGCGATGGCAGGAGAGGCAATCCTCCCGACCGGCCACTGGATGGGGAATCTCGCCAGCCGGTATCCCGCTGACTTCGTGACAGCGCGCGCAGTCCTCATTGCTGCGCCCCAGATGATCCCAGGCCAGGCGCGGCGCGCCGGCTGCGCCGGCCTGGTGACAGCTGAGGCAGTCGTCTCCCTCCATCACGGCGTGGGGCACTGGCGGCTGAGCGGCGATGGTGCGCACGACTGCAAGGAAGAGCGCCACGATGGCCGCCGCAGCGATCGGCCAACGGTAGCGGAGTATCCACTCCCTCATCTCCCATTCCTCCTCTCGGAAGGCGCGCTAGCTTCCTTCGGCCTTCTCTCCCAGCAGCGGCATCAGGCTGCGGGTGATAGCCAAAGGAATTGGAATGATGGTGTTCGTCCGCTCGCCCGCCATTTCCACCAGCGTTTGCAGATACCGCAGCTCGAGGCTCACCGGTTGGCTGGCGAGCATATCGCCGGCCTGAACCAACTTCTTGGCGGCGGCCAACTCTCCGTCCGCGTGGATGATCTTGCCCCGCTTCTCCCGCTCGGACTCTGCCTGGCGCGCCATAGCCCTCTGCATGGCCTCGGGCAACAGCACATCCTTGACCTCGACAGTTACCACCTCCACGCCCCACGGCTCTTCGGTGTGCTCGTCTATGATCTCCCGCAGTCGTTCGTTGACCCGGTCGCGGTGAGCCAGAAGTTCGTCGAGTTCGGATTGGCCGAGGACGCTCCGCAAAGTCGTCAGCGCGATCTGCGTCGTGGCCATAGCGTAGTTCCTGACCTCAATGACTGCCTTCTTGGCGTCTATCACTTTGAAGTAGACGACCGCGTCCACGTGGACGGTAACATTATCGCGGGTGATTACCTCCTGGGGTTCTAGAACCAGCGTTTCGACCCGCAGGTCCACCTTAACCATGCGGTCGACCCAGGGTATGATGAGGTTGAGACCAGGCCCACGGACGCTGGTCAGCCGGCCAAAGCGCAGCACCACTCCACGCTCCCACTGCTGGACAACCTTGATCGCCGGCCAGATGATGAACAGCAGGAAAGCGATACCAGCTGCTGCGGCGATCCCTATGATCTGGATCATCTCTGTGCCTCCTTACGGTTGACTGAATTGCCTCACTCGAACGGCCAGCCCATCTGCTTCCAGGGCGGTTCCTCCTCCTGTCCGCCTCGCAGAATCCAACGGGTCAGGCCGACGTATATCGCGGCGGCGCCCGCCAGCACGACCATCGCGATGATCCCGCCGATACCCGGTGTAGTGAATATGCTCCCAATACTCATCACATACCCTCCCCTGCGTGCAGGTATGCCTCCACCTCCTCCGACCGTTCCCAGATGGGGATGATGGGGAAGAAACGGGTGAAGAGAGTGTAGAGGAGCAACAGTCCGGCGAAGCAGGCAGCGGTGATGGCCCATTCGGTCCAGCTGGGGGTATAGGTACCCATTGCCAATCCGCTCAACAGTCGGGGCCTGGTCAGGGTGGGGACGATGACGATATACCGTTCCAACCACATTCCGATGTTGATGATCACGCCTGCTGCTACCATCCAGCCGATGCTTCGCTTTGCCCCGGTTAGAAGAATGATCATGGGCACTGCGAAGCAGAGCGAGAACATCACCCAGAAGGGGATGGCGTAGGCTCCCGTGAACTTTTGCCAGAAGACCCGCATCTCATCAACTTCGTAGCCATAGAAGGTGGTCAGGTACTCGGCTACCATAAAGTAGAGCCAGACCAGAGCGAGGCCGATGAGGAGTTGGCGCATGTAGTTGAAGTGTTTGGGGGTCAGCACGTCCTCAAGATGAAAGACGCGCCGCAGCGTGGCCATGGCCACGACGACGGCTCCAGAGCCGGAGAAGATGGCGCCCATGAGGAAGAAGGGGCCCAATATGGCGCTGTGCCAGCCGGGCTGAAGGGTCATTCCAAACACCCAGGCAACGACGGTGTGGACGGTGACGACGAGCATGGTCATGAACACAGCCATCCCGGCCAGAACCTTCTCCAAGCGGCGGTACCGCTCGGGATGATCCTGCCAGCCCAAGGCGAGGATCCGGTACATTTGGTGCTGCCAGTTGGGCACCTCTGTCAGTTGGTCGCGGCAGCGCGCAAGGTCGGGCAAGAGGGCGAGATAGAAGAAGACGACGCTGGAGAGGAGGTATAGGCTGACGCTGGTGACGTCCCACAGGAGAGGGGACTGAAAACGTCCGTACGTGAACACGTTGAGCATACGATCGACACGACCCAGGTCAATCAGGATGCTGCCGGCGCCAAAGGGAATGCTGAAGACGGTGATGGCCTCGGCGGCGCGCGCCACCGGCTTGCGCCACTCGGCTCCTACCAGCCGCAGAATGGCGGAGATGAACGTGCCGGAGTGGGCCAGGCCGATGAAGAAGACGAAATTAACGATGTAGACACCCCAGTAGACAGGACGGTTCATTCCGGTCACGACCAAGCCTTCACTAAACTGACGGACGTAGGCGACAGCTCCCACAACGACTACAGTCAGCAGCAGGCCGCCGAAGAAGACGAAACCACGACTTGTGCCCGTCAGTGGGGCCAGGAGTCGACTCTGTTCTTCGCTTCGCATCATTCGCTACTCGCTTTTCAAGTAGTAGACGCTGGGCTCGGTGCCCAAGTCTTCCAGGAGTCGCAAGGCACGGCGGCTGCGGGCGAGCCGGGAGACGGTGCTCTCGGGATCCTCCAGGTCACCGAAGTAGCGAGCCGACGCAGGACAGGCCTGGTTGCAGGCCGGTAACAACACGAGTTCGGCATCACTTACTTCTCGTCCCTCTTCCCTGGCACGAGCTTGCACTTCCTTCAGTCGGTGAACGCAGAAGGTGCACTTCTCCACCACGCCTTTGGGCCGGATCGGCACATCAGGATTGAGTGCTTGATCCAGCGGCGCGGGAAACTCGGGGGCGGACCAGTTGAAATAACGCACGCCGTAGGGGCAGGCGGTCGTGCAGAGCCGACAGCCAATGCAGCGGCCGTAGTCCATCAGCACCAGACCTTCGTCGTCTTGGTAGGTCGCGCCCACCGGACAGACCTTCACGCAAGGAGGGTTTTCGCAGTGCATGCAGGGGCGAGGGACGAATTGGGTCTCCAGGAAAGGATAGTGACCATTCAGTTCCCTATCGAGTACCTCTTGCCAGAATATCGCCCGCCCCACCTCAGCCTGTTGCGGCCCGGCGAAGGGGACGTTGTTCTCTGCCCGGCAGGCCGCGGAACAGGACTGGCAGCCGGTGCATTTGTCTAGGTCGATGACCATTCCCCAACGTGGCATTGCCAACTCCTCGGCGAGTGGGTTATCTGTAGATCTTGACACGTGTGCCGCACCAGGCGACAGCGCCAGACAGGGGGTCGGTTTGCGGGACGATGAGGTCAGCCACGTTTCCCCCACCTACCTGTGCAGCCCAGCGGCCGCCAGCCGTGTGTCCGCCGCCCATTGGGATGTTGACCGCGTCGGGCATGGCTCCCTCATAGAGGCGAGCCTTGAGCCGGATGCGCCCCTGGGGCGATTCGACCCATACCTGATCGCCGTCGCGAATGCCCAGTCGGTGGGCCGTCTCTGGGTGGATCTCCACCCAGTTGTGCCACATCTCCTTGAGGTGCAGGCCATACATCTCCCACAGAAGTGGGGCGTTAGGTGCTCGGCAACCAGCATCGGCCACTACCCGGTAGGGGACCAGATGGAGTGGATACTCCTCTGCGTCACCTGCGTAGCGCGGAGACTCGTAATGAGGTATGCTCAGTGTGCCTCCTTGGGCCTCCAATCCCAGATCCTCGGCGCTTACTCCTGGTTCGCTCAGCGCTTCCTCCAATCCAACCAGGTGGAACTGGAAGCGCCTTGAGGGTGTCGCCAGCGCTTCCTCCCACCGACCGAAGGTGTAAGGAGCACCGGCCCAGACTCCTCGCTCCACCAGCGTTCTCCAGAACTCTTCAAAAGACTCGACCTGAATCGATCCACCCGCTGTGAAGAGCCCTTGCGTTCGAAAGCGAATCAGCTCCTCGAAGCTTGACCAGGGGAAGGAATCGCTCACGCTGCCGCCGAGCCCGTGAGCCAATTCCAGGAGCACACTGGCTGTGGAATGGGTGTTGTGGAGAGGCTCAACCGCGGGTCGTCCGATTCCCAGGGTTGGCGCGCCAAGCCCGCCCGGCGGCGTCCCGTCGACCCACCGTTCCAGGAAAGTGTGATTGGGCAGTACCAGGTCGGCGTAGAGCGTGCTCTCGTCCATGAAGGGAGAGAAGCTGACGATGAAGGGGATCTGCCGAAAGGCCTCTCGCCACAGTGCCGTGCCAGCTCCCTCGAAGAGCGGGTTGGTCTCGTGGAGAAAGAGGGCCTGCGGCGTGTAAGGCTCACCCTCAAGGATGCGCTCAGGCAGTGCATGGAGCGCGCTGACAGCCAGCGGGTAGTCGGGCCCCCCAGCCCCGTCCATCCGAGGCTGGTCGGGAGCCTCAGTCGTGCTAGGCCACGGAGTGAAGGGGGGTTGGTGGGGCCGTAGAACGCCTCCCGGAATATCTATGCTGCCCACCAGAGCATTAAGGGTGTGGATTGCCAGGTGGGTGAGCAGGACGTTGGTGCCTTCCCCTAACCCTCGCCCGGCGACGGCCACAGCTGGCCGGTTTCCGGCGAACTCCCTGGCCAGCCGACGGATTCCATCTGGCGGCACGCCAGTCAGGCCGGCGGCCCTCTCCGGTGTGTACTCTTCGAGTGCCAGCGCGGCGAAGTCGTCGAACCCCTCGGTATGCTCGGCCACGAAATCAGAGTCATAGAGGCGCTCACGGATGATGACGTGGGCCATTCCCAGGGCCAGCGCCCCCTGGCGTCCGGGGAGGACGGGTACCCAGTCGTCGGCCTTGACGGCGGAGACGGAGAAGCGCGGGCCAATCTGCACCATTCGCGTTCGCCGATCGGGCCGCCCTCGGCGCATATAGGAATAGGCCCGCAGCATGTGGACCTGCGGCTGCCAATCCTCCAGGAAGGAGCCCCCGAAGAACAGGACGTAGGCGGTCCTTTCCCAGTCGTGAGCGGCCAGGTCGAACCAGCCCTGGGTCAGCAGATGGGCCAGGCGCTCGCCATCCCATCCGTCGCCGGCCACGACGTTAGGTGAGCCGTAGGCCTGGGTGAAGCGTTCAATCACCTGGCGCGTGTGGCCGGGAGGCGCGTTGTGCAGAAAGAGGAGTGTGTGGGCCCGTCCCTCGTCTTTCAGCCCCTTCAGATAGGCGACCACCTGGGTGGTGGCCTCCTCCCACGAGATTGGTTCCCATCGATCTTCTCCGCGCTCGCCCACGCGTTGGAGTGGTCCTTGCACCCGATCGGGGTCATAGAGAACCTGGAGGGCGGCCTGGGCCCGGGGACAGGGCTTTCCCTGGTTCAGGGGATGCTGTGCGTTGCCCTCGATCTTGACTGCTCGCCCTTCTACTACGCGCACTCGCACGCCGCAGCCGGCGGGGCAGACACGACAGACGGTGGGCACCCACTCGCTCTGGGCGAGGGTCGCCGCTTGTGGAGCACTGCGCCTTGGTCGGAGTTTCCAGAGCGACCGCCCTAGCCACCCCGTAGCGCCGAGTGAAGCAGTTCCTAGGCCGATCCACTTCAGAAAATCGCGCCGAGTAATCCCGGCCATGGTTCTTGCCCCTTCCTCTGGGGTACACTAAATGGATGTGAACGAGTGATTCGTGAAACGCAATGCGTGAAGCGTGATGACACTGGCCTCCAGGTAGTCCTCACGTTTCACGCACCGCGTTTCAGCCGTGGCCTCTAGGTCGTTCCTCTTCTAGCTGGATCAGCCCCTTGCGTATTGCATACTTGACCAGATCGACGCGGCTGTGCAGATTGAGCCGCTTCAAGATGTTCTCGCGATGTCGTTCAACTGTTCTGACACTGATCTCCAGGCGGTCGGCGATCTCCTGATTGGAGAGCCCCTCTGCGATCAGGGTGAGTACCTCTCGCTGGCGTGGCGTCAGACCGTTGTATACTAGTTGCTCCTTCCCTGTGCGCGCTCGACGCAAGTAGTCCTGGACCAGCGTGCCGGCCACTGCCGGGTGGAGGAAGACTTCCCCCCTCGCTGCCACGCGGATCGCCGTCAGGAGAATCTGCGGGGAGGCCCGTTTGGGGATATAGCCGCAAGCTCCGGCATTCAGCATTTCAAAGAAGTAAGCCTCCTCTTCGTGAATGGTGAGGGCCAGGATGTTCACATCCGGCGTTCTCTTCTTGATCTGCCGCGTCGCCTCGGCTCCGTCCATCTTGGGCATGCTGACATCCATAAGTACCACATCTGGTTGGAGCTCGGTAGCGAGTGCTACTGCTTCCTCTCCCCCTGCGGCCTCGCCGACCACCTCCAGTTCCGCGTGGCCTCCTAGAAGCGAGCGCAGTCCGGCTCTTACGATTTCATGGTCGTCGACCAGGAGCAACCGCACTGGTTTCAAAGTTCCTCTCCTTCGCAGGAAGGGGAAGTGTGGGGGATGGGAACCTGAACTGTGAGTCTGGTACCGGCTCCGGGGGCAGACTGGATGTCAATGCGACCGTTCATCAAATCCGTCCGCTCATAGATCCCTGCCAATCCCCAGCCTTCCCCGAGGGCAGCGGCTTGTCGGGCATCTTGCACGTCCATTCCCACGCCATCATCGGAGACACCGAGGGTCATTTCCTGGTCGCCAAAGTGCAGTCGGACGTGGACATGGTTGGCCAGGGCGTGCTTGGCCACATTGGTCAGCGCCTCTTGAGCGATCCGATACAGTGCTGTCTCCATCTCCGATGGCAGCCGCTGCCTCTCGCCAGTCACCTCAACGTCCACTGTGAACGGGAAGCGGGTGGCGCAGTCGTCGGTGTGAGTGATGAGCGCAGGCACCAGTCCCAGCTCGTCCAGCACCGTAGGCCTCAATCTGGTTGTCAGCTGACGCAGATTCTCCATCACGCGCTCCGCAAGGTCGCGCAGCTTCTCCATGCGGATTCGGGCC
>JASFWK010000116.1:0-6653 GCA_050049355.1 Anaerolineae bacterium | reverse complement strand
CCCTTCGCCGACTTCGCCGGGCATCTCTACGACAGACCTGACGTGACGGTCGCCGTGAGCGATGCTCGCGGTTACATCGCCCGCAGCCCGGAGCGCTACGACGTCATCCAGGCCTCGCTGATCGATACGTGGGCGGCGGGCGGCTCCGGCGCCTTCGCCCTCTCCGAGAACAGCCTCTACACCGTGGAGGCCTTCCGCACCTACTACAACCACCTGACAGACCAGGGCATCCTTTCGATCTCTCGCTGGTACCTCCCGGAGCGCCCCGCCGAGACGATGAGGCTGATCTCCACCGGTATGGCGGGCTGGACCAGCGCAGGCGTTTCCGACCCTGGTCGGCACGTGGCAGTGGTCATGCTGCCTGGAATCAGCAGCGAGTTCGAGGGGCTGGCGACCACGCTTTTCAAGCGCACGCCGTTCACACCGGAGGAGGTGGCCGCGCTGCGGCAGCGAGCGGAGGAACTGGGCTTCTCTCTCCTGTACGCGCCGGGCCTGCCGCCACAGGGGGAGGTTGGCCAGCTCATCACCGCGGAGGATCGTACCGCTTTCGCCGCTGCCTACCCGCTGGATATCTCCCCCGCCACCGACAATCGACCCTTTTTCTTCAATCTGGTTCGCTTCGGCGATCTCCTCGATCCCTCTCTGAGCATCAGCGGCGTTTACCGCACCAGCCTGGAGGCGATCCTGATTCTGGCGGCAGTCTTGGGGATCACGGCTGGACTGGGGCTGCTCTTCGTCCTGCTCCCGCTCTTTCTGGGAGGGCGACGCCGAGGATTGGCCCGTCCCACGGCCGGGCTCCTGGTCTACTTCGGTGGGCTGGGCGTGGCTTTCATGCTGGTGGAAATCCCCACCATCCAGCGCCTGACGGTCTATCTGGGTCGGCCCGCCTACTCGCTGGCCGTAGTGCTCTTTTCGCTCCTCCTCTTCAGCGGATTGGGGAGTCTGTGGACCGGACGATGGTCGAAGACAGATCTCACTCGAGGGCTGAGACGACCCTTCCTGCCGCTGCTGGTGCTGCTGGTGCTGCACGCGGCGGTCGGGGCTTGGCTGCTGCAGGAAACTATCGCTTGGTCTCTCCCGGCCCGGCTGGGGATGACGGTGGCCCTGTTGGCTCCCCTGGGCTTCCTCATGGGGATGCCCTTCCCACTCGGGATGCGCTGGGCAGGAGCGCACCGGCCGGGGGTGGTGCCGTGGCTGTGGGGAATCAATGGAGTGATGTCGGTGCTGGGCTCGGCTCTGGGCACCGCCCTGGCGATCCACTTCGGTTTCCGGATTGTCTTGCTCATCGCGGGCGGGTTCTATGGCCTGGCAGGCCTCCTGATGACGCGAGAGGTGTGGCGATTGAGGAGAGGATCCCAGCCGCAGGGTTAGGCCGGAAGCTGCATCACCCTACCGAAGAACGGAGAAGTCCGCGAGCTTCACACCCTCGTCGCGCAGCACATCCTGAAGCTGGGGGTCGGTGAGGATCGCCAACTCCCGCTCCCGCTCCTCGGCGTAACCGCTGCTGCCCCGCAGATCGGCGTCCGCCAGGCCTGGGTGGCACATCATCTCACTCACCCCCTGCGGCAGGCCCTCGATGCTCCCCAGCAGGTCCTCCAGCGTAGCTCCAGGGCCGTAGAACGAGAGGATACAGCGATCGGGCGTCCGCAGGCGACTCTGCCGCAGGATTGCGTGGCAGTCAGCCATGATGGAGGGAAGGTCGTCGGAGGAGACACGATGCGCCTCTGCCAGACGCGCCAATTCCCCTCGGCTGATCGGCCCGCGGGGCCAGGGGTAGCGGATCGGGAGGTGGTACCGATCCGCCACGCCCACAAGCACGCGGAATAGAGCGGAGGACAGGTAGAGCACGTGGTGATGCGAATCCAGGTGAGTTGGCTCACGTCCCCAGGAGCGGAAGCGTTCGACTTGGGCCATTAGCTCCGCCCCCACCTGGCCGAGCGCCAGTTCCCCCAGACGGGCGACGAGGCGGCGAATGGGATAGAAGCCGCCATCGGACCCGACGAGTGAGGGGATCTCACCGGGAGGAAGGATCGGTCGGCCGGCGGTGATGTTGAGATGAACACCCATCCCCAGCTCGGGAGCCCGCTCCCCCGCCCCCTGAACCGCTCTCTCCGCCCCGGACAGGTTGACCATCGCCGTCGTGCTGGTGACGATGCCGCGTTCATGGGCCTGAAGGACACCCTCGGTCACGCCAGGGGTGCGCCCGAAGTCATCGGCATTGACGATCAGAAGGCGAGTCTCTTCCACAGCCAAGATTATATACACCCTCAGGTCGTTGACAAAACAACCTACGCTCATATAATGGATTGTGGCTGCCGGACACTTCGCTTTTTCCGAACCTGGAGGCACGAGACTTCCGTTCTTCGAGGCTCTCCGGCAGCCGGTGATGGATCTGCAGGCCAACTCTTGGGACTAGCCACCTATCACTCTGCAAGACAGGAGCAGTTCGTCGGTTGAGCAGCCGCCAGAGGCGGCGTATGCAGCACACCGTCGAAACTAGAACTGCGTCGCCACAGTCGGCAAGACTGGATTTCGACAAGGCCTTCGGCAGGTTCAGCACAACGCTCAATCGCCGCTTTGCCTCCGTTGTGCGCCGAAGAGCGAAAGTGACAGGTAACTGGCTCTTGGGATTCACTGGGAGGAATCCAGCGCCGCGATGACCTCAGGAGGAGAAGATGTCCATCCCCGTCGAATTACATAGAGATCCCGCCGTCTTCGATTCGCTGAGGGATGAATGGCTTGCCCTGCTGAACCGTTCGGCGAGCGATACCATCTTCCTCACCCCCGCCTACCAGGGTGCCTGGTGGCGCAGCCTGGGAGAGGGAGACCTGCTCGTGCTGACCGCTAGAGAGCGAGGCGATCTCGTCGGCGTTGCCCCGCTTTTCGCCGCCGAGCGGCCGGACCAGGGCCGTGTCCTCCAGACCGTCGGCTGCGTGGAGGTATCCGACTACCTGGACTGGATCGCCGCGCCGGGGCGCGAGGAGGAGGTCCTTCGCACGCTGGTAGACTTCCTGTCCGGTCCTGAGGCCCCTCCGTGGGAGGTGATTGACCTGTGCAACATCCACCGGGATTCCCCCACCCTGCGCCTCCTCCCCGATCTGGCGAGCGAGCACGGCTGGGCAGTGCGCACGGAGGTGCAGGAGGTCTGTCCAGTAGTGAATCTACCAGGGACCTGGGACGAATACCTGGCATCACTGAGCGGCAAGGACCGACATGAGCTGCGGCGCAAACTCCGCCGGGCGGAGGCGACTGGAGAGCTGCGCTGGTATGTCGTCGGTCCCGAACACGACCTGGACGTGGAGATGAAGCACTTCCTGCAGCTGATGGCCAAGAGCGCACCTGACAAAGCGGAATTCCTAACACCGTCGATGCAAGGCTTCTTTCGAGAGTTGGCCCGGGTCACCTTCGACGCCGGCTGGCTCCAGCTGTCATTCCTGGAGTGGAGAGGAGAGAAGCTGGCCTCCTACCTCAACTTTGTCTACGATAACCGCATCTTGGTGTACAACTCTGGCCTCGATTGGGAGATCTACCGCAAGTTGGGCGCCGGCGTCGTTCTCACAGGCTACCTGATCGAACTCGCCATCAAGGAGGGCCGGGAAGAGTACGACTTTCTGCGCGGCGGCGAGGCCTACAAGTACAGCTTCGGGGGCAAGGACGTGACCGTGCACCGGCTGGTGGCGAGCCGGGAGGGGTAGCTTGGACGAGATCGTGCTGGAACGACACTTCGATGGAGATGATCGATCGCACGATGAGTTTCCACTCCTGCCATTCCAGGTGCCGCCGGGGACGGGCCGGCTTCATATCTCCTACGAGGTGAGCCACGCTCTGAGCGCCGATAAGGCCGGGTGGGAGGAGGGGAACATCATCGACATCGGCCTCTTCGACCCGCGGGGGAATGACTTCCCCGGGGGACGGGGGTTCCGCGGCTGGAGCGGCACGGCGCGGCAGACGTTCACCGTCGGTCCCCAAGAGGCCACGCCCGGCTATCTCGCCGGCACCGTCCAGCCAGGCACCTGGCATCTGCTCCTTGGCCTCTATCAACTGGCCCCTGAGGGGTGCGACGTCCGCATCACGATCCGCCCGGAGCGAGACGCGGGGCAGCAGAGCGTGAGACTCCCCTGTCCGTTCGATCCCGCCCCCGTCGCTTCCGGTCCACGCTGGTTCCGGGGCGACCTTCACTCCCACACCCATCACTCCGACGGCACCGCGCCGCTGGCGGACCTGGTGGCGGCAGCGAAGTCCCAGGGACTAGATTTCGTCGCTGTGACAGAGCACAACACCGTCAGCCACCTTCCTCTCTTGCGCGACCTCCCCGCCGAGGCGAGGACACGGCCGTCGCCTCTGCTCCTCATCCCCGGCGTGGAGATCTCCACGTATCACGGCCACGCCAACCTGTGGCCCGTGTCGGACTGGTTCGATTTCCGCTGCTGGCAGGACGATCAGATGCGAGCAGTGCGCAAGGAAGCGTTGGAACGCGGCGTGCTCTTCTCGGTCAATCACCCCAAGGACGGCGGTCCGCCCTGGGAGTTCGGCAGTCTCTTCGAGCCGGACTGCGTGGAGGTGTGGGGTGGGCCCTGGTTCATCTCCAACTACCAGGCGTTGGCGGCATGGGATCGATTGCTGCGGCAAGGGCAACAGGTGACAGCCGTGGGTGGCTCCGATAAACACCAGGGTCCCTTCGCGGGAGAATTGGGCTGGTATGAGATAGGGACGCCCACGACCTGGGTATGGGCGGAGGAGCTCTCCGTCCCGGCCATCGTGGAGGGGCTGCTGGCGGGGCGCGCCTTCATCTCCGAGGGACCAAAAGGGGCCCAGATCGAACTGACCGCCGAGGCAGGCGGGCGGCGGGCCACGATGGGCGAGGTGCTGCCAATCGCTGCCGGTGAGTCGGTCCATCTGCGATGTCTGGTGAAGGATGGAAGGGGATGTATCTTGCGGCTGGTCTCGGCCCGGCGGGTGCTGGAAGCGGAGGTGGAGGATGACAAATTCGTCCTCAAGCGCGAGATCCGGCCAGAGATGGACCGGTACTTCCGTCCAGAGGTCATCGACCCCCCAGAGGTTCCCCTTGAGGAGGAGCCTGCGGCGTTGATGGCCCGAGCGCTTGGCAACCCGGTCTACCTGAAGGAGGATAGTCGAGGATGCTGATTGGGATATGCCACGTGGAGCTTCATCTGCCGGGCAACGGCTCATTGAAGGGGAAACGGCGCCGCCTGAAACCGCTCCTGACACGGCTGCGGCAGGAGTTCAACCTGGCGACCGCCGAGGTGGACCTGCAGGACGTGTGGCAGTCGGCGGTGATCGGTCTGGTGACCCTATCCAACGACGCGGGGCACGTGCACTCCGTTCTAGAGAGCGCCGTGCACTGGATCGAGTTCCACCACCCCGACGTCCAGGTAGTGGATTGGGGAATCGAGGTTCTCTAGCGCCGCCTCAGCTATTCACCAACCGAAGCCCGCCAGCGCGAGAAGAAACAACGATCTCACCACAGCCAGTCAGCTTTCCTCTGTGAGTTCGTCCAACTCCTTCTCCAACGCTTCGGCGCTTGTGAAGTGTATCCCACGCAGACCTAACCCCCGAGCGGCCTCGACGTGGCCAGGGGTGTCGTCAATGAAGACCGCCTCCTCGGGCTCGACCCCCAGCCGCGCAAGGGCCATCTCGAAAATGGCAGGGTCAGGCTTGACGACGCCTTCGTCTCCAGAGCAGACGACAACGTCGAATAGGTCCAGAATGTCCCACTCGTCCAGCCACTGAGGCAGGCCCGGCGGCGAATTGGAGAGCACGCCCAGTTTGTAGCGGCCGCGCAGACGACGGATCAGATCAACCACGTCAGCGTTGATCGCCTCATCGGCGAAGTAGCGGCGCCGGAAGGCCTCAACTTCCTCCGGCGTGTGCAGCCCCAGCTTCGGTCCAACCTCACGCCAGTATTCGTCGATCGTCTTGCGGCCGACCAGGGTCTCCTGCCAGACGCGGCTGCCGAACATAATGCGGTTCAGAGTGCCACGCGCCATCCCCAGCTCCTCTTCATAGCCTCGGAAGAGAGAAGCCGGTTTCTGGGCCGAGATGACCCGCCCGAAGTCGAAGAGAACAGCCTTGATCACAGCAGCCTTACCTCCTCCGCGGTGAGCGCAAGCTCGACCATGCGCCGGTCGTGTGCTTTGGCCCAATCGCCTAATGCAAGCACCTCCTGCAGAGCTTCCTCGGCCTCGGCGGGAGGGGTTCCTCTTTCCAGCAAGCGCTGGAGCGAGACGGAGAGCCAGATGCAGCGGATGTAGTCCGGCAGAGCGTGCGCCTCGTTCGCTTCCAGGGCGGCAGCGCGGGCGTAGTTCCGCAGGAAGCGGCTGAATACCTCCCAATCGAGAAAACCGGGATAGACTAAGTGTTCCAGGTGACCCGGTCGAAGCGAGGCGAAGTAGATCAGCGCCTCGGCCAACTCGACGACACGCGGCTGCCAGCGGGCTTTGTCGTAGTCCACAACGCCGACGATGCGGTCGCCGTCGAAGAGAAGGTTGTCGTAGTAGTAGTCGCCGTGGATCACAAGATGGGGCAGCGCACCGTGTCTGGCGAAGCGGGCCCTCAGATCCTCAGCGTGAGCCAGCAGACGCCCGCTGAGCTGTGCCAGAGGGGGATCTTGGTCAAGCCGCCAAGCCTCGCTC
>JASFWK010000115.1:0-6660 GCA_050049355.1 Anaerolineae bacterium | reverse complement strand
GGTGTCGGTGGATTTGCTGCTCCCCTTCGACCGAGGCGACCTGGTGCAGATGGTCCACCAGCATGGAATGGTCGAGCGCGAGGAGTACACCGAAGGTGGTACGCGCATCGTCGCCAGGGTACCGCCCCGCCTCGCGGGTCTCCTGGAAGCCGCACAGCGGTGATTCGCCGGTGTCTGCACGGCGCCTTCCTGATCGCCAGACCAATACAGCCCTCCTGAGTGGGTTGATTCTCTTTCTCTTGCTTTCCCTTCTCTCGACGGCCTGTGGTGGGAGCGGTCCGCGTCCTTCTTCGGTACCCTCTCCTTTCCCAACTATCTCTCCAATCCCCACGCCCACCCCGACCCCGGTGCCGCCTGTACCTCTGACCATCCACTGGCCCGCGAGCGTCTCCGCCTTGGAGGATATCACCCTCCGGGTGGATCTGCCGGGTCTGGCGGAGCGGGACCCCGAGGCAGAGGTCGCGGCGGAACTGGTCGATCCCCTCTATCAGGTCTGGTGGAGGTCCGATCTGGAGCCGGCTGAGGAGGGACATTACAGTGCTTCGTCCTCCATCCATTTGCCGCTGGATCCGCCGCCAGGTGATTGGCGCCTGACGGTCTTCATTAGCACAACGGTGCCGGTGAACGGCGGGCGGACGATCCTCTTTCGCTCTGCCTCTGTTCCCCTGCGGAACCTGAGGCGCCAGGTGCGGCCTGGAGTGGTGCTCCACGTTCCCCGGACCTTCACCGCGATGCGATATGAGGGGGATGAGGTGGCCGGCATGCGGGTATGGGTTGACGCCGGTGGAGAGGTTACGCTGGGGTGGATTCCAGGGCCAACCGAACCTCTGACTCAGGACACGGCTCGGATGGTGGCTGAGGCTACGTACCCCGCTGATGGAGAGGTCGAGGTGCTGGAGGTGGAACCGGTGGAGTGGGGGGGACTTCCTGGATTCCGCTTTGTCGAGCGCTGGTCAGAGGGGCCGGCGGAGGCGTTGGTGGTGCAAGGATCGGATCTCTGGCTTTACGTGCTGCGCGTTCGCACGCTGAGCGGGGAGTCGATCCTCCCGCTGCTGCGGGATATTCAGGCAAGCTTCAGGGTCGAGTAGGGTACTGCGACCTGCCGCGCCTGCCGAGAGGCGCAGAGCGGGGTTGCTCTTCCTTCTTGCGGAGCCCTCCCGCTGTCTGGGGAGCCAGGCTGTGGTTAGAAGACGATGATGGGGGTTCCGACCCGGCAGTCGCTCTGGACGTAGTCGTCCTCCGCCCCGCTGATGGGGTGGGTCCAGCGGTAGATCCAGCGAGCGGCGTCGTTGGAGACGTTCAGGCAGCCGTGGCTGCGGGGCACTCCGAAGTCGTTATGCCAGTAGGTGCCGTGGATGGCTGCCCCGCTGCGATCGAAGAACGTATCCCACGGCACCCCCGGCAGATCAAAAGGATCGGTCGGTTGAGGATCGTCTTCATCCTGCGGCAGATTGCTCATATGGCGCGAGGGCTGCTTGAGTAGGACGCAGTGCTCCCCCTTTGGGGAGCCCAGATCCTCGATGGTCCCGTCCTCCAACTCCCGCTCACCGAGCCCCGGCGCGCAGGGGGTGGTGAAGACGATGCGGCTTCCCTCGAAGCAGGTGATCTGACACTGGCTCAGATCCACCTCTATCCGCTTGGTGCCGGCGAAAGGGCGAATTGGGGTTAGTTCCTCACGAGAAATGCGGCGAATGTCGCTTGCCAGGACCCACTGGTGGGTGGGCGGCGGTAGCTCGTCGTAGACCTTGTACCAGCCGTTGCCCAAGCCATCGAATGCGACGTCCACCACATGGTAGACGGTGCCGTTGTAGAAGCGGTAAGGGCTGGCGGCGTCGGGATGGGGGTTACTTCGAGCGTCGGTGTAGGGAACGCACACCTCTCCCCAGAAGCCCCATTCCCCCAGGTCGGTATGGGTGAACTGGGGCGGCCAGACCCAAAGGGGCTGTACCCAGGCGGAGAAGACGTAGCCGTCGGTGGTCTCGTACCAGAGGTCGTTGTGAGCGTTCAGGCCGGGGGCGTTGACTTCCTGAATGATGGGGAAGGTGTCCTCCGTGTGAAATGCGCCCACTCTCTCCCCATCCGCCCGCGGCGCGTCGTAGATGGTGACACCGTGGATGGCACGTCCCATCCTCACAGGCCCCGCCGCGCGGGGGCGAAAGGGCCGGTCGGACCCCGGCGCAGGGAGGAAAGTGGCCACCAGAGCTGCTCCGGAGAGGCGGAGAAACCGCCTGCGAGTAAACCGCTTTGTCATCGAGCGCATTATAGCATGGGGTTTTCTGGGCGACCAGCTGCCTCGCGAGGGCGGGATGTCCACGTTTCCTGCTTCAACTTCCCCCCTGCGCGCCTGCTTGCACTTGACAATCACTCGTTCCCTCGGTATAGTTAGACTGACTGGTCAGTCTAGAAGCAGGAGGTCGAAATGTCTACTCTCATCATCTGGCTGGGGATCTGGATTGTGCTTGGGCTGCTCGTGGGCGCTCTGGGTGGCATGGTCGCCAGGAGCGAGCCTCCCTATGGCCTAGCGGTGGATCTCGTCGCCAGCCTGCTCACCATGATCGGGATCGGCCTGGGCGATTACTACATCCTGCCCATGATGGGCTTCAGCGGCGCGGTGCACTTCGCTGCCATGGTCTTGGAGCCGCTCATAGGCACAGTTCTTGTGCTGTGGCTGCTGCGAGTCATCAAGCGCAGGAAAGGAGGGTAGTTCTTGCCTTCTAGCCCCGACGTATCCGAGGAGCGCCGCGCCCAGATCATCGAGGCCGCTCTCGCCTGCTTCAGCCGCAGGGGGTACAACAACACCACAATGGACGACATCGCTGCCGAAAGTGGGCTGAGCAAGGGAAGTCTCTACTGGTATTTCGAGAGCAAGGACGACCTGTTCGAATCTGCGATCAGGTCGTTTTTCGACGACTCTCTGGGGCGCGAGGCTCTCGCGGCCCTGGGGGGGTGTCGGACGGCCTCCGACAAGCTCCGCACCCTTGCTGAGGGAATGGTGCGATTCTGCCGATGGGCCGAGGGCCTCTTCAACTTATTCGTCGAGTTTTGGGTGTCGAGTAGCCGTCGTGAGGAGGCAAGTGAGGTGTGGCTCGATGTGCTCCTTGAGTACAAAGATGTCGTCGTGGGCATCATCGAAGAGGGTATCCAGAGCGGCGAGTTCAAGCCGGTGGACGCGGAGCAACTTGTGTGGGCAATGATGGCTGCCTACGACGGCCTGGCCGTGTACCTCACATTGAACCCGGACCTGGACCTGGAGCAGGTCAGCGAGAGTTTCATCGAAGCGCTCTTGAGCGGACTGATGGTGGACGGTCAAGCGCCCGGGGACCAACGGTGAGCGGTGGGGACAGAGGGGGAGCAGGTGCGTGTCTCTTGCGGCACCGGCATCTGGTGATCCATGCCTGAAGGTGAAGGTTGTCAACTCGAAGAAGATCTGAGTATCGATCTGGCCGCGCGGCGTGGGAGGAGAGCAGTTGGCAGATTGAGGAGTGAGGCGTGAGCGGGCCAGGTCCGATCCAGCCCATTATTGAAACCCACGCACTGACGCGTGATTTCAAAGAGACGCGGGCCGTGGACTCCCTGGATCTATCCATCCGCCCGGGAGAGCTATTCGGGCTGGTTGGCCCGGATGGGGCTGGCAAGACCACCACCCTGCGCCTGCTGGCGGGGTTGCTGAGCATAACGTCCGGGACGGCGAAGGTGGCTGGTTATGACTTGGCTCGCCAGGCCGAGGCTGTCAAGTCCAAGATCGGCTACATGGCTCAACGGTTCAGCCTCTACAGCGAGCTCTCAGTCGTGGAGAATCTGTCATTCTTCTCCGCTCTGTACGATGTGGAAGCCTCAGAACTCCAGGAGCGGACCGAACGGTTGCTGGCCTTTGCCGGCTTGATGGAGTTCAAGGATCGCCGCGCAGCGCACCTCTCCGGCGGCATGAAGAAGAAGCTAGCCCTGGCCTGTACCCTTATTCACCGGCCCGACATCCTTTTGCTCGACGAGCCCACCACCGGCGTAGATCCCGTCTCCCGGCGAGAGTTCTGGGATATCTTGACCGATCTGTATTTGGAGGGAACGACGATCGTGGTCAGTACTCCTTACATGGACGAGGCAGATCGCTGCTCCAGAGTGGGCTTAATGTACGAAGGGCGTCTGGTTGTGTGCGCCGAGCCGCAGCAGATCCGTGCCCAGATCGAAGGGGAACTGATCCAACTGCACCCGCAGGACTGGGAGGCGGCGCGGGCTCTCGTTGACACGCTCCCCGGCGTGCTCGAAGTGCAGACCTACGGGGAGTCGCTCCACCTGCTTGTCGATTCGGCGGACAGACGCCTGCCTGAGATCAAGACCGCGCTTGAGGGACAGGGGATCGCCTACCGACAGGCTCGCCGCGCGACGGCGCGCATGGAAGAAGCCTTCGTCTCCTTGGTCAAGCGCATGGGGGAGGGGACCGAGCAATCACCACCTGGTTCCTGGGTATCGACTGCCGACTGCGGAGAGAGGGGGAGCTGACGTGTCGTTGCGTCATCTGCGCGCCATTATTCGCAAAGAGGTGCAGCACATCATGCGCGACCGTGCCACCTTCGTCTTGGTCCTGGTGACGCCCATCACGATGCTCTTCATCTTCGCCTACGCGTTGACGGTGGAGCTGGAGCATGTGCCCATAGCTGTGTTGGATTATGACCGCAGTCCTACCTCTCGGGCGTTTGTCCAGCGCGTCACAGAGGGAAGGGATTTGGACTTGCACGCTCTGGTGGACTCACTGGATGATGTGGACAACTTGCTTGTGCACGGCGACGTCAAGGCCGCGCTGGTGATTGACCCCACTTTTGAGGAAGCCCTGCTCTCCCTGCGCGGCATGCCTTTGCAGATCATCATCGACGGAACGGAGCCGGAAAGCGGGAACTTCGCCGTGCGCCAGATTGGAGGGCGCGCTGAGGCATTTGTCAACCAGCTGCTCACCCACCGGATGCAGGCGCTCAATCGCTCCTTGGACTCTCTGCAGCCGATTGATCTTCGCGTGCGCTCCTTGTACAATCCTGGCCTGGAACCCAGGGTCGACATAGTGCCCGGTCTGATCTCCATGATGCTTGCCTTTCCAGCCTTGTCGGTTGCCCTGACCCTGGCCCATGAGCGGGAACACGGCACGCTGGAGCAGGTGCTGGTCACACCCGTGGGACGCGCCGAGTTCTTGTTGGGGAAGATGATCCCCTACATCGTCGTTGGCTTGGTCAACGTGGTCGTGATGCCGGCTATCGCCAGGGTGGCTTTTCGCGTCCCCTTTAACGGCAATCTCCTCCTGTTCTTCTTGCTCTCTGCGGTCTTTCTGTTCGCAATACTTGGTATGGGAATGATCATAGGGGTGTTCATGCGGACCCAGCCGGCTGCGCTGGCACTTTCCTTTCTCGTTCTCTTCTTCCCCGGCTTCTTTATGACCGGCATATTCTTTCCCCTTGCCTCTATGCCGCCAGAGATGCGCATGGAGGCGATGAGCTTGCCTGGAACCCACTATGCCATCATCACCCGAGGGATGTTCCTGCCTGGGGTGGGGTTGGAAGTGCTGTGGCCGTACGGCCTGGTTCTGTTGGTGATGGGGCTTGCTTTTACGGCAGTCGCCGCATTCTTCTTCAGGAAGAAACTGGGGTAGCAACGTGGTGAGGCGTATCTGGTCTCTTGTCGTCAAGGAGTTCATCCACCTTCTCAACGATTGGTGGCTGCCGGCTTTCATGCTATTTGGCGGTGCTCTTGAGCTGGTGCTCGTTGGTTGGGCGACATCCCGCCCGATTGCCAACCTGCCGCTCATGGTGCTGGATCAGGATCGGAGCGCTGCGAGCCGCTCTGTGGTCACTGCCCTGCAGAATACGGGCACCTTCGCGCTGGAGGCGGAGGTGGGCGCTCTGGAGGCCATCCAGGATGCCCTCGACCGTGGGAAGATCAACGCAGCTGTCGTGATCCCCCCGGATTTCGACACCGAAATGAGCTTACCTTCGGGTCGACCCGCGCTCGCCGTTTGGCTCAATGGCGCCGAGAGCATCCCGGCGAGGGCTGCGCTCCGGGCGGTGGAGGGAGTCGTCAACGACATGGGCCAGCGCGTCACCCTTCGCAGGTTGGGGCTGGAACCGGATGATATCGCTGGTTTCGATGCCAGCCTCCGGGTGTGGTTCAACGAGGAACTCAGCGAGGCGCTGTACACCACGCCGGCCGAGCTCGGTCTGATGCTGGAGTTTACTGTGCTCCTCTTCGCTGCGCTCTCCTTCTCCCGCGAGCGCGAGCTGGGCACGTTGGAGCAGCTCCTGGTTATGCCGTTCTCGTCCCTGGAGATCATTATCGGCAAGGCCGTCCCGGCTGTGCTGGTTGGCATCTTTGACTTTTCGCTGATGCTGAGCGCAGTGCATTTCGTCTTTGACGTCCCCATCAGGGGATCGTTGGCCTTGCTGCTGATTCTGGCCTTGGCGTATGTACTGGTCGAACTGAGCAAGGGGCTGGTCATCTCCGTTGTCTCCCGCACGCAGCACCAGGCGTTCCTGCTGGTCATGCTGGTCGGTATGACGGATTTCATGTTCACCGGATACGCTGCCCCTGTTGAATCGATGCCTCGGGTCATGCAGGTTATCGCGAAGGTGATTCCTGCACACCATTGGCTGGCGATCCTTCGAGGCATTCTGCTAAAGGGGG
>JASFWK010000005.1:0-51809 GCA_050049355.1 Anaerolineae bacterium | reverse complement strand
TTGAAGCCAAAATCAAGTAGCAGGCCCACCTCTGAGCCGCCTCATCAGAGTAGTTGGGATGGCGGGTGTGGCGCCAGAGACCTGCCCGCAGCACCTTCATCCACTTGACCAAATCTGGCCTGAGTAGAGCGGCAGCCGCAGCCTCCACACAGTTACCAAGACGGTCAGGAGTATCTTGCACATCAGGAAGAGCCATTCGAAGAGAGGGCAGAGCACACCCAACTTGCCAAGACGAGCCCTCCTCCTCAGAATATGTCCACTATGCTGGAATTCCTCAGCAGCGGACTGATACCCTACAGAACCTCATACGCCCCAGGACAACTAGGGTTACTATGCCGTGTATCTCCAGTCCGTCCCCTTGGTATTAGGAGCTCGACCCTGGCCGGCCTGCACGTGCCTTCACGCACACCAGGCCCACTGCCCCCGGCCCCACGTGGGCGCCGATCACGGGCGTCACCTCGACCACCATAGGCATCCGGCCCTTGGGCAGGAGGCGTTCCACCCGCCCTCGTAGAGAGTCCACCCTGTCCAGAGCGTTGGCGTGCAATAGATGCAGCTGCTCCAGAGGCCCCAGATCGCTCACCCTCTTGAGCAGGTATTCGATCGCCCGCCTGCGCGTTCGCACCCTCTCCATTGTCAATTCCCCATTGTACATGGTCAGCACCGGCTTGACATTCAGCAAGCTTCCCAGGTTGTACTGAAGCTGGGTCACCCGACCGCCACGACGCAGGAATTCAAGAGTGTCGAGGGCGGCGAATGAGTAGGTTCGCGCAGCCATCTCCTCCAACACAGCCACAACCTCCGCCATCGACCAGCCCTCGGCGGCAGCTTTGGCAGCCTCCAAAGCCAGAAGACCGGTCCCCAGAGTCAACTGCGTCGAATCGAATAGGGTCACCGAGATAGCATCCGTCGCCGCCGCTGCCGCGTTTGCCGCGTTTAGCATCGCACTCAAGCTGGCAGAGATGTGAACGGACAGAATCTCAGTCGCCCCTTCAGCCGCCAACCCCTCGTATGCTCGGACGAACGCCCCCGGCGACGGTGCCGACGTCATCGGAATGTGTTCAGTCTCTGGCAGCATCTCGTAGAATTCGCGCCGCGACAGCTCGACGCCATCTAGGTAGCTTCGGTCGCCGATGTTGATGTATGCAGGTATTACAGTGACGCCGTATTCAGCGGCGATTGTCTCCGGCAGATCACATGTGCTATCGGTGACTACTCTGATCGACATGGAACCGCGCCTCAGGCCACTCATGAGAGGGAGAGGATGCCGGGCAACGGCGAGCACGTTGTGGACCAAGATGGTCCAGCTCTACAGATATCCTAGGTCCCACTGCCTCTCAAACTCTCGGCGACATCAAACAGTCCCACTGACTCCAAAGATTCCGGCGTGGGTACCCCCGTCGCCTCGTCCCATCCCATGGTCCGGAAGTAGTCGCGAACTGTGTCCCCTATATCCAGCGTCACGCCTTTCAGAGGTCCCTCCTCGAGAGGAGGATGACCGCTGGCGCGAGGTGGCACCGCGAAATCCTCAGGACGGATACCCTCGCGCAGGTTGAAGGCGTGTCGCAGCGTCTGAATACGGCCGCCGATACGCAGAAGCTCCCGAAGATCCAGACCCCACCCTGTGGCAGCGTTGATCCATTCTTGCACGGGTGGCCGGCCCATAAGAAGTGAGAAGGTGCACAATCCGCTGCAGCTCACCACGTGGATGTACTGGCTCAGCAGTGCAAAGAGCCTCCCCCTATCTTCAATCGCATACCGTCCTGACGGCGTCAGATTCTCCGAGGCAAAGAGATCTCGGAGTGACTCCACCCTGTAGATGCCACCGTTGGACGTCGTGTGCCGAGCCGGAGTGGCGTCCGCCTGGTAGGCCAGCCCGAGCAGAGGCTCGCACCGGGGATCATGCATCGGGAGTTCCTGCCCTCCCGCGTGCATGGCAAAGGCCTCCGATCCCTGTCCGATCTGCTCTGCGGCTCGCTTGACGCCGTCGGCCAGAAGGTCGCCGAGTCCGTCCCGTCGGCCGATTCTATGGACCAATTCGACAATGGCCTCGGCGTTTCCCCACGAAAGCTCCAACCCGCCGGCCTCCTCCCGGCTGATCAACCCTTTCTCAACACATTCCAGGGCGAAGGCCACGACAGTCCCCGTGGAGACAGTATCCAGCCCGTACCGGTTGCACATATCGTTGACGTAGAGGATGGACTCCAGATCGTCGTTGAGCAGCAGCGGGCCGAAGGCCGCCAGAGTCTCGTATTCGGGCTTGTGACCACCCTCCACGCTGTACCGGTCCCCTCTCAAGCGCACGATGCCGCCGCAACCGACGGGGCAGGCCCGGCAGTGATAGCGTCTGACCTGATACTGAATCACCGCATCGTCGCTGATACGCGCGCTGCGCTTCAGCGGGAAATCGCGCGCCGCAACCCCTCGCCAGTTCCTCACCGGCGCGTCGCCGATCTGCGTGCTGAACGCAGTGCCTGAGCAGGTCCCGTATTCACGGTAGACGTGGACGATCGCCTCTGCAGGCCCGCCGGAGGGCTTGATCCGCAGCCGCCGCAGCAAGGGAAGGGACAGTCGAGTCAGGCGGAACAGGGCCTCAGGCAAGAGGGATGATGACTCCCTGAAGAGTTGGAGATACTCTCGACTGAGACGCGTCAATTCCTTCCCATCGTGGACCGGAACCGAAAGAGCACCTCGCACGGCAATCGCCTTGAGCCGTTTTGAGCCCATGACGGCTCCCAGGCCGGATCGGGCAGCGGCTCGGCCGCCATCGGTAATCAAGGCAGCGATGAGGGCGCATTTCTCTCCTGCCGGACCGATGGAGACTATGTGAGTGCCCTTCCCCACCTCCTCCCTGATTCCGCATTCCGTCTCTACGGTGTCCAGGCCCCACAGGTGACTGGCATCCCTCAACACCGCCTGACCCTCGTCCAGCAGCAAGTAGACCGGCCCAGGAGAGACTCCGGTGAGAAAGACGCCGTCGCAGCCCGTGGCCCGCAGGAGAGGTCCGAACTGTCCCCCGCAATTCGACTCGCCCCAACCGCCGGTGAGTGGTGACTTCCCCACCACCATGAAGCGCCCGCTGAAGGGGACACCTGTGCCAGTGAGCAGACCTGGCACAAAGCCGAGAATACACTCAGGGCCAAGAGGGTCAACACCAGCGCCCGTCCGCTCGTGCAACACCTTGACCCCCAGCCCATATCCGCCCAGGTAATCCCGGTAGAGTGTCTGGGGAAGAGAGACTGGCTCGGCCTCACCGCGGGATAGATCAACGACCAGGGCCTTCCCAAAGAATCCGCTAGTCACAGAGCGTTTCCCGTAGGCTCATCAGGTCTTGCGGTGGAGAAAACGAAGGCACGTTGCTCATGTCCAGGCGGAGATTATCAGGGACCTCGCTGGATCAGCCGCACGATCACATTCAGCACGACCGTCAGAAGGATGCTGAGAAGGATCGAGGCCAAGAGAGGGACAACGCACGTGAAGCCGGGGCGCTCGATGCGGATGGTGCCAGGGAGATGCTCCAGTCCAGGCAGCCGGGCCAGCAGCCACAACAGCCCACCGACAGCTGTCATCGTCAGGCCGCCAAAGACCAACATCTTGCCAAGAAACTCTAGCCCCTCCATCGCGCAAGCCCCTTAGAGCAAGCTGGGCTGGTCGGCCCTCTCGCCAGGAATGCCCAAGTGCTCATACGCGAGCGGAGTGGCAGTCCGCCCACGGGGCGTCCGCTCCAGGAAGCCCATTTGCAGCAGGTACGGCTCCACCACATCCATCACTGTGTCCGGCTCCTCGCTCACCGCCGCTGCGATGGTCTCGAGCCCCACCGGCCCGCCGCCGAACTTCTCGATGATGGTTCCAAGCACCTGCCGATCCATTTCATCCAACCCAGCCTCGTCTACCTCCAGGAGTGCAAGCGCCTCTCGCGCGACCTCTTGACTGATACATCCATCTGACCGCACCTGAGCATAGTCACGCACCCGCTTGAGCAGTCGAATCGCCACGCGCGGTGTGCCCCGCCCCCGACGAGCGATCTCCGTTGCACCCCCTTCTTCAATGTCGACCTCCAGCGCGCCTGCCGCTCGCCGGACGATGGCTTCTAGAGCTGCTCGCTCGTAGAAATCCACGCGGAAGACCACTCCAAAGCGGGCGCGAAGCGGGGCAGTGAGCAGGGCCAAGCGAGTAGTAGCGCCGACGATGGTGAAGCGAGGCAACCTGAGGCGGATAGCGCGAGCACTGGGACCCTTGCCCACCACCAAATCCAGGGTGAAATCCTCCATTGCCGGATAGAGGATCTCTTCCACAGCGCGCCCCAGCCGGTGGATCTCATCGACGAAGAGCACCTCCCTCTCCCGAAGATTGCTCAAGATGGCCGCCAGGTCTCCTGTGCGCTCAATAGCCGGCCCAGCGGTGACTCGCAGGGAAACCTCCATCTCACGAGCGATGATGTGGGCCAGTGTCGTCTTCCCCAACCCCGGCGGACCGTAGAAGAGAACGTGGTCAAGTGCCTCGCCCCTCTTTCGCGCCGCCTCGATCAGAATGGACAGATTCTCCCTCACCCGGCCCTGACCGATCAAGTCCTCCAGTCGTCGCGGGCGAAGGGCATGGTCCAATTGGGCTTCATCCGATTGCGGTCCAGGTGACACAATGCGATCATCCATACACAGGAGATTATACCGGCTTTGGGTCAAAAAGGAAAGCGGCAAGCGCAAGGCTCGCCGCTTGTTGTTTTGCCTGGAAGGGTCAAGAGAGAGAAGTCAGTCAGATCTCGTTCGCTCGCCCAGGTTCCTACTCTGAGTAGAACGCAAACCCTAGCGTACCCGGCCCCACGTGCGTGCCGATCACCGGGCTGAGCTCAGTCAGATACATCTCCTCCGGCCTCAAGACATCCTCCACTCTCTCCTTCAGTTCCACACAATCCTCCAGGCGATTGGCGTGGACCACCGCGGCTTGGGGGACGTTCCCTCCCGCTGATCGCTCCCGTCCCACCTCCAGGGCACGGGCTAGTGCCTTCTTCTTCGTTCGAACTTGCTCCAGCGGTTCGATCTCGCCACCCTCAAGCTCAAGGAGTGGCTTGATCCTAAGTGCCGTCCCCAAGAAGCGCTTCGCCCCACCGATGCGTCCACCGCGGTGCAAGAACTCCAGCGTATCCACCACGAACAGTATCTGTAACCGAGACCGCACTCGTCGCGCTGCTTTCAGCGCATCCTCCAATGAGCCCCCGGACTGGACAACCTCAGCCGCTGCCATCACCTGGAATCCCTGCCCCATTGAAGTAGAAAGAGAGTCGACTACCTCAACATGCAGGTCAGGCAGCATTCCCCTGGCCGCTTGCGCCGACGCAATCGTGCCACTCAACTTGGAGGATATGAAGATCCCCAGCACCACATGCGCCTTCTTCTCCTCAGCCACCTGGCGGAAGAAGTCCATGAACTCCCCCGCAGATGGCTGCGAGGTCGTCGGCATGATCTCCGCCACCTGCAGCCGCTCATAGAAGGCCGGAGGGTCGATGTCCACCCCGTCCTTCAATACCTCGTCTCCCCAAACCACATTGAGGGGCATGATCGAAATATCAAGCCGTTCCTGCACATCCCCGGGAAGACAGGCCGTGCTGTCAGTAGCAACCACAATCCGAGGTCTAGCCATTGGCAGCCTCCCACTATGATGAAATCAGAGGAATCCACACAGGATAACACCAAGAGGGCACCGACGATGCGGTCGCAGAAAGTCAGGTCCCAGCAGGACGGTGCTCCGCCCACCACCGGGGAAGCACCTCACCTGCCGGTCCCCTCAATACCTCGTCGGCGAGGTAAGTGAGAGGAGTATCGCGGAGATTGATCTCAACCAGGCGGGCGCCGTTTCGCAGGGCGACCAGGGGAAGTGAGGCTGCAGGCTGGACCAAGGCCGAAGTGCCGATGACAAGCATCCACTGGCATCGGGCCGAGGCTTCCAAGGCCATCTCCAGCACGTCGGAGGGGAGAGGTTCATTGAACCAGATCACATCGGGACGCAGCAGCCCCCCGCATGTGCAGCGAGGCGGAAGCTGCGGCAGCGGCACGCGTCGATCCTCCCTCACGCGCCCGCAGGCCGTGCAGCGTACGCGCCAGATATCGCCGTGGAGTCTCAAGACGCGTCGGCTGCCGGCTGCCCGATGGAGCCCATCAACGTTCTGCGTCACCAACGTGAAATCCGACAGCGCCCGCTCCATCTCCGCCAGGGACGAGTGGGCCGGGTTGGGGTGGCAGCCAGCGATGAGCTGACGCCGCCAGTCGTACCACTCCCAAACCAAAGACGGGTCCCGTCGGAAGGCCGCTGGGGTTGCCAGATCCTCTGGTCTGAAGCTCCGCCACAAGCCGTCTGAGCCTCTGAAGGTGGGGATGCCGCTCTCTGCGGATACCCCCGCGCCGGTCACGGCAACCACAGGCCCCTCGACGATCTGATTCATCGCCAGGCTCGACTCAAACTACACGTAGACAGTGTCCAGATTGGGGGACTCCAAGGCGTTTGGCGATCGCAACCAGGTATGGAGCTGCAGTCAGGACGACCTACTCAAGAATCCAGCGGTCGGTGTCCCGGGTGTACGACAGAATCTCCTCATCATCGAAGAAGAGCGCGACCTCAAGATCTGCCGTCTCGGACCCATCTGAACCGTGAACTAGATTGCGGCCTATCTCGAGGCCCAGGTCGGCTCGAATGGTGCCAGGAGCTGCCTCGCTCGGATCGGTCGCTCCCATCGTCCTGCGCACGATCTCAATAGCCTGGTTTCCCTCCAGGACCATCGCAACGACCGGCGCAGAGGTGATATAGCGAATGAGCCCTTCGTAGAAAGGTTTGCCCTCGTGAACAGCGTAGTGCCGCTCAGCCAGCTGGGGCGTGATCTGCATCATCTTCATCGCCGCGATGCGCAGCCCTCGTCGCTCGAAGCGATGGACGATCTCGCCGATAAGTCCGCGCTGCACAGCATCCGGTTTGATGATCACCAACGTCCGTTCCACGTCTCCTCCCCCGCAATCGATCTAGGATCAGCTGTCAGTACAACCTCAGTCGGTCAGCAAGGCCGCCTTGACCGTATCGAAGGGGAGCCATCTCCGGGAGAACGCTGTCCTCCGATATTCTCACGCAGGTCAGCAACAAGCAGCCGGTCAAGCCCCCCGTTTCGTCGCAAGTGCGGCGGTACCGGGCGAGACGGAGCACGAATACCGCCCAATTCGATCAACGAAGCGGGCGGGGAAACCTCCCCCGCCCACGCCAACACTCAATCAACGTCACCTTGCCGCAATGAGCTCAAGCACTAGCCTACAGGCTTCCCAACGCGTCGCGGTAGAGGTCTAGCGCCCTCTCCAGCTGGTCGCTGCGCATGTATGCCTCTCCCAACACGCGCTGCACCATCGGATCGGAGGGATGTTCCTTCAGGTGCCCCTCCATATCCGTGACGACGTCCTCCAAGAGCTTCCTGGAGCGCATAGCCCGAGAGTATGCCTCCAACGACTCGTCGTAGACACTCTCTTCCCAAAGCCCCCGCGCCAGCTCAAGCCACGCCTCATAGTCGCGAGGATCATCGTCCACCTGCTCTCTCAGGACCGCCAGATCCTCACGCTCTGCGACGAGCTCCTCCTCTTCCGGCACCTCTTCCACAGCAGGGGCAGGGATAGGTTCCTCAACCACCTCCGCGGCGGCAACCTCCTCCTCGAGTTCCGGTGTGGGAGTCGGCTCCTCTTCGGGCGGCCTGAGCTCCGCCAGCCACTCCGCAATCTCCGGTACCGGCGCTTCCGCCTCCGGGACGGGCTCGGCCTCCTCGGGTAGCTCGTCCTCCTCCTCAACCGGAGCTCCAGCCACAGGTGCCTCGCGCCGTTCAGCGGGAGGTTCTTCCTCGTCGAATGCGGTCCAACCGAAGGCCTCCTCGACATCTGCAGCGGCAATTTCCTCCGCTTCTTCGATCTCCGGTTGTGGGGGAGCCTCCTCCGCGGGCGGGCGGGCCTCTGCCAGCCACTCTGGAATCTCTGGCAGCGGAGCTTCGGCCTCCGGGGCGGGCTCGACCCCCTCAAGCGGCGCAGCTTCCTCCAAGAACTCCGGAATCTCCACCGCAGGTGTCGGCTCCTCCGGAACCTCTTCCTCGGGAGGACGCTCCTCTGCGCCCATAATCTCCGCCAGCCGTGCTTCTGCCTCCGCCTCAGCTGCGGCTCTCAGCTCCTCTTCTTTTCCCTCGGCAAGGGACTCCAGCCAGGCAAGCGCCTCATCCCCGCTGGGCAATTCGTCCGTCTCCAACCAAGACGGCGGAGCAGCGAGCTCCTCGTCCGCAGGGACCCGCTCCTCAGCCTCCGGGGCAACGGGCTCCTCCAGCCAAGAGGGAATCTCCGAGGGGATCTCCTCTTCGTGCAACAGTGCCTCCTCCCGGGCCTCCGGCGTAGGCGGTTCCTCCTCCAGAGACACCTCCTCCTTGCCCTCCTCCGGGGCCAACTCGGTCAGCCAATCAGGGATCTCGGCCGGGATAGGTGGGGCCCCCTCTGCGATCGCCTCCTCCAGTTCCTCCACAAGCTCAGTCTCTTGCAGCCACTCCGGCAACTCTTCCGCGGGACCGGGACGCTCCGGTTCCGCCTCAGGCACCGGCTGCTCCACCAGCCGGGCAGGGATCTCCTCTCCTTCCTCGGCCAACGGCTCCTCTCTCCCCAGGGCAACCTCTTCAAGCCAGGCGGGAATCTCGATCTGAGTCTCGAGCGCCTCGGTCACATCTGCTGGAGCCCGCTCCTCCGGTACCGGAGCCGCCTCTACAAAGGGCATCCACTCCGGGCGTTCCTCACTTGGAGTGTACTCCAGATCAGGAATCCGAACCACTCGATGAGAGAGGGACGAATCGTCCCCCAGTAGATCAACCCCCAGCGAGTTCTCCGGGTCGAGCGCCTCTGCCCGTTGAAGGTGGGTCTGCCCCTCCACCCGCCCCGCGCCCGTGTAGATCTCTCCCAGGATCAGGTTCGCCTTCAAGCAGAAGGGCAATTCATCAAGTATCCGAAGACAGACCTCCTCCGCCTGAGCACGTTCCTCATTCCTCCAAAGCGCCTCTGCAAGGGCTACCAGCAGATCCACCCGCTGGGGATCCTCCTCCAAGAGCTCCTCAAACTCCTCGATGGCACGTGAATAGAGAGCACCACGTGCATGCACACGCGCAAGAGCCGCGCGCGTCAGCCCGAGCCGACCCGGCTCCACGCCATCTCGTCGGCCGTAAAGTCGCCGCACCTCACCCCGGATCGCCTCATTGTCGGGCGCCAACTCAAAGGCACGCTCCACATGCCACAGCGCGCCTTCCAATTCCCGCTGCCGATCGCAGATGATGCTCATCCCAACCCGAGCGACATAGTCCTCGGGATCGCCGCTCAATACGCGTTTGAACATATCCTCTGCGTACTCTTCCTGTCCGGCCTCGAGCATCGCCTTCCCTAACACGCGATAGGTGTCCAGGTGCTTGGGATAGTGCTGAAGGATGTGCCGACCGTGGGCTATGATCTCCTCGAAGCGGCTCTCGTCGATCAGGCCCTCCATTCTCTCCACATACCTGTGCAACTGTATCTCTTCCGCCATCGGTACCCTCCTACACGGGTCGCCCCTCCCCGCACGACCCCATACTCATCTAAATTATGCATACTTTTCGCGAAAAGTCAAAGGCCAGGAACTTGACTTCACCCGCAAATCGAGCGCACAGCACTCCGGACGCGTGGAGCAAGCTCCTGACGCCCGCCGCGCCCCAAGATCGATCACTCTGATGGCGGTGAGAAGCCTTGGTAGGAGCCCAGAGCTTTGTTTCCTCAGCCGGTCGAGGGCCGTGGGGAGCGCATAAGAGAGACTGAGTGATCGCGGAGATACCCTTTCTGCCGCGACCGACCAACTGTGGCTACTGACCCTCCGGTCTCAGTCAGTCAGACGATGTGTGCGTTTGAGCCGGGCTATGAGGTCATCAACGCCGTGCTCATCGATTGGGGCTGGCCCCAGCGGATCCGATAGCTCTTCCTCCCCCATAAGAGCATAGAAGGTGTTCAGAACCCCATGAGCCAGGACCTCCAGATGGTATCCTCCCTCGAGCGCGAAAAGAATGCGGCCCTGACAGAGCTCCTGCGCCATCCCAATCAGTTCTCTGACCATATTCGCATATCCCGCCAGAGAGAGCCTCATCATCGCCAGGGGATCCTGCCAGTGGGCGTCGTAGCCAGCCGAGACCAGTATCAGGTCCGGCTGGAAGCGACGGGCAAGGGGCCAGGCCAGCTCCCGGTAGACACGCGCGTAGCCCACGTCTCCGACGCCAGCCGGCAGCGGGACGTTCAACACTGTGCCCTCCCCATCTCCTCGCCCCGTCTCCTTCAAGGAACCGGTACCGGGGTAGAAGGGGTATTCGTGGGTAGAGAAGTAGAAAACCTGAGGGTCACGCTCGAACACGGCCTGGGTGCCATTCCCGTGATGTACATCGAAGTCAGCAATGAAGACCCGCTCAGTCTCCAACCTGGCCAACGCGTAGCGAGCGGCGACGGCCACATTGTTGAACAGGCAGAACCCCATTCCACGTGAAGGAGTGGCGTGATGACCCGGTGGGCGTACTAGCGCGAAGCCGTTCTCAACCTCTCCAGCCAGGATCCTTTCCGCAGCCACCAAGAGCCCTCCAGCGGCCACGAGTGCTGCATCGTAGGAGCGGGCGTTGACGTAGGTATCGGCATCCAGATGCCCCCCGCCTCGGTCCGCCGTTTGCCGCACACGCTCGATATGCGCCGCCGTGTGCACGCGCCTTAGATCCTGCACCGCTGCCGGACGAGCCTCGATGGGCACGAGTCGATCCAACACCTTCCACTCACGCAGTACCTCTAGAACACGCTTCAGCCGCTGTGCGTTCTCCGGGTGATGCGGCAAATTGTGCTCCAAGAAGACAGGGGCATAGACGTACCCTGTTGCCACACCTCACCTCCTCATTTCATGAGACGGAACCAGCTCAGGCACCCTGCTCAACGACCCTCACCACGCCCAGGGAGCCATCCACAGTCACTATCTGACCGGTGCGCAGGAGACGCGTCGCTCCCCCCACCCCCACTACGGTCGGGATTCCGTACTCCCTCGCGACCACCGCGCCGTGAGAAAGGAGTCCTCCAGTCTCGACGATCAACCCAGCCGCCAAGTTGAAGATCGGCGTCCAACCAGGGTTGGTGTACGGCGCAACCAAGATCTCCCCCTCCCGCAGCATCCGCGCCTCCTCGAGGTTCCTTACCACCCGTGCATAGCCGGTAGCCTGACCGCCGGAACAAGCAGTCCCTTCCAGGCTCCCCCCTCGCCGCGCCACTGGATCCTTAGGACGCACCCCACGGCCAATGACGCCAGGAGGCTCAAAGTTCCGGTAGGCAGTTCGCAGCCGCCGGTACCTGTCGATGACCTCACGGATCTCCTCCTGTCCCAGCCGTCCCTGCAGGGCAGCCTCTATCGCATCCCAGCGAAGCAGGAAGATCTGCCTCGGCTCCTTCAGCCAGTCCTTGGAGACCCAGCGGTGGCCCAACTCCACGAAGAAGCGGCGGCAATGATAGAAGGCCCTTGAGGCCACAACCCGCATCTCCTCTCGCCACCAGACATAGCGACGCACCCGTTCTAACTGCGTGCGGAAGGAGCGCCGGCCGAAGGGCCACAGGCGCCGCCAGCCCTGAGAGAGGGCCGATATCGCCCTCACCTCCGCCGACCGCGCCACCTCCCGCTGCGCCGCCAGCTGCTCGACCGGATCCCGCAGATGTGCCCGGTCGTCGCCAAGCATACGGACGTAGGCCTGCAGGGTCGTCAGCACGAACGATGGATCCTCCTCCCAGCGAGGCTGGGCAAGATCTTCGTCCACTCGACTCATGTAGCGGTAGCAGTGAAGGAAAGTCTGCACCTCACCCCAGAAAGCCCGGCCAGCGGGCACAGCCTCGAGCCGCTCGGGGATTCCCCCCGGTCTCCCACCTGCTACGGCCTCCGCAATCTGCGAATCTTGGTGCGCGCGGCGGGCAAGCTCCCACAGCTCCAGCGTGGGCTTCGCCGTCCCAACTTCCCCTAAGCCGGTGATCAGATCCCCAAAGGCAATCGCCTCCTCCGGCGGAAGGCGGCGGTTGATGTCATCCAACATTGGAGCGAGGTCGTCCTGGGCCTGAGCTGCCAGCAAGCTGACTGTGATCGCGACATGGTTGGTTCGCTCGTGTAGGTCCACCATCCGCCGCACCCAGCGAGCCAGTTCATCATCGGAGAGGGAGGCCGGATCGACAGCGGCGATCTGGGGTTCTTCCTCTCGGCGGAAGCGATCGGCAAATGAGGCTGCCTCCCGCCAACAGCTCTCGTACCGCTTGCTGAGAGCGAAGAGCACCGGAACTGCCCGCAGTACCGTGCGCGGGGTCCAAGGGGTAGTGAGACCATCCCCTTCATAGGTGGGCTCAATGCCTACCGTGGCGTCGAAGGTACGCTCCTTGAAACCCGGAATGAGCGCTGCAAACCGCTTGACCAGCCCCACGTTCCAGTAGGCCCGGCCGAAGAAAGGGCGCCCCCAGACCGTGCCCGATGGGGCTTCGCCCATCTTGAGATCGCGGAACATCTCCGCCAACGCCCGACCGTACTCCCTCTCCAGACTGAGCGAGATGGAAAGAGGAGACGCAAAGCCAGGGAGCACCTCCCGATGGTTGGCAGATGTCCATTGGCCCAGCTCCGGATCGAACTGAAAGGCGGTCAGCGGACGAGCCTGAAGGACGAAGAAGCGACCGCTGGACAGTGCCCACTCCACATCCTGAGGGTGGCCATGAAGAGCCTGCACCTGGTAGCCAAGCTCGGCCAGCTCAAAGAGTTGTGCATCATCTAGGACAGGACCGTGAGGTGCAGGAAGCTCAAGCAGGCCCCCTCCATCAGCGGCGCCCAACATCACCGCTTGCTCGGTGTGCTCCCGCCGGAGGACCTGGCGGTCATAGTGATTGACGACATATCGGTCCGGCTCGACCCGGCCAGAGACTAACGGCTCACCCAACCCCCACACCGCCTCCAACATCATCTCCTCCTCCCTCCCGGTAAGGGGGTTGAGAGTGAAGAGGACCCCCGCCGCTTCTGCCTCCACCTGCTGCTGGACGATTACCGCCATCTCAATCTCACCGTCAAGATCGAGGCCGCGGCTTTCGACGTAGGTACGGGCGCGGTTGCCCCACAGGGCGCACCAGCAGGCTCGAATCGCCGACAGGAGAGAGGCTAGATCACCGTCTGGCCCAACGTTCAAGAACGTATCATACTGGCCAGCGAAGGAGGCTTCCGGCAAGTCCTCGGCTGTGGCAGAGGAACGGACAGCGACGGAGAGGGAGGAGCGAGAGCTTTCCGACACCAGCTCCCAGTAGGCCCTCCTCACTACCCTCGCCACCTCGGGCGGTACCTTGGCCTCAGCCAGCGCGTCAGAACGGGGACCCGAGCCGGTGAGGCCGCTAGCGTCCAAGAAGGCGCGGAAGGCCGCGGTGGTGACGCAGAAACCGAGAGGAACCGGCAGACCAGCCCGGGCCAACTGAGCCAGCCGCAGCCCCTTGGCCCCCACCCGGTGACCGTCGTCTTCACCAATCTGATCGAGCATGATGACGAAGGGCATTCTCCGCGCTCCTACAGATCTATCGGCAGAGGAAGCGCCTCCAGGTTATCCAGATCGATGGTGCTCAGCGCCTCACACGCCCGGTCCAGCGCCGCCAGCACGAAGTCCACCTCATCCGGCTGGATGATGAGCGGCGGCAGGATCTGCATCGTCGATGGACGATAGTCAGCGAAGACCGCCAGGACGCCGTTCTCGCCTAAGGTCGTCGTCATCAGCGGTCCCAGCCGGTCATCGGCCAATTCGAAGCCGATCATCAACCCTCGCTGACGGGTCCCCTCGACGATAGGGTAACGCGCCTCCAACTTCTCGAAGCCCTTTGCGAAGCGCTCGCCAATCGACTGCACGTGCTCCAGGAATCCCGGCTCCGTAATCTGGTCGAGCATTGCCATCGCCGCCACACACCCCAGCGCGGCGCCGCCGAAACTGGAGAGATGGATGAAGGGGTTCTCCTGGAAGAACTCGTCCAGGTGCGGGCGATGGCAGGTGGCGGACATAGGATACACGCCCCCACTGAGGCCCTTGCCGATCACCAGCACGTCGGGCACAACCCCCCACTCCTCAATGGCCCACAGGCGACCAGTGCGGCCCAGCCCGGCCTGGACCTCATCGAGCATCAGGAGTGAACCAGCTTGGTCGCAGATCTCCCGCACGCGAGGGAAGTAGTCATCCGGTGGGATGAGGATGCCGCCAGTGGCAGGAATGGTCTCGATGATAACAGCCGCTGTCTCCCCGTCCACGGCCTGCTCGAGCGCGTCGGCGTCGCCAAAGGGGACTTTCAGGAACCCCGGCGGGAGGGGGCCGAACTTACTGCGAAAGACGTCCTCGCCAGCGGCCAGGGCGAAACCGGTATGGCCGTGGTAGCCCTTGCGTACGGAGATGACGTTCGGACGGCCCGTGTAGCCCCGGGCCAGCTTGATCGCTACATCGATCGCCTCCGCGCCGCCGGGCGAGAAGGTGGTGTACTGGATATCGCCAGGTGTGAGCTCAGCCAGCCGTTTACCCAGCGCAGCCCGCATCTCGCTCATCAGCATATGATCACCGACGTCTATCTCATCCATCGCGGCTCGAACCGCCTCCACCACGCGAGGGGGGCGATGCCCCAGGTTGAAGACGCCTCCCGAGGTGCGGCAGTTGAGCAATCGCCGGCTCTCATCCACGTCCCACAGCCACACTCCCTCCCGCCGGCCCGGCACGAAGTCCACTCCCATCCGGCGGTAGACCTCAACGCGGCCAGGGCAGACATAGCGAGCGTAGTCGTCTATGATCCGGCCTTTGGGCTGCTGACCGATGTAGTTCACCGTTACCTCCCAGGCAAGTGCACCAGTCAATCGAATGTGAAGACAGCTTTGGCCAGACGATGGCGGGATTTGTGAACCGCCATCGTCAGGGCTCTGCGGTATTCCTCCAAGCGAAAGCGATGGGTGAGCAGCGGAGCCAGGTCCACCTTCCCCTCTTCCATCAGATCGAGTGCAAGTTGTAGGGTGCGTATCCGCCGACCCTGCCACGTCTCGACGCCGTACGCATAACTCCCGTGGATGGCAATCTCCTTCAGCCAGACAGGCGCCCAGTCGACTCCCGCAGGGATCGCTGCCAGCCCCAACACGACGGCGGTACCCCCTTCGGCCGTGAAGCGGATGGCGGTATCCAAGCTAGCGTCACTCCCGACGCACTCGTAGATGACCTCTGCTCCACCAGAGACAATTGGATCGCCCAGAACAGCGGGATGGAGCCGAGCGGAGAGAGCTTCCGCCAGAGCTGCGTCGTCCCCGGGCTGGACCACCTGATCAGCTCCGTACCGACGTGCCAATTCGGCTTGGAACGGGTACTTGGCGCTGACAACAATGCGATGGGTGTAGCCCAGCGCCCGCAGTGCAGCCACAGTGCCCACGCCCGTCACCCCTGCCCCCACCACCAACGCCGTGCCGCCCTCCGGCGGTGGGTTGCGCAGGACGGCACGCAGCGCTACCGAGAAGGGTTCGCTCAGGAGCGCGTTCTCGTCAGTCACCGTCTGGGGAGTGCGCAGAAGCTGGCTCTGATGAGCGACGAGGTTCGGGCTCCAACTGCCGCCTGTGGTGGCACAGAAGCCGGTCATAGTCCCGGCAGCGATCGTTCCCTCGGTGCGCCGTTCACACACGCCGAGATCGCCCCGGGCGCAGGCCGGGCAGCGGTCGTCGAAGCCACGGGCTGCGCAGCCCAACACGGGTTCGACCACCACACGCTCGTCCGGGGCGAACCCCTCGACCGCCAGACCGAGTTCGGCAATCGTACCTACATTCTCATGGCCCATCGTGAAAGGGAAAGAGGTGTAAGCGGAAGCGGAAGGACTATCGCGCAGCGTGATGGTGTTCAGGTCGCTGCCGCAGATCCCCCCCAGGCGGAGTCCCACCCGCACCCAATCCGGTCCCGGCAGCGGCGGCTGCGGGACCTCGCGGTACCGCAGGCACCCCAAGCCACTCCAATAGACCGCCGGGAAGAGTCGCCCCAACGCCTTGGCCAGAACGTAGCGGGGAATACTGTCATCGAATTGCAGAGCCTTCACGACTTGTTCTCCTCGGGAACCTCCAGTCGGGCATCAATAGTCATAACACCTACGCTCCCGAGAGGAAACGGGAGGAACCTCTTCCGACTACGGGTAATATGGCACCTCCCACTGATCTAGAGGCTCGAGGGCGCCATTCTCAAGCCGCCAGCCGATCTCTGTCTCAACCAGCTGCCACTCGATGTCATACAGCGTGGCGACGACGCTGCCGTGGGCGTTGTCCAGCGCCCGAACCTGGGCAGCGACAGTAGCCCAGCCCTCCGCCTGGCTGACCACCTGCGCCGCTCCCATCTCCACCGAAAGCGTGCTGGCGAACCCCAGCGCCCACTGGTCGTACGGCAGGGTGGCCTGCGCGGCTGCGGAAAGCAAGTCGTATGCCCCTCGCAGGTCCCGATCGTCCAGCGCCAGATAGAAGGAGGCCAGAGCACGCAGAGGCGTGTCGTCCGCATAGGCATGGGGGCGATCAGCGAAGAACCAGGCATAACGATCCCAGGTCCAAGCATAATGGGTCCCATCCCAGGTGTAGACGATTTCACGCACCAAATCTCCCTGCGGCTGGAGGCCAACCACCACCTCCTCGGTCAAGTCGCCGTCGGCATTCTCCAACCGTACACCTCCTTCCCCCTCGAAGGCGCCCAGGAGAACATACCGTGCGCCGTCCCAGACAAACAGGTGGAGAAGGTCGGTACTGGTCCCAGCGTGCCCCCAGACGATCAGCTCGGTACGCCCGTCGGCGTTGAGATCGCGCACCTCAAGTTCGCAGGTAGCGTACTCGCCCAACGCTCCCTCCTCACCCTCAGGCGGCGCGAGATCGTGCCAGGAACCGCCATCGAGGACGAAACCAAGAAGTTCGGGGGGATCCACAGCCCGCCAATACAGCCCGATCCACTCCGGTTCAGCATCGTCGTCGGTATCCTGGCGGCGGAGGCAGAGCGGCTCGACGTTCCTCGCCTGCAGCTGACCCTCCCCCGCGGCGACGGTAGCCGAGACAGCAGCAGGATCAAGGGTGGGAACAGGAATGGGGGTGGGGCTCGGCAGAAGAGACGTTGGAGAGGGTACAGATGCAGGCGGGAGAGTTGGCGTGGCTGAGGCCATTGGCACGGGACGGGAAGGCAGGGTACAGGCAGAAAGCAGAAGGCAAAGAACTACAGACAAGCAGCCGCCCCCCGCCAGCCCCAACACCCTTGGGGATGAGCGTGCGCAAGGGCTAAGGAGCCTCAATAGACATCTACCGCCCAGACTCATTCCTCCTCATCCTCCAGCGCAGTCCAGCGGTCATCCAGAACTCAGCCTTCGTCCGCGCCGTGAGAGCACTACCCCATCCATTCCTCCCACCGCTCCATGGCCTCCGCCAAACGCTCCGAGGGATGACAGAGCGTGATGCGCACGTACCCCTCTCCGGAGGGTCCAAAGGCGCTGCCAGGCGAGACGGAGACACCGGTGACCTCCAAGAGGTCAGAGGCGAAGTCCGCACTCTTCGTCCCTTCCGGCAGCCGCGCCCAGACATAGAGGGTGGCAGAAGAAGAATGATAGGAAAGCCCCATCCCGTCGAGCGCTGCCGTCACTACTCGCCGCCGTTCTTTGTACGCTTCGTTGCGCTGGGCCAGCCAATCACCCCTGGTCCCCAGCGCCGCCACCGCCGCGTCTTGAATGACCTGGAAGATGCCGGTGTCGGCGTTAGACTTGACGCGTGCCAGGGCAGCCACAGCCTCGGGATTCCCCACCACCATGCCCACCCGCCAGCCGGCCATGTTGTAGGCCTTGGAGAAAGAGTTGAACTCCACCACCACGTCCATTGCGCCCGGCACTTGCAGGACGCTGGGAGCGACGTAGCCGTCCCACGTGACATCGGCATAGGGGTTGTCATAGGCGAGAAGAAGAGAGTGGTTGCGAGCAAAAGCCACCGCCTGCTCCAGGAAGGATAGAGGCGCCACCGCTGTGGTAGGGTTGTTGGGATAGTTGAGCCAGATAACCTGCGCGCGAGAGAGGATTTGGTCAGGGATCGACTCCAGGTCCGGCAGCCACGCATTCTCCTCCGTCAGCGGCATCCGATGGACCTCCCCGCCCATCAGGTACACACCGTTCCGGTAGGTGGGATAGCCGGGGTCGGGCACCAACACCACCTGACCCGGATCCACGAAAGCCGCCGGAAGGTGGAAGATGCCTTCCTTGGAACCGATCAACGCCAGGACCTGTGTCTCGGGGTCCAGTTCGACGCCGAAGCGGCGGGCGTAGTACTCAGCAATTGCAGCTCGGTAGGATGGCGCGCCATTAAAGGAGGCGTAGCCATGCTTGTGGGAGTCACGGGCAGAACGGTAGAGGGCCTCCACCACCGACGCCGGCGGAGGAAGGTCGGGACTGCCGATGTCGCAGCGGATCACGTCCATCCCCTTAGCCTGCAGGCCGCGGATGCGCTCGCCCATCGCCGCAAACACGTAGGTTGGTAGGTTCTCCAATCGTCGTGCCAGTTGCATTCAAGGTTCTCCTTCTTCCAGGTAGGTTTCCAACACGCGTCCGACCCGCTCCAGGCTCTGCGGGCTGACCTTGTCGGGAGTGTCCTGGGTTGTATGCCAGTAGGGATAGTCAAAGTCGATGATGTCGACCGCCGGGATGCCCCGCTGGGCGAAAGGGACGTGATCGTCATACATCGTCCAACGATACTCAGAAACGAAGGTCTGGGTATAGCCCAGCGTAGCGGCGATGTCCCAGAGACGGCGCTGAAGGGCGGGGTCGGAGTTGCCTTCCAAGTAGAGCTGCTGGTCGGCGTCGCCGACCATGTCCGCCACAATCACCGCCTGGGGAGCGACCTCCAGATGGTCTGCCATGTAGGAGGAGCCAACGCACCATTCCCAGCCATTCAGACCGCCGTTGTCCTCTGCGTCGAAGAAGGCCAGCCAGACCTGATGGCGCAGCTTCTCCAGATCCAGCACTCGGGCCAGCTCCAGCAGAACCGCCACGCCGGAGGCGCCGTCGTTGGCACCCACCACCGGGACGGTCGGATCCTCCTCGTCGGCGCTGCGGCGGGTGTCGTAATGGGCGCCGAGGATGATCACCGGGCCTTCGCCAAGCTTGCCGACCACATTGCGCACGGGCGTCCCTCGGTAGGTGAATTCCTGCGTCTCGACACTCCAGCCCAGGTCCTCGAGGTGAGCAGTGATGTAGTCAGCTGTGGCACGGCTGGCAGGGGAACCAGTGGGCCGCGGACCCAGGTCGCACTGGGCCTGTACGTGACCGTAGGCAATCTCACCGTCGAAGACCACAGGCGCGGCGGTTCTGGACGGGCCTGCACACCCTCCAATCAGAAGAGCCACCAACAGAAGGACCCGCCCTCTTAGCACTCTCATTCGACGTCCTCTCTTGCCAACAGAGATTCGAGCATTTCCATAGCCATGTTGCAGCTACTGGGGCCTGAGTATTCTACACTAGCACAGCGCGCCGGGCAAGGAACCACTCCACAACGCTCCCCCCACATTTGGTCACGAATGGCCACAATGAGGGCTCAAACGATGCGAGACTCCCGCTGTTCCTAGGGCGAATCTGGGTTGCGCCTCTTGCAGTGAATGCTATAATTCCTTCCACGAGGCCAGTTTGACTGGCATCACGCGCGTGGGCCGTCAGACGCTTGCTTTCGTGAGATACCTGTGATGGCCGAGAAGATCCTACTCGTAGACGATGATGAAGCTCTGCTGACCTTGACGAGTGCCGCACTTCAGAGGGAAGGTTTCGACACCTTCACGGCAGTGAACGGAGAGCAAGCACTGGAGCTCTTCCACCAAGTCACCCCTGACCTGATCATCCTAGACATCATGATGCCGGGTGTAGACGGTCGAGAGGTCTGTCGCCGCCTGCGTCGGATCTCTACCGTTCCCATCATCTTCCTGACCGCCTTGGATTCGGGCGAAGACATCGTAGACGGACTGATGAAGGGAGCGGACGATTACCTTCCGAAGCCATTCAAGAACACCGAGCTCGTAGCCCGCGTGACTGCTCTACTCCGTCGGGCCAGAATGCCTCATAGCCAGCCGGAGATACTGCGCTTTGGCGACGGTGATCTGGTCATCAATCGGAGTGAGCAGAGAGTGTTCACCGGTAGCGGGGAGGTCTCGCTAAGCCCCACTGAGTACAATCTGCTGCTCTTCCTAGCCGAGCGAGCAGGTCGCATACTCTCCTCCCAACAGATATTCGATACCATCTGGGGACCCTGGTCCGAAACACAACCTGGAAGCGTGAAGTGGTACATCTGGCATCTGCGACAGAAGATCGAGCCAGACCCCGGCAAGCCTCGCTTCATCCTCACAGAGCGGGGACGAGGCTATCGTTTCTCTCCCCGCTGAAGAGATAGCCGCCAGTTTCTGAAGAGAATCCCGCCTTTCGCAGCTGTCCCCTTGACGATAGAGCACGCGCACCGGTCGACCCCTCGATCTACGGGCTCCACAGATCCGGGCAGCCGGTCTCCATGATTAGATCCAGCCACGAGAGGCAGATTCACTTTCCTTGCTGCATCCAATCGCAAACCGAATTCAAACCTCTGCACCGTTATTATAGTAGAGAACCCCTCAATCAACATTGAGGGCTTGGCAGGCACCCCTGATCAGGCCAATTCCTTGCGCACTCTTCTCACCACCTAGCTTCTGGCCCATACAGTGATCCTTCCTCTGGCAGGGGCGCCACTAGTCATCTCTAGGAGATCATGTAGCGCCAGGATACAAGTGCAAGGAGGATGAGGATGAGACGTATGACAGCGCACGGAGTCCGTGTGAGTTGCCTGCTTATTCTAACCCTGTGCCTATCGCTTCCCGCGCCCTTCGCCTGGGCAGATGCACCAGCGAACGACAGTCCCACCAGTCCAGAATCGAGCACGGCCGGCGCGCCGGCCGCTGCCGACGATGATGCTCTCACGGTCGACGGCATCGTCGAGACCGACTACCAGTTTGTGGGGCGCGTCGATCTTGGCGGCTCTGGAGGTGTGGACGCCGATGCTCCAGGCAACCTCTTCCAGGCGGAAGCGAACGGTGTATGCTATTATGCCTTTGTCGTAGATCGCACCTACAACGACAACGTGTACGGGAGCGACAGCGCCTACCTGCTGCTGGACGGGTGGGAGGCACACCATTTTCACCACCTGGAAGGCTCTGACCGTGCCGATTTCGAGTTAGTTGATGCCGCACAGACCACACTGGGCTACGTCAGCCTGGACTACCTCTACGAGTCCGCCGGGCAGTGGCTCTCCGGTCCTGATGGCAACAACGTGAACACTGGACTCAGCCCCCTGCTCCCCGTACTAGAATCCTCCTCCTCTCAAGTCTACAATCTGAACAACGTGAGCTGGCCCGACAAGTTGAACCAATCACCTCCCTACGATTACAACGACACCAACAGTCCGAGGTGGCAGTGGCACATGGTGTATGAGTTCTCAATCAGCGCTGCCGAATTCGGATTGGGAGGGGCCTGCGCAGAGATCGATGAAGCAGGTGCACACAATTCGCCCTACAAGGAGCAAGGCTCCACCGCGCTGGGACGGCTCGGGGATGAGGTCTGGCAAGACCTCGACGGCGATGGGGTACGCGACGCGGACGGCGCCGGCGTACCCACGGAGCCCGGCTTCGAGGAGGCGAGGGTCAAGCTGTATGCAGGTCTCCCGAACCTAGATGGATCGTGCGATCCCACCGGTGTTGATCCGGTTCGCGTCACTCAGACTGATCCAGCCGGCTACTACGGCTTCGAGAACCTGTCGGCCGGTGACTACTGTGTGGAGATGGACGAGAGCAGTCTGCCGCCAGCGGTCTGGTCGCTGACCACGCCGCCGGAGCCGCGCTTCGTCTCGCTTGCCAACGGTCAGGAGGACAATAGCGTCGACTTCGGGTACCTGGAGCTGGTCCCCTCTATAGCAATCGCCAAGACACCCGATGCGCAGACGGTGCGCAGCGGCTCCGATGTGACTTTCACCATCGTAATCACCAACACTGGCGAGGCACCCCTTGGGGACGTCTCTGTCGGCGACGCGCTCGCTCCCGATTGCGATCGGAGTCTGGGCAGTCTGGATGTGGAGCAGAGCACAAGCTACACATGCACGGCTGTCAACGCCATGGCCGACTTCACCAACACCGCGACGGTGACCGGCACGCCATCCAGAGGCGAGCCAGTGAGCGACACAGATACCGCTGAGGTCCGCGTGGTCAGCCCAGCTATCGCTATCGGCAAGACAGCCGACCCGACCCTGGTCGCCACCGGCGGCATAGTCACCTACACCTATGCGGTCACCAACCCCGGTGACGATCCTCTGTCCGACGTGGTGGTCACCGATGACACGTGCAGCCCGGTCAGCTTTGCCAGCGGCGACGAGGATGGCGACGCGCTGGTCGACGTGGGTGAGACGTGGATCTACACCTGCTCAATGGCTCTAACCCAGGACACGACCAACACGGCCACGGCCACAGGCCGCGACTCCACCGAAGGCACGGTGAGCGATACGGACACTGCCTTTGTGGATGTCGTCAGGATCGGCCTGGATATTGAGGCCTCCGGCCCAGCGCAAGCCCACGAAGGAGACAGGCTGACCTACGAGATCATCATGACCAACACCAGCGAACTCCCCCTCGACATCACCGTCCCCCTGCCGGATGGCAGCGACTGGATTGGAACCCTGCAGCCTGATGAGACGACGACTTTCACCACCACCGACACGGTTCCGGTAGCAGCGGACGATCCCTATGTGGCGACCTTCACCGCCACCGGGGCCAGCGCAGTCGACCGCGAGGCAACTGACAGCGCCAGTGTCACCACCGACATCCTGCACCCAGCCATCGAGGCGGCAGTCACCCCGTCCATTGGCCAGACCTACGGCAGCCTACCAGTGACGGTAACCTTCGCGGCGACCAACGTGGGCGACACTCCTCTCTATGACGTGACGATTACCTCTGACAACGGCACACCCGACGATCCGTCCGACGACCACCCTGTCTGTTCCGCCACGGATCTGGCGGTGGGTGATATGATGACCTGCGACGAGGTTGTGATCCTCTCAGAGGACACCACCTACGTCGGCATTGCAGCAGGGCACGACGTATTGGATGGTGCTACCGAAGATCAGGCAGAGACCACGATAACCATTATCCCATCCAGCGAGGAGGAGGATACCGACGGCGACGGCATCCCTGACTACCTGGACAGCGATGCTGACGGCGACGGCATCCCGAACGCCGTTGAAGGGAGCGGTGACGCGGACAATGACGGCCTGCCAAACTACCTCGACACCGACTCCGATGGAGATGGAATACCCGACATTGTCGAGGGTACCGGTGATCCAGATGACGACGGGCTGCCCAACTTCCTGGACGCCGACTCCGATGGAGATGGCATCCCCGATGCCGTGGAGGGCACCGGTGACCCAGATGACGACGGACTGCCCAACTTCCTGGATGCCGACTCCGATGGAGATGGGATCCCGGACGCCGTGGAGGGCACCGGTGACCCAGATGACGACGGACTGCCCAACTTCCTGGACGCCGACTCCGATGGAGATGGCATCCCGGACGCCGTGGAGGGCACCGGTGACCCAGATGACGACGGACTGCCCAACTTCCTGGACGCCGACTCCGATGGCGACGGTATCCCCGATGCCGTGGAGGGAACAGGCGACCCGGATAGCGACGAGCTCCCCAATTTCCTGGACCTTGACTCCGATGGAGACGGTATCCCCGACGCCATTGAAGGCACCGAGGATACAGACGAGGACGGGATACCCAACTACCTGGATCTGGATTCCGACGGCGACGGGAAACCGGACAGTGAGGAGGGCACCGAAGACGTCGACGAAGACGGCATAATGAACTTCGTGGACTCCTGCGACATGGGGCACCGCATCTACCTTCCTCTCATCCTCGGTTAGTGACGTGTCGGATGGAGGAGGCGAGATGGCGAGTCATCGCCAGGCGTCGGCGCTCAATAGCTTTAGTGAATCAGAGGGCTGAATCGATCAACTTCGCCGTACTCACCTGCCAAAGCATCCAGACGCCAGCCAGGAACCTGGTTTCTGGAGTCTTGCAGGAGAGACGTTCGGCAGCAAGCCGCGTTATTAGACTTCGAGGTGAGGATAATGTCCCATAAGCGAACCGCACACTTGCTCATCGCCCTATTGACCGCGGGTGCTCTGCTCTTCCTATTGATAGTGATATTGGGCGGCCCGCCTGGAACGGTTCACGCTCAGAGGCCGCAGACCCTGCTCAACACGCAACCAGATGAAGGGATGGGGGACCGTCGAGCAGTCGCGGCAGCCAGTGCTTCTGTCATCACCGTGAACACTGACTTAGACGAATGGACCGCCAGCTGCGCCGATCTGAGATGCTCTCTTCGTGAGGCCATTGCGCAAGCCAATAGCGACTCAGCGAGCGATCCGATCACCATAACCTTCGACGCGGACTACACGATCACCCTCGCCTACCAGCTCGGCGGTCAGTACCAGCCGCTTCCCTCCATCAACCGTGCCACCGGTCCCGTCTACGTCGACGCAGATCGCGACGACGACGGGCAGCCAGACATCATCATCAGTGGCGAGAACATCACTGCACCGCTCTCTGTTGGATTCTTCATAAGGAGCGATAGCGTCACGGTGGACGGCCTGGTGATCGAGAACTTCGACTGCCTCGGGTGCTGGGGGTTGGACATCCACGGCGACGGCGCCTGGATTGAGGACTCCCATTTCTTGAGTAACACGACTGGCGCTCTGCTTACCAATGACGCAGACCACAATACGATCACCAACTGCATCGTGGCCAACAACTACGATGACGGGATCCTCATCTCAGCGCGGTCCGACACCGTGAGCGAGACACTGGTGATCACTCCAGCCCACCACAACACCATCGCCAATTCCTACATCGGCACCAACCCGGCCGGCGACGACCTCGGCAACGTCAACAAGGGGATCATCATCCAGCGCGGCGCCCACAGCAACACGGTGGAAGGCAACATCATTGCCCACAACGGGTGCTACGCCATCCACCTGCGCGGGGGCTCTGGCGACTCCTGGGATCCCTTCTCGCCGCCCTATGGGAATGAGGTACTGGCCAACGAAATCCACGACAATGGCACCGGCTGCAGTCCGCAAGCAGCCGTAGTCAACGACCGCACCCACCAGCCGGCGGGGAGCATTCCAACCGTTTCCGCAGGCTACGACAACCTCTTCTCAGGAAACACGATCACCAACAACACGGGAATTGGCATCTATAACATTGGGGCCTCTCCCCTCATCACCGACAACACGGTGATGAGCAACACCTCCGACGGCATCTACAATGTACCCGACCTGGGCAGTACTTACGACCCGTCCGAAGCCGACGACGATATCCTCTCCATTCCTGTCATCAAGAACAACGACATCAGCGGAAACAGTACCAACGGCATCTCCTCCTTGGATACGGCTCCAGTGGATCGCTACGCGCTCCACCAAGACAACACCCTGGGCAGTCACAGCGGATTGGACGTTCTTCAGGTTTGGTACGGAGCAGTGGAGGTTCTGACTGGGACCGTGAGTGCTCCCCAGCCCATCACCCACGGCATCAGCGTGCGAGTGCGGGGAGACGGCACTGGTTGGTTCCGGGACCTGGCCGTCTATGACGCAGTTGATGTCTACACCTCCGGCATATGGGGCGACACTGGCCTCCAGTACGACAACGTCAGCTCCTGGCCCGGGATCCGGGAATTCGAGGTCCTGGACGACGGCACACTCGTGGAACACTTGACCCACACCGTTCAGGTCCACCTCAGCGGTCTCTACACCGGGTCCGTCACCTTCAGCTTCGACGGGCTGACGAGCACCGAACCAATCTCCGGAGATGTCCTGATACCGCAGTGGGTGGAGACCGGTCCCTACGGACGCTACCAGGTCCCCGAGGTCAACTTCACCTACGACACTGACGCAGACACCATTCCGGACGTAGTGGAGGGCACGGGTGACAGCGATGACGACGGACAGCCAGACTACCTGGATACAGATTCGGACGATGACTCCATCCCAGACAGCGTGGAGGGAACGGGAGATACGGACGGCGATGGACAGCCAGACTACCTCGACACTGACTCCGATGGAGACGGAATCTTGGATTCCATTGAGGCGGGAAGTGACCCCAACAATCCGGTGGACACCGACCACGACGGTATGCCGGACTACCTGGACACCGACTCCGACAACGACGGCATACCCGATGAGGATGAGGGAATCACCGATTCAGACGGGGACGGCATCCCCGACTACATCGAGAGTAACACCCAGGACGCCGACGGAGACGGAGATCCAGACTTTCAGGACACCGACTCCGACGGCGACGGAATCCCCGATGAGGATGAGGGAACCGCCGATTCGGACGGGGACGGGATTCCCGACTACCTGGATGTAGATTCCAGCGACAACGACCCAGCCCCCGGTGGTGACTCTGATGACGACGGCATCCCCGATGGTGTGGAGTGCCCCACTGGCTTCCCCTGCGCCGACAGTGACGAGGACGGACAGCCCGACTACATGGTCACCGACGCCGACGGGGACGGCATCCCCGACAGCGTCGAGGCGGGACCGGATCCCGGCGACCCCCTGGACACCGACGACGATGACACGCCTGACTTCCAGGATGACGACTCCGACAACGACGGCATACCCGATAGCGTCGAGGCCGGCGACGACCCGGAGCACCCGGTGGACACCGATGACGATGGCACGCCTGACTATCAGGACGACGACTCCGACAGCGACACGATCCTCGACAGAGATGAGTGGGACACAGATCAAGATGATTCGAGCGCAGATGATTTCTGCTCTACGTTGACCTTGGACACCGACGACGACGGCATTCCAAACTGCCAGGACAACAACGTGGACGGTGACAGCGTTGACAACTACCTGGACCTGGATTCCGACGACGACGGCACCCCGGACGTTGATGAGCCTCCTCCCGACACCAATGCCTCTCCCTTCCAGCACGGAGACATCCCCGCCTGGATTGACCCGGTACATCACATCTACCTTCCCCTCATCATGCGGAGCTACTGACAGCAAGAAGATCTGAAACCGAATGCGGACACCTTAGACATCGGACGGGGAGAGCCTGAGTGGGCTCTCCCCGTCCGCTCTCCTCGCCACACTGCTCCCCCCCTCGCTGGGCACCGCCTCAGGCCCCCGCTCCGCCCCAGAGTTCAGACTTTCCAGAGCTGGAATCCCACGAGGCTACCTTCCCAGGCCAAGACCGGGGAAAGGTGACTTCTCCCGCCAGGTGAGTAGTACTCTCGTACCACTCGCCCCCCTTTACAAACCATATTCAAACCTGGAGCGTGTATCCTTGTATCTGGCATTTAATGTTGTTTTAGGGATCTTCATACCTCCTCGAGAGGGAAGAGAGGGGAATGTCGCACAGAGTCTACGTGGCAGGTCTAGCCCTCATTCCCCTGACCCTCCTGGGGTTGGCGCGGGGGGCCTGGGCAATGGACGAGGAAGGAGTCGCCCCAGCGCCCACCACTCCTCAAGTCTGCGAGACCCTCAGCAGCGACGGGTGCACCTTCGGCGAGGGTCAATTCCAGTACCAGTTCCTGGGCACATCCACCAGGAACGGTTCGCTCACGTTGAGCTTCCGGGCGGTCAACAACGGCAGCAAGGGATTGGCCTACGTGGTCTTCTCAATCCCTCCAGGAGTTACGCCAGAGACCCCCGAAGACGGATCTATATACGCCTCACCCAGCGGAACCTATACGTATACCGTGGGTTCCCCGACGAACAACCCCTTCTACGGAATCAAGTTCGAGGCCAACGGTGATGGCATCCGAGACGGAGCGGAGGATATCTTCCAGTACACACTTCCAGCAGAAGCCTATGACCCCACCCAGCCCATCCAAGTCGCCGCCAAGTCCGGACGGGTCCGTGAACAGACCTCTTTCTTGCCCTCCAGTTGTCCAGACACCGATGGAGACGGCATTCCGGACGCTGTGGAAGGAACCAGCGACCCAGACGGGGACGACATCCCCAACTACCTAGATACAGACAGCGACGACGATGGAACTCCTGATGCCGAGGAAGGCATCCTGGACAGCAACGGTAACGGCATCCCCGACTATCTCGACCCGGCCACGTCCGCCGGGAGTACCGAGTTTCGCGTCTATCTGCCTCTCGTAGGCAGCGGATTCTGAACGGCGCCTCCAGGGCGAGTCGGAAGACGGCTCCCCACCCCCTAACCCCTCAACTCGTGCTACGCCCAGGTGGAACACACCTGCCCCTCCGTATCCTCTGCCGACCCAGGTGCTTGTGCCTCTGTCGAACTGAAGCGAGTGCTCAGGCTCTCTCCTCGGGAACCTGACGCTCACTGGCACCGCGACCCCAGTCGGCCAAACGAGCATACCTTGAGCCAGGCGAAGACTGCCGTCAGCGGGAGAACTCCATCTCTCGATGGGGCCCCCGTCGAAAGTGTGGTCGCTGCAGTTCTGGGACGATGCCGACCACACTGCACCGCTTCGAGAACCTCCTCAACTGGATCGTAGGCTGCCTCCCCGACGAGTCCCAACACAACCCTACCGCTGACAATGAGAAACAGACTTCCCTTGCAAGCTAACCTTGACAGACAGGCTGCTTGCCTCTATAATACCGAAGCACCCTGAGAGGGTGCGGGATCTTTTCTGAGGAGGAAGATATGGGAGCAGTTCCTAAGATACGAGTCTCGCGTGGTCGTCGCAACCGGAGGCGAAGCCATCACGCGCTCACACTACCTAACTTGGTGCCCTGCCCACAATGTCACGAACCCAGACTCCCCCATCGAGTCTGCCCTAACTGCGGTACCTACCGAAACATGCAGGTGGTCGAGGTAGAAGAAGAGTAGGCCGAGCACGCCACCGTGGGCAACCAATGAACCACCGGTGCGCTCGCATGCTGATGATCAAAAAACCGTTCGCCCTCCAGTTCCCAGGCCAAGGGTCCCAGAAAGTGGGAATGGGAAAGGCACTCTGCGAGGCCTCGATCGCAGCAGCGGAAGTCTTCGCCCAAGCCGACGAATTGCTCGGCATGCCACTCTCTCGTCTCTGTTTTGACGGCCCGACCGAGGCGCTCAACGACACGATAAACACGCAGCCTGCAATCTTCACGGTCAGTGTGGCGACGGTGCGTGCGCTTCAAGAGCGATTGGACGTGGCGCCCGCCTTCGTAACCGGTCACAGCCTGGGAGAGTTCAGTGCCCTGGCGGCAGCCGGGGCGATTTCTTTTGAGGAAGCGTTGGGCTTGGTGCGAAAGCGCGGGCAGCTGATGAAAGAAGCCGGGCAGCACAGTCCAGGGGGGATGGCCGCGATTATTGGGCTGAGTGTGGCGGAGGTGGAGGCAGCCTGCGCGAAGGCGCGCGAAGATGTTGGCGGATACGTGGGAGTCGCCAACGATAACTGCCCAGGACAGGTAGTCATCTCTGGGGATGAAGAAGCACTTCGGGCAGGAATGGAGGCAGCGGAAGCAGCAGGAGCGAGACGAGTAATCCGGCTAGCGGTCAGCATCGCTGCTCACTCACCGCTGATGGCCAAGGCAGCTGCCTCCTTTCGGCAGGCGCTGGAAGAGGTAAACATTCGCTCCCCTGAGATCCCGTTCGTGGCAAACGCTACCGCCGAGCCAGTAAGTGATCCCAACCGGCTTCGCAAGGTTCTGGAACGGCAGCTAACCGCCCCTGTCCGCTGGACCGAATCGATCCAGTGGATGATCCAGCAGGGAGTCACCTGTTTCGTAGAGATGGCTCCCGGCAAGGTCCTCACTGGACTCCTGCGCCGCGTGGACCGCAGGGTAGCAGGGCTGACCATCGCTCAGGTCTTGGCACTCGGGACATGAGATGGCAAGTCCAACGGAGACCAGGCCTTGATCAAAGGGCCTGGGCCAGGAGCCCCAAGGGGAATACCATCCATTCGGGCAGAGAACAGCTTGTTCGCCCGACTTTGGGTAGTAGCGTTCTGACGATATTGTTCGCAGGCTAAGGAGAACTATGGGCAAGCCGCTAGAGGGGAAGGTAGCTGTTGTTACCGGCGCATCGCGAGGCATCGGCCGCGCCATTGCCCTGGAATTGGCTGATCGGGGGGCGGCAGTTGTGGTCAACTACAATCGAAGCGCAGAAGCTGCCCAGGAAGTGGTCGCCGCCATCCAGGCGGAAGATGGCGAGGCGGCAGCCGTCCAGGCCGATGTCTCCGACTTCGATCAGGCCCAGGGGCTCATCAAGGCCGCGCTGGATAGGTACGACCACGTGGACATCCTCATCAACAACGCCGGGGTCACGCGCGACCAGATCCTCCTGCTGATGAAGGAAGAGGACTGGGATACAGTAATCCGGGTAGACCTGAAGAGTCTGTTCAACACCTGCAAGGCGGCAGCACGCAAGATGATCCGTCAGCGCTCGGGCCGCATCATCAACATCACGTCGGTAGTGGGCATCGCTGGCCAGGGCGGACAGACCAACTACGCCGCTGCCAAGGCAGGCGTCATCGGCTTCACCAAGAGCTTGGCCAAAGAGTTAGGACCGCGGAATATTACCGTGAACGCCGTTGCTCCAGGGCTTGTCCCGACCGATCTGACAGCGGATCTGTCGGAGGACCTGCGCCAGACGGCGATCGAGAACACACCCCTCGCGCGAATCGGTCGGGCCGAGGAGATCGCTCACGCTGTGGCCTTCCTGGCCTCCGACGAGGCCAGCTTCATCACCGGCGTGGTGCTCCCCGTGGACGGCGGACTCGTGATGTCGGGATGATACAGGGGGCAAGAGAGGTATGGAAGAGGCTCCAACGATCGGCAAGGTCACGATTGACTCAAGCGTACTTGAGACCATCGCCCGCCTGACCACACTGGCTGTCCCCGGCGTTGTGCGAATGACTCCCCCCCTGGGGGTACACCGGTTGCTCGGACTAAAGGACGGCGTTCAGGTCACCGTCCGCGAAGAAGGGACGGTGCGCGTGGATTTGTACGTTGTGGTGGAATCGGGGCTTAACATGCTGAGCCTGGGACGCCAGATTCAGGCCGAGGTGACCCGGGCGATCCAGGATATTGTCGGCATGGAGGTCGAGTCAGTACATGTGCATATTGAGGACGTCACTCCTGCCCCGACGAACGAAGCACCGAGTAGGAAGCCGTGAAGGCCCGCCGCCACGCCCGCGTCATCGCTCTTCAGGCCCTGTACGAGATTGACTCCGTCGGCCACTCGCCAGGGGCCGTACTCCAGCAGCGGATGGAGGAGGACTCTCCTTCGCAATCGGTTCTGGACTTCATCCGCCAACTGGTCTTCGGGGTCTTGAAGCATAAGGCGCTGGTAGATCCCCTCATTCAGGAATACGCCCCGGAATGGCCGTTGGAACAGATGGCCTACATCGACCGCAATATTCTACGCATAGCGATATTCGAATTCGCCGTTGATGGCAATACCCCCGTCAAGGTCGCCATCAATGAGGCGGTCGAACTGGCCAAGATGTTCGGGTCCGATAGCAGCCCGCGCTTTGTCAACGGCGTGCTCGGCGCGCTGGTACCCCTCAAAGACGGAATAGCCCGCCGGGCGCGGGCCCAGCGAGAATCCGAGATGGAGAAATCGTAGTCTAAGCCCCCTTCGGGGGCTTAATCTATTTGGGTCAATTGACTCTAGGAGGAAATCGAATGCAAGACCGCGTCATCATCATGGGCGCCGCCGGGCGTGACTTCCACAACTTCAATGTCTACTTCCGCGACAACTCCGACTATCAAGTGGTCGCCTTCACCGCCGCGCAGATACCCAACATTGAGGAGCGGCGCTACCCCCCGGAACTGGCGGGCAGCCTCTACCCGGAGGGGATTCCAATCCACCCAGAGCTCAAACTGACCGATCTGATCCGCCATCTTGATGTGGACCAAGTCATCTTTGCCTACTCCGACGTCTCTCACGAGTATGTGATGCACAAAGCATCTCAGGTACTGGAGGCGGGAGCGGACTTCCGTCTCATGGGCACAGGCACTACGATGTTGAGGAGCAAGAAACCCTTGGTGGCCATCTGTGCTGTGCGCACTGGATCCGGCAAGAGCCAGACTACACGCCACGTCTGCGACGTGCTGCAGCAGATGGGCAAGAAGACAGTTGTCATTCGCCACCCCATGCCCTACGGGGACTTGGCCGCTCAGGCCGTGCAGCGGTTCGCCTCTTACGAGGATCTAGACCGCCACAAGTGTACCATTGAGGAGCGCGAGGAGTATGAGCCTCACATCGACCGAGGGGTGGTGGTGTACGCTGGCGTGGATTACGGGCCTATCCTCCACCAGGCAGAAGCGGAGGCCGACGTGGTGGTCTGGGACGGAGGAAACAACGACCCTCCCTTCTACTACCCCGACCTGTACGTCGTCGTCGCGGACCCTCACCGACCGGGCCACGAACTCCGCTACCATCCCGGAGAGACCAATCTGCGTGCAGCGGATGTGGTGGTCATCAACAAGGTAGACACCGCCGACCCGGACGGCGTATCTCAGGTGCGGGAGAATGTCTACACGGTGAATCCGCACGCCGTCGTGGTGGAGGCCGCCTCCCCCATCTTTGTCGATGATCCAGCAGCGATCCGTGGCAGGCGTGTGCTCGTGATCGAAGACGGTCCAACGCTGACCCACGGAGAGATGCCCTACGGGGCCGGAGTGGTGGCAGCGCGGCGTTTTGGCGCTGCGGAACTGGTTGATCCCCGACCCTACGCGGCCGGGTCCATAGCCGCCACTTTCGAGAAGTACCCCCACGTGGGGCCCCTCCTGCCGGCGATGGGATATGGCGAGAAGCAGATCCATGATCTTGAGGAGACCATCAACGCAGCCGAATGTGACCTGGTCCTGACGGCCACCCCGATCGACCTGCGCCGATTGATCGACGTGGACCATCCTGTGGATCGGGTGCGATACGAACTTCAGGTCATCGGCCGGCCCACGCTGGAGGAAGTGCTGATCAAACACTTCGAATAGCCCTCGTGTCGACATCCAGGGGCGACGCAGTTCGTCGCGCCTGCCGCTGTTGAGTGCACGAAGACTGACGGGGTACTCCTTCCCCAGGCCCCGCCGTTGGCGCCACTCCGCCAGATGGTTTTCATTCTAGCCCGTTTGATATACAATAGGCAGCGGGCTGAAGTTGACACGGGCTCTTGGATAGATGCGGTGTTGCGAATTGACTGGGGATAGACGCTTTCGACATGTCTTATTGGCAGCCATGAAGCCAAAAAGGGGAATCTCGCTGCTGCTGGCTGTCGCAGCCCTCTTGGTGACAGCTTGCTCAGCCTTACAGCTGACGACGCCCAGGCCGGCGACGGCAACGCCTGAGCCCCCCACCCCCACTCCCCGGCGCCCGACTCCGACTCCCGAGCCGCCTACTCCCACCCCCCAGTCAGGGCCGACGCGGATTCGTTTTGAGCCGGGTGCAACGTCAGCGACGCTGGCCGGGCATATCGAGCGTAACGCTATCGATCGCTATGTCCTCCGGGCGTTGGCAGGGCAGACCATGGAAGTGCACTTGATCTCGCCGAGCAACGGGGGCCTCCTTGGGATCCAGGAAGCAGATGGCACCATCCTGAAGCCACACACCGACGGTGCGTCGGATTGGCAGGGCGCACTGCCCTCCACCCAAGACTACTTCATTGAAGTCATCTCAGGAGGAAGCGAGACCGACTACGTCCTCACGGTGACCATCCCTCCCATCGAACCAACCCCAGCAACACCGGAGTGGAACCTCTACCGCAATGAGGAATTCGGGGTTGAAGTAGCGTATCCAAGCGGTTTTTTCATAGACATTCCTTGTCAGCCAGCCGCCGTGATGGGGAACGTCATTGTGAGTTTTCGACTGGCCGACACGCGGTATTATAGCGGAACCAACCTGTCCAAGGCCTGTGTGATTGTGGGCGCCAGCCAGAGCCAAGAAGCACTGTCGAGCTGTCTGGAGCCTCAAAGCGAACTGGAGGAGAGTCTGGGAGAGGTAGAGATCGATTCCATCACCCTCTACAAAGGCTCAACCGTGGAAGGGGCAGCGGGAAGCATATACGAACAGATCAGCTATCGCACCATCCACGAGGACACCTGCTACGAAATAGCCCTATTCATGCACTCCGGAAACGTAGAGAACTACCCCGCTGGCACTGTCTCCGAGTTTGACAGGGAGGAAGTCTTGGAGAAACTCGAGCAGATTCCTCCAACCTTCAGGTTCCTGGAGTAGTTGACTTGTACGATAGCTGCAACCCTAGAAGGAGGTGGGAGCTAGACAAGCGACGGCACGCATTGCTCGCTGATGAACCAGATCATAGGATGACCACAAGGAGGTCAATGACATGATCCGAGAAGTTGCCATCGTAGGGTTGGGATGGAGCCCTTTTCGCTCCATCACCCCCGACATCTCCTACAAAGAGATGATGTACGAGGCTGCCGTCCGCGCCTATGAGGACGCGGGGATCGACCCCCGACGGGACGTGGACAGCTTCGTCACCGTAGGGGAGGATTTCAACGAGGGCACCAGTATCTTCGACGAATACGTCCCCGACCAGATGGGCGCGCTGCACCGGCCCGTTCAGACCATCACCGGCGACGGCATTCATGGGCTTGCGGCAGCAGTGATGCAGATCCTGACCGGCGAGTTTGACATCATCGTCGTGGAGGCACACAGCAAGGCATCCAACATCCTCACCCTTCCCCACATCATCGCCTACGCCATGGATCCCGTCTTCAACCGGCCCCTCGCCGTTCATCCCTATTTCATCGCCGGCATGGAGATGCGCCGGTATCTGGCTGAGACGGGCATCACACTCGAGGCCTGCGCCAGCGTTGCGGTCAAGAACCGCCGCAACGCCCTGAGGAATCCTCTGGCCGGGTACGGAGCTGATCTGGCTGTTGACGACGTTCTGTTCTCTGAGCCGGTTGCCGAACCCCTCACCCGTCTGGAGTGCGCTGACCACGCCGATGGCGCGGTCGTCTTCGTCTTGGCCTCGGGCGAGACCGCCCGGGCGCTGACCGAGAGACCGATCTGGGTTCGAGGGATCGGCTGGGCCAACGACACCTTCTGGCTGGAAAGCCGCTCCTGGGGACAGGCCGCCTATGCCTACCTGGCCGGCCAGATGGCCTACCGTACCGCCGGCATCAAGAGCCCTCGCCAGGAGATCGACTTCGCCGAGGTGGACGATACCTTCGCCTACAAGGAGCTCCAGCATCTGGAGGCTCTGGAGCTCTGCCGGTCGGGCGAGGCGGGGAAGTGGGTCCTGGAGGGCGGTACAGAACTGACCGGGGAGTTTCCGGTGAATCCCTCTGGTGGGAGTCTCGGCGGAGGGCACATGCTGGACTGCACAGGATTGGCCCGCACGCTGGAGGTTGTGCTGCAGCTGAGAGGCGAGGCCAGTCAGCGGCAGATCGAGGACGCCGAGGTCGGCCTGGCCTTTGGTTGGCGAGGCGTGCCCACCACTGGCGGCGCAGCCGTCGTCCTGAGTAACTAAGGAGGCAGATCATGGGAAGAGATAGAGTTGCAGTAACTGGCGCAGGGATGACCAAGTTCGTCCGGCGCGCTCAGGAGACGGCTAAGGAACTGGCCTGGGAGGCAGCCAGCAAGGCGCTGGCGTCCTGTGAACTGACCCTGGATGACGTTGATGCCGTAATCGTTGGCACAGCACCAGACGCCTTCGATGGCGTCCACATGAACAGCGAATACCTCTCCGACGCTTGCGGAGGCTGGGGTAGGCCAGTCATTCGCGGCTACGTCGGCGGGGGGACGGGCGTGTTCGCCGCCATCCAAGGTTGGTACCACGTCGCCAGCGGCCTGTTCGATACCGTGCTGGTCGTCTGCGAGGAGAAGATGTCCTCCTGCCAGCCCCACCCCCAGGGCGCTTTCCTGACCATCTTCGACCACACCACTGAGCGCCCTCTGAAGCCGAACTTGCTGTGGATATTCGCTCTGGAGATGAACGCCTATATGAGCCGATATGGGCTCAGCAAGCGAGACATCGCCACAGTGTCCGTGAAGAACAAGCACAACGCTGCCGACCATCCGGCAGCCCTCTTAGGCGACCCCGACATCACAGTCGAGGACGTACTCGACTCCGAAGTGCTGGCGTGGCCTGTTCAGCGACTGGACGTGAGCCCCGTCACCGATGGCGCGGTGGCCCTTGTGATGACCGCCGAGCACGTCGCACGTCGGGTCACGGACAAGCCGGTCTGGGTAGAGGGCGTTGGCTGGAACCTGGACACGGCTTACTGGAGCAACCGGGATCTCTCCTACCCCGTCTACGTGGAAGAGGCGGCCCGAATGGCCTACAACATGGCCGGCATCACCGAGCCGCGCAAGCAGATTCACATCGCCGAGCCCTACGACCCCTTCGACTACAAGGAACTTCACCACTTGGAGGGACTGATGCTGTTCGATAAGGGCAAGGCGCCAGAGGCTGCCGCAGCAGGAGTCACCCAGCGAGATGGAGACCTACCAGTCTGCCCCAGCGGAGGACTGTTGGGAGTCGGCAACCCCATCGCTGCCGCCGGTCTTATGAAGGTAGCGGAGATCTTCTGGCAACTGCGCGGCGAGGCCGGCGCTCGCCAGGTGCCTGGTCAGCCGAAGCGCGGCCTGGCACAGGCCTGGGGCGACCTGATGCAGGTTGCCACCGTCGTCGTGATGGGGATCTAGGAGGGCACAGATGAAAGAGCACGTATACGACAGCACATACTTGCACAAAGACGACTTTGAGGAGGGCCGCGTCCTCTTCGAGACCTGGGATCCCAACGCACGCTACGCCTGGGACGCTGGAGTCGCCATCGGCCGGTTCCTGCAGGAACTAAAGGCCGGCCGTCTGATTGGCACCGGCTGCCCCGGGTGCGGACGGGTGATGGTCCCACCGCGCATGTTCTGTGAGCACTGTTTCCTGCCCGCCAGTGCCTGGATCCCCCTGGAAGACACCGGCACCGTCATCACCTACTCCCTCTGCTACGTCACCTGGGACATGGCACGCATCAAGGAACCGCAGATCCCAGCCGTTGTGGCCATAGATGGTGCATCGCCAGGTATGGGCATAATGCACCTTCTGGGTGAGGTAGATCCACAGGCCGTCGAGATCGGCCTCAGGGTAGAGGCTGTGTGGAAGCCGGCTGAGGAACGCACCGGTTCCATCACCGACATCGCCTACTTCAAACCACTGCAGTGAGGAGGTCTCAAATGAGCCTTTTGTATCGAATCGAACATCTGCGAGACGCAATAGCCTGGGAGGGTGACATCCCCATTACCAGCCGCTATACAGCGGGGTTAGCCGGGGAGCGGTTCTTCCGGGAGATTCAAGAGAATGGGCAGCTGCTGGGCACGCGCTGCCCCGAATGCGACCGCACCTACGTTCCACCTCGTCTCAACTGCGAGCGGTGCTTCTCCAAGCTTGACGAATGGGTGGAGGTCCCCTCCACCGGCACAGTGCACACCTTCACAGTTGTCCACCTCGATCTGGACGGCAGCCGCTCCGAGGAGCCGCACATCCTGGCCTTCGTCCGCCTGGACAACACTGACGGCGGGCTGGTCCACTTCCTGAGCGAGGTGGAGCCCGCCCAGCTGTACATCGGGATGTACGTGGAGGCAGTCTTCAGGGACAAAGAGGAACGGAAGGGAAGCATCCTGGACATCGCCTACTTCCGTCCGGTGTAAGCGTCCCCGATCGGGAACAGACCCTGGTCCGACACGCAGGGGCGCAGCTCCGCTGCGCCCCTGCCTACCCACCGGGTCCTATGGGGGGAGAAGCAGGAAATGACCACCCTGGTTGGCACAAGCGGCTTCAGCTTCAAGGATTGGGTGGGCCCAGTCTACCCTGAGGATCTACCCAAGAAGGATTGGCTCCACTTCTACGCTCAAGAGTTTCCCACCTGTGAACTCAACTTCTCCTACTACCGCATCCCAAATGCCTGGACGATGGAACGAATCGCAGACAAGGTGCCTGAGGGCTTCCTGTTTTCCATCAAAGCCTTCCGGGGCATCACCCACGACCGCGAGGAGCCAGAGCCCGAGATGGAGCAATTCGTCGCCGCTTTGGACCCGTTGCTTGAGCAAGGCAAGTTCGCGACCATCCTTGCGCAGTTCCCGCACTCTTTTCACAACACGAAGGAGAACCGCGAATACCTCCATCGAGTCCGGATGGGCTTCGGAGAGCTCCCGGTCGTGGTCGAGTTTCGCGGGCGGGATTGGATCACCGAGGACACATTCGATCAGCTGCAGGAGATGGACTTCGGCTTCTGCAACGTGGATCAGCCGCAGTTCAAGAGCTTGATCCCCCCGATGAGCATGGTCACTGGGCCGGTCGGCTACGTCCGCTTTCACGGCCGCAACTACGAGAAATGGTGGCAGCACGACGAGGCGTGGGAGCGATACAACTACGCCTACAGCGATGAGGAACTCATGGAATGGGTGCCCAGGATCCGCCAGATGGACAGCGAGGCCCCACTCACACTCGTTTACATGAACAACCATTGGCAAGGGCAGTCAGTGGATACGGCCCGGCAACTGCGGATGTTACTGAAAGGGAATTGACAGCAGATGGCTACCGTAAGCGTAAAATGGCTAGAGAAACTTCAGTTCGTGGGCTTTGACGCCAACAAGCATTCGGTCGTCATGTCCAGCCAGGACGAGGAGAACGGCACCGGCATAAGCCCCAGCCAGCTAATGCTGATCGCACTAGGAGGTTGCACCGCCTACGACGTGGCCAACATCCTAACCAAGAAACGACAGCATCTCACTGACCTGGAGATCACTGTCTCCGGCGAACAGAAGCCAGATCCTCCCTGGGCCTACACCCGCATTCACCTCAGATACCGACTGCGAGGGCGGGAACTCAGCGAGAAAGCAGTGCGGGATGCCATTGAGCTCTCGAAGAACAAGTACTGCTCGGTGGGCGCCACCCTTGAGGCCGGCACAGAGATCACCTATGACTACGAGATTGAGGAGGAAGGATGAGTGTACACACCGTAGCTGAGTTGATGGCTATCTCCGCCCGGACAGCGCCCAAAGCAGCGGGCAGGGATTTCATTGTCGCTGCGATCGTCTCTGGAGACGATTTGCAGCGGCTGGGCCAGGCCATGATCGCTTTCGGGAGGCGAACGGGCAAGGGCAACTTCGACCGCGATGGGGAAAATGTCCTCGACTCGGAAGCCGTGGTCCTCATCGGTCTGAAGGACGCCGACGTCCTGGGACTCGACTGCGGCGCCTGCGGCAGTGAGACCTGCATCGAGCCCAACACTGTCGAGACGGAGTTCCTAGGCCCCAACTGCGCCATGCGCATCTTGGATATGGGTATCGCCCTCGGTTCAGCAGTGAAGACAGCCGCGATGCTGAACGTGGACAACCGCATCATGTACCGCGTCGGGGTAGTGGCACGCGAACTAGGTATGATCGATGCGGATTTCGTCATGGGCATCCCTCTCTCGGCCAGCGGCAAGTCGATCTACTTCGACCGCTGACTCTCCGGTGAGCCTCACGAGGGCCAGGAACAACTATGGGGCGAGAATCCGACTCTTCAACGGATGATGCTCCTTCCATCGGTGCACAGATTCCCTACCGATCGAATCGGCGCGAAGAACTGAGCACTGGAAGGCACACGTGCGAATCGGCTTGCTGACCGACGGCTACAGGCCAGGCGTCAACGGCGTGATCCGCTTCATATCGCTGCACAAGCGCACGTTGGAGGAGTTGGGGCACGAAGTATTCGTCTTTACCTGGGGGCGCGAAGATCCCGGCGATGAGGATGGCGTCCTTCGCTCTTTCGGACTCCCTTTTGTCAAGCCAGGCTACTACGTCGGTCTAGGCTACGACCGTGACGCAGTGTCCGTAATGAGAACACTGGATCTACTGCACGCCAACCAGCCAGTGCTCAGCGGCATCATGGCACTGCGCTACGGCAGGCGCTATGATCTCCCTCTCGTCCTGAGCTGCCACACTCGCTACGATCTCCTGGGAACCATGCGATTGCCTGTTCTCCCCCTCTCAGCCTACCGCGCTGTTCTCAGACCCGTTCTGCGGTGGTGCGCGGATCAGTTTGATGTGGTGACAGCGCCGACACCAGAGGCGATGCGGGTGATGAAGAACCTTGGAGTGAGCTCGCCCATGGAGGTGGTCCCATACGGCGTCGAGCTCGCTCGGTGCCGTGAACCAGCGACTAGGCTGAAGCGAGAGGAACTGGGCCTGCCCACCTCGGCGCCACTTGCCCTATTCGTTGGCCGACTGGCACCGGAGAAGAACGTGCGCTTCCTGCTGAAGGCTCTCGCCCGGCCGGAACTGGCGAACGCCTACCTCCTCATCGTCGGCGACGGGGACGAGCGACAGTCGCTCGAGGAGCTCGCCAGCGAGATGGATCTCGAAGCGCGTGTGCGCTTCGTGGGACAAGTTCCCCCTGCCGACGTGCCAGCGTATGCGAACCTCGCCAACCTCTTCGTCACAGCGTCGAGGATCGAGATGCTGCCCATCGCTGTAATAGAGGCACTGGCGGCAGGGCTTCCCATCGTCGGGCTGGATGTCTACTGGATTCGCCACGTCGTCCAGCCGAACGTCAATGGCCTGCTGGCCGACTGCAAGATGGAGTCTTTTGCGCAGGCCTGGGCTGAATTGCTGCACAACGAAGCTCTCAGGAGACGCTTGGCCGAAGGTGCACGAGCCACAGGCGAGCAGTACGACGTGCAGCGCACCACGGCCCAGATGGTTGCCCACTACGAGCAGTTGATGGATAGTCAGCGCAGGGGCGCAGATGAGTAGCAGGCGCATGGGACTGGGCCGCCGGGGCGAGGAGCTGGCCGCCTGCGAGTTGGCACGCCGGGGCTATAGGATCGTCGAGCGAAACTGGCGCTGCCAGGCCGGTGAGGTGGATATCGTGAGCCGCCACAGGGAGGTCTGGGTCTTTGTGGAGGTGCGCACCCGTCGAGGCAGTGCCCTCGGCACCCCGGAGGAGTCACTTACACCGGCCAAGCAAGCCCGGATGATCACAGTCGCCCAGCACTACCTGGTCGAGCATGACCTCGGTGATGTGGACTGGCGGTTGGACGTGGTGGCGGTGGAAATGGATCGCGCAGGCAGGCTGACGCGTTTGGAGGTATTGGAGAACGCCGTGGAAGGAAGATGATGAAACCTGGGCAGGCCCCGCTCTTGGTCATCGTTGGTCCCACGGCCGTGGGCAAGACGACACTCTCCCTCCATCTAGCCGAGCGACTCGAAGGCGAGATCGTTTCGGCGGACTCGCGGCTCTTCTACCGCGGGATGGACATCGGCACCGCAAAGCCCACTCCCAGGGAGCGCGCACGCGTCCCTCACCATCTGATAGACATCGCCGAGCCGGATGAGACGGTGGGCCTGGCCCAGTTCTGTCAACTGGCCAAGGAGGCGATCGCCGAGATTCACACCAGCAGCCGGCTCCCAATGCTGGTGGGCGGTACCGGTCAATACGTGCGGGCCATCGTCGAAGGATGGAATCCCCCCGCTGTCCCGCCACAGCCCAAGCTGAGGGCCGAGCTGGAGAAACAGGCCCGCCGCGAAGGGACCCACGCCCTTTACGCCCGTCTGGCAACTGTCGACCCAGAGGCCGCAGAGCGCATTCACCCTCACAACGTCCGCCGCGTGGTGCGCGCTCTGGAGGTCTATCTGGTCACCGGTCAGCCCTTCTCTGCCCAGCGCACCCGGACCCCCCCACCCTACGACATCCTGCAGATCGGCCTCACGATGGATCGCCAAGAGCTCTACGATCGTGCTGACGCACGCCTTGAGACGATGATTGAGGCAGGGCTCTTAGAGGAGGTACAGCAGTTGGTCGAAGCCGGATACGACTGGGATCTTCCGGCGATGTCCGGCCTGGGCTATGCCCAGTTCCGCCCCTATTTCGAGGGCGCGGCGACACTGGAGGACGTGACCGAGGCGATCAAACGCGCCACGCGCAAACTGATCCGTCACCAGTACAATTGGTTTGATCTAGACGATCCAGCCATTCACTGGTTTGAGGCAGAGCAGACGCCGCAGGAAGTCCTCCATCTTGTCAAGAGGTGGCTGCATCCCTGACCAATGCGGAGCACCGTTCCCCGGACTGCGGAGAGAAGCTGGAGCTCCCTCACGAGGTTCTGTAACCTTTCCTCTAGGACCGCCCCAGCGCCTCCTGCAGCCCATCGCCCACCAGGTTGGCCGCCAGCACGGTTAGCGTGAGCGCCAGGCCGGCAAAGGCGCTAGCCCAGGGAGCATCCCGCAGATACCCACGTCCCTCGGCCAGCATCGCTCCCCATTCAGGGGTACCGGGGCGTGCACCAAGCCCCAAGAAGTTAAGCGCGGCGCCATTGAGGAGCACCCAGCCCAGCTGCGTGGCAGCGAACGCAATGAGAGAGGACGCGGCGTTGGGCAGCACGTGACGCAGCGCAATCCGCCAAGGACCACAGCCCACAGCGCGGGCTGCTTCAATGTAGGGCTTTGTCCGCACCTCCAGTGCGACGCTCCGCGCCACTCGAGCATACGGCGCAGCGGCGGCTACTCCCACCGCTATCGCCACGGGCACCAGCCCTGTGCCGAGCACCGCGACCATAGCCATCGCCAAGAGGAGTCCCGGAAAGGCGAGCAACCCTTCCACCAGGCGCATCAGAACCGCGTCGGCGCGGCCGCCCAAGCTGCCCGCTGCCAGGCCCATCGGCAACCCAAGCCCCACCGCCACCACCAACGCCAGCCCGCCCATCCGCAGCGTCCATCGGCCGCCCCACAGAAGCCGCGCCCAGACGTCCCGGCCCAGGAAGTCGGTTCCCAAGGGCCCGCCCGGGCCCGGCGGCAAGAGCACCCGATCCGTATCGGCCACACGCGGGCCCACAGGTGCCAGCAAGGGCGCCAGAGACGCCGCCACAGCTATCAGGGCCAACCAGGCCAGCGCCGCCAGGGCCGCCGGCTGCCGGAGCAGTGGGCGTGCCGGAGGAGTGGTCCACTCGATCACGCCCTCTCCTCCCGCAGCCGGGGATCAAGCCAGAGCTGGATCAGGTCTGCAGCCAAGTTGACCAATACGTAGGCCGACGCGCCGACCAACACCACTCCGCGCACCACGGGCAGATCCTGCCAGAGTATGGCCTCTACTGCCAGCCGACCCAGTCCCCGCCGGGCAAAGACCGACTCGGTGATCACCGCTCCACCTAACAGGAAGCCAAACTGAAGAGCGGTCACCGCGAGGGCGGGCCCTAGCGCGGCGCGGAGCACGTGGACAAAGAGCACGCGCCGAGGAGGGAGCCCCCGCGCCCGGGCCGCAACCACGAACGGCGCCCCCAATACTTCCGCGACTCGTGCCCGCACCAGGCGAGCGATGGAGCCGGAGAGCGCAAAGCCCAGCACCGATGCAGGCAACAGAAGATGGCGCAGTCCTCCCTCTCCGGTAGCCGGCAGCCAACGCAGGTGCAGGGAGAAGAGGAGGATTGCCAGCAAGCCCGTCCAATAGGTGGGAGTGGAGAGTCCCACCACCGCAAGCGCCGTCGCCGCGGCGTCGAGCCAGGTGGATCTGCGGACGGCTGCCAAGATTCCCAGAGTCATCCCCAGCGCTACGCCCACGGCCGTCGCCGCCAAAGCCAGTTCCGCGGTGGACGGTAGCTGCTCCACTACCATGCGCGCCACCGACCGGCCATGCAGCCACGACCGCCCCAGATCCCCCCGCATCAGGTCTGTCAGATACCGGGCATACTGGACCAAGGGGTGCTCATCCAGCCCCAAGCGCGCCCGCTGCTCGGCGATCTCTTCGGGCGTGGCCCCGGAGGCGGCCAACAGCGCCTGGGCCGGATCGCCGGGGGTCAGCTTAAGAGCGACAAAGGCCAGGGTCGCCGCCAGCCAAAGGACGAAGGCCGCCTGGGCAAGCCTCCTCCCTACATACCCCGCTACCATCGCATGGCACCAAGATCAAGGAGAACGCAACACGTGGCGCGCGGTGGATGTGCCGCCTTGCGCTTCGTGCCGCACATCACGTATCACGGCATCTCAACCGTCACGTCGACCAACCAGGGAAACCACCCCTGGGCGTCGAAGCGAAGCCCCTGCACACGGTTGCTCACCCCGTTCAGATTAACATAGTCGCGAATCGGGATGATCAACGCGTCGTCCATCACCCGCAGCTGTACCCGGCTGTAGAGTGCAGCCCGCTGCTCGCGATCCGAGATTCGAGTCGCATCCTCCAACCATCTGTCCATCTGCGGATCATCCACCAAGGCCCAGTTGAAAACGGCCTGAGAATGAAAGAACTTGCGCAAGATGTCGGGGTCGCTGCCTGAGAGGACGAAGGGAATCACGTGATGCTGCCCCTCACCCGCCACCTCAAGCGCCTCCGGGTAACTAACCACCTGGCTCTCCACGCCGATCCCCAGCTCTGCCCACTGCGCGGCAATCAGCTGGCCGACCTCGGGCATGTATCCCCAGCCCATCAAGTAGAGATCGAGGCTGAGCGGCTCCCCTTCCCGATCACGCAGCCGGTCGCCATCGGAGTCGGTCCAGCCTGCTTCCTCAAGCAGCGCTGCCGCCTGGGTCGGGTCGTAGGGATACACATCTTGCACAGCCGGGTCATAGCCGAAGGTCACCGCCGCCAGCGGACCATACGCAACCGGCGAAGTGTCTCGAAAGATGGCAGAGACGATGGCCTCCCGATCGGTCCCGTAGAGAAGCGCCCGTCGTATCCGAAGGTCGTCCAGCGGCGGGCGGGCAGTGTTCAGAAAGAGCATCAGTGAGGCACCAGGGATGCGCACCGACTCCACTCGAAAATCAGAATTCTCCTGGAGCCGAGCAGCGTCCTGTGGAGGGATCTCCCCCATCACGTCCGCGTCCCCTGTCTCCAGTGCTGGGGAGCGGGTGGCCGGGTCGGTGAAGAAGCGAAACTCCACCTCGTCCACCTGGGCGGTTCCGTGCTCGTAGAGCGAAGGGGCCCAGCCATACTCCGGATTGCGCCGCAACAGGAGGTGGTCTCCCGGCACATACTCGACAAACTCGAAGGGGCCCGTGCCCACCTGGTGCAGTTGGTACTCGTCGCCCCACTTCTCAACCGCTGTTGGGGAGGCCATCCCAAGATAGACCTGACTCAGCGCGTCCAGGAGAGGGGCAAAGGGTTCACTCAGGTGGATGCGGACCGTGTACTCATCCACAACTTCCGTCTCATTGTACGGGCCCAGCATGAAGCGAGCCTTCTGGGACTCCAGCTCCGGGCTGGTGATTCGCTCTAGATTGAAGAGGACCGCCTCTGCGTTGAAGGGCGTACCGTCGTGAAAGGTGACCCCCTGCCGCAAGTGGAAGGTATAGACCCGCCCATCCTCAGAGACTCCCCACCGGTCGGCGAGGCCAGCGACGAACTCGCCGGTCTGCGAGTCCTGACAGACCAGAGTGTCGTAGACCGAGGTCAGGGGGATGCCCAGTTCCGACGAGGCGTTGACGTGGGGATCAATCCCAGAGGGAGCCAGCGTGAGGCCGTAGACGATGCGGCGTGTTGGCTCCGATGTCTCCGCAGGCAAGGCCGATGTCGAGCCGGAGCGCCGCCAAGTGCAACCGCTCAGCAAGACCCCCATCAGTGTCATGAGCAGTAAGAGACGTCGCATTGATACCTCCTGTTGCGCCCTGTTGACTCTTGATAGCCGGAGAGATTATACCACACCCATACCCGTCAAGAAAGGGACACCCCGCCATCGGTCGATGATCACTGGTCTGTCGGCAGCAAAGGAGCTATAATCGGTCTGCAATGGGGCGAATCTCTCGTCGTCAGTTCCTGAGAAGGACGCTGGGGAGCTTGGGAGCTGCTGCCCTAGCCTCAGCGGGCAGTTCTGTCTACGCGCATCTGATCGAGCCACACTGGCTGGCCTTGAGGCAGGTGGAGGTCAACCTGGAGGGCTTGCCAGCACACCTGGAAGGATCCAAGCTGGCACTCCTCGCCGATCTTCATCGAGGTCCTCATGTCACGCAGGGACAGGTCGCTCGAGCCGTGGATTTGGCGCAGGCGGGGAATCCAGACCTGATCCTCCTGGTCGGCGATTTCGTCTCCCAGTCAGCCGCCTTCATCCAGTCCTGCGCCGACGAGCTCGCACGTATGCAGGCCCCCGGCGGGATCTATGCTTGTCTGGGGAACCACGATCACTGGACCAACGCGGAGAGGGTGGCAAGGACCCTGGCAGAGGTGGCGGGGATAGAGGTGCTCAGGAATCAAGCCCTGGAGGTGAACGAAGGCCTCTGGCTGGCCGGGGTGGACGACGTGTGGGAGCAGCAGGCCGACCTGGAGAGGACACTGTCTGAGGTGACGCCGGACGCCACAGTGCTACTCCTGGCCCACGAGCCCGATTTCGCCGACCGAGCCGCTGCCGATGGCCGAGTGATGCTCCAGCTCTCTGGTCACAGCCATGGCGGACAGGTTCATATCCCTCTGCTGGGGCCACCGCTCCTTCCTTATCTGGGCCAGCGATACCCAGCCGGTCTCTATCGGATCGGGCAGATGCAGCTGTACGTCACCCGGGGGGTTGGGCTGGTGGCACCGCCAGTCCGCCTAAACTGTCGGCCGGAGGTGACCCTGCTCACGCTCACCTCACGATCCCTCAGCTAGGCGCTCCCGTTCCTTCCAAGAAGCCCTAGCCAGCTCCCCACCTCTCTCAGACCCAGCCTTGCCAACTCTAGAACGTTGAATGGGATCCGCCCCACCGGCACATCCAGCTCCCTCTTATCGCAGACGGTGGAGGTGTTGGCTCGATCAATCTGATCCTTGAGCGACAGCAGCTCTCGCTCCAATTGCTGGGGAGCGCAGCTGACGACCAAGCGATCAATCTCGGCCATCAGCGAAACCGCTCGCTCAATTCGATCCTCCGTCTCCGCTGCCTTCTCCGGAGAAACAAGGCCATACCGAGCCTTGAGCCGATTCATGCGGCGGCCCGCCTCGTAGGTGACGGCTGCGATGGTGTCACGATCCATCCACTCGGTCTCATAAGAGAGAATATGCTTCCACGTTGGCGCCAAGAGCGCCCGGCGATGATCCTCCAGCGTACGACAGAAGAGCCGATATCCGAACCGCGTGGGATCCTCGAAGGCCGGACTCCCTGGATCCAGGAACGGGGCCAGGGGGGCCACGAAGGGCATCAAACGACCGGCGCCATTCAAGGTTTGGAGCAGGTGTCCGCAGTAATCCACCGTCCCCAGAGCGGAGTCGGGCGTCTGGCGGGGCAAACCGTTCATGAAGAACAGATCGAAGCGGCGGCAGTCAACCGCCAGGCAGTTGCGGATGGTCTCCTCGATCTCCTGGTTGGTGTAGTGCTTTCCCAAGGCCTTGCGAACGGCAGGATCGTGCGAATCTGGGGAGAACTCGACGATAAGATCGGGCAGAGCGGCGGCCACCTGTTCGGCGTAGTCACGGGTGACCGGGAAGAAGAACTCGACCATGAAGGGGCCGCTGACACCTTGGACGGCGCGGAGGAAGCGGCGGGCGTAGTCCATTCCCGCAAGACGCAGCTCGCCCAGGATGAAGATCGGTCCGCGGCTTATGCGGCGGGCCTCGCGCACGTCCTGAGCGAGATCCTCCGGGCTGCGGAAGGCCGGCCGCGTGCGTCCAGACATGACATTGTGCCCTTCGGCACACCCACCGCACACGGCACAGTGCTGAGTGCAGCCGCGCACCGTCAGCACGGCCATGATGGGATAGTCCAACCAGCGCCTGAAGGGGGCGGAGGAGACCAAGTCTCGATCCCGTACAACAGACCGGACCATCTGACTGAAGCCCGGCTGAATGTGGCTCAGGTCAGCCGGCAGGTAGCTCTGTGGGTTTACGCGAACATGGCCTGCCCAATCCTTCCAGGTGAGATTGGGCACCTCCACCGGCTGCTGGCCCGTGCGCAGGCACTCCAAGAGCTGCCGCAACGGCTCCTCAGTGGAATCCCCACGTACTACGTAGTCCACCTGGGGATAGCGAATCAGCTCCTCATGGTAGTAGGTGGCTGAGAAACCTCCAAAGAGAATCGGCGTCTGCGGATGGTGCTGACGCACCATCTGTGCCACCTCCAAGGCCCCCTGTGCGTGAGCCAGCCAGTGGAGATCCACGCCAAAGGCGCGGGCTCGGAGACCAGCGATGAATCTCTCAGCGTCGAACGACTCCGACCGCAGCATGCGCACTGCCAGGTTTACGATCCGCGTGCGAAAGCCATGCCGCTCCAGATAGTCGCTGAGAGTGGCAAAGCCAACGGGGTACATATCGTAGATGGGAGTGGAGGGAACCACATCGGAGATGGGCCCCCACAGTGTAGCTCGCTGCCTGAAGTCATAGACGCTCGGTGCGTGTAGCAGGATTAAGTCTGATGTAGACATAGTAGCAGCTAGTGTACCGCAGAAGGGAAAGAGTGGCAAGAGGAAGATGCATCGGCTGGCACGAGATTCGCTCAGAGGAACGCGCTAGAGGATTTCCTCCGGGGAGATGCCTCGCGCCTGCGCTCGCTGGAGTGCCCACTCCTGGATGTTGGCCGGAGGCGGAGTCACCTCAGCAGCGGGGAGCCGCTCCAGCCCTAGTGCCCCAGTGGGACAGGAGCTGGCACACACGCCACAGCCCAAGCAGCGAGCGTGATCCACTCTGCAGATCTCTTCAGGTACCGACAGCGCCTCGAAGGGGCACCGCTCAACACACGCACCGCAGCCGGAGCAGATTTCGGCGTCCACGGCGGAGCGGAAGCCGGAGCGAGCCACAGCGGTAGGCACCCCATGCTCAACCAGACCTCGCAGAACGGCGCAACAGCAGGTGCAGCAGTTGCAAATGTAGTAGTGACGGTCACGGAAGTTGCCGGTGGAGTGTACGAGTCCGGCTTCCTCCGTCTCTCTCAGAAGCTCCAGCGCTTGCTCCTTGCTGAGAGGTCGGGTGGGGCCGTCTCCCCGAAAGGCTCCCTCCACCGGGGCCAGCACAAGGCACGCCTCCAGCGGATAATCGCATTCGTTGCCGACAAGCCTCCGCTGCACCCGGCAGATGCAGTCACGCACACCCCACGAGCGCGCACTCTCCACCAAGGCAGCGGCGCGCTCATACGGAAAGACTTCAAGATCGAAGGGTATGGCCTCTTCGACGGGGATCACTCGATGAATCGGAGGCGGGGTGTCCAGGATCGTCTCGCCACCGGTCTCACGGAAGTACTGCTCCGCCAGCGCTGCCAGCTCAACGTCCATGCGTGGGAGTTGCTCCTCGTAGACGCCGACTACGAACGGCATAAGGGCAAACATCAGCCCCTCATCCCCCCGGCGGGCACGGATGAGGCCCTTTCGAGCCATGCCCTTGAGGGTCTGATAAGCGACCTTGGGATCAGCTCCGGTGCTAGCGGCTATGTCCTCGGCCGTCTCGTACCTCAACCGCATCTCAGCCGCCAGTTCGGCCTCCTGTAGGGTGAAGATCTTGGCCAGGAGGCGCAGTTCAACGCCACTCTCAGTAGCCGGAAAACCGTTGGGTATGGTGTCCAGCCGCCGCCTCAAGCGACGATAGACCAATTCCATCCTCTCCCCTGGGCCGACGCCCCAGCAGGACACTCGCTCGCGAGGCGTGCGGGCTACCTGCCTAGATGCTATTCCTCGTCCTCAAAACTGCGCTTGTATCGGTAGACGATCCTACCGCGTCTCAGGTCATATGGAGAGAGCTCCACCTTCACTCGATCCCCCAGGAGGACACGGATGTAGTACTTCCTCATCTTGCCTGAGAGGTAGGCCAGCACCTCCTGCCCAGTATCAAGCCGCACCCGGAACTGGGTACCAGGCAGAGCCTCGACGACCGTCCCTTTGACCTCGACCTTCTCTTCCTTCTTGCCCACGGCGTGCTACCTTTGCTGGCAGAACATGCCCACTCGGGTTACCCGCCGCCCCGGAGGCATGTTCCTCAAGCTCCGTGCTAGGCTTCCTCGTCCTCTTGCTCATCCGCAGCCAAGCCGCTGTCCTCAGCTTCGTCAGCTGAGGTACTCTCCTCTTCTTCGGCTGGCTGATCTGGCTCGTCTGCCTCGGACTCGTCTGTTGACGAAGTCTCCTCTGCGGCCTCGGACTCGCGGCCCGAACCCTTTTCGACCTCCCGAACAGATTCTGCAGCTTCGGCCTCATCGACTGAGGGAGTCTCCTCCTCTTCCTCCGCCGGCTCCACCGCCTCAATCTCGCCTTCCGAGGCAACTACCTCCTCAGCCGGCTCCGTCTCCGCCTCTTCTGCCAAGGGGACGTCTTCTTCCTCGGCTGCCTCGACGGCTTCAGCCTCACGGCGTCTCCTCTCAACCGTCCAGCGCTCCCATTCCTCTCTTCGCACTCGCCGGGCGCTGAGTCCGATCCGGCGGCGGTCCTTCTCCACGCGGATTACCTTCAGCAGCACCTCGTCACCGGCATGCACCACCTCCTCCGCCTTCACCGCCGGTGCGCCCACCAACTCGCTCACGTGCAGCAATCCCTCTATGCCCGGCTCCAGCTCCACGAAGGCACCAATGTCAGCGACGTGGGTCACTTTTCCTTCAACCAAGTCTCCCCTATGGTAAGACTCGTCCACCGATTTCCAAGGATCCTCCTGAGTCTCCTTAAGACTCAGGGAGATACGCCCACGTTTCCGGTTCACCTCGAGCACCACCACCTCTACCTCGTCCCCGATTCCTACCACCTCGCGCGGGTGGTCTATCCGCCCCCACGACAACTCCGAGATGTGGACAAGGCCATCAGCGCCACCCAAATCCACGAAGGCGCCAAAGTCAGTTAGGCCGGTGACAGAACCACGACGGTGCTCTCCCTCCTGCAGCTCCTCCAGCAGCTCTCGCTTTCGCATTTCCTGCCACGCGCGGTAGGCCCGCCTTTGCGACAAGATGAGTCGGCGACGCTGCCGATTGACCTCGATAACCTTCAAGCCTACTTCTCGGCCCACCAGTTTCTTGAGTCGTTCCCTGCGCTTCTCTCCCTGGAGATGCCGGGGAATACCAACGACATGTGAGAGCGGAATGAAGCCTCTGATCTTCCCAAACTGTACGGTGAGTCCCCCTCGATTGTAGCCGGATATTTCCGCCTCGAAGATCTCCCCACTCTCCAGCAGCTCCTCGGCCTGGAGCCAATCCTCGGCCAGACGAGCCTTATGAATAGAAACAGGCAAGTACCCTTCCCCAGTCGTGGGGCGCAGGATAAGCACAGGCACCTCTTCTCCCTCCTGCACCTCCTCCATGTCGGCACCCTGCACCTTCTGGAGGTCGTCTTGGGAAACAAAGCCCTCGCGCTTGAAGCCGATGTCTACCAGGGCTCCATCGGCGCCAATCTCGATGACCGTCGCCGTTCGGATCTCCCCAGGTTTTGGGGGGGCATAGTCATCTTCCTTCTCAAGCAAGGTCTCCATGCTCTTTACCTGCTCGGCCTGAGGTTGAGGTTCGTGGTTAGATTCTGCCTCCATATCCGCTAGCTCCTATAGTTATGTTCCCGCCTCGTCAAGGAGGATCAACAACCGCCGATACCTCCCACCCTGAGTAGACAACAATGCCGGGACAAAGAACAGTCGCCCGGCATCAGTTAGTACTCCCGAGAGTCTATCACTGCGTCTCACATGAACAATGAAACAGGGTCAGGTCGACGTCCGTTCCACACGGGGCGAGTGTCTTGACACCGGCTGCCATTTTATCACGTCTGGGGCGAAAGTCAAATCTTGCGGAGAATGGGATTTCGAAGCGGATCAATCCTACCTGCCCCAAGACTCAATGCAGCAATACATCTCGACTTTTCGAGCTGAACTCGGCCTCCT
>JASFWK010000114.1:0-6698 GCA_050049355.1 Anaerolineae bacterium | reverse complement strand
TCTTGGAGGGAAAGGCGAGGATGTACCTGGGGGAGGAGATCTATACGTTGGGCGTGCAAGAGGGCATAGAGGTAGTGCCTGGGAGATCGCATCGCATCGAACACGCTGGCGGGGAGGAGCTCGTCTTCTTGCTGATCAGCGCACCCCGGGTCGCCTCGGATGACATCTGGCCGACGTGAAGTCAGAAGCGGAGACTAGCTGCAAGGAGACAGGGTAAGTATCTGTGTGCCCACTGCGTTGACGATCTGGAGCGCAGGCAGCGTCCGGGGGTATGGCGAACTCGAGGAGCAGGCTGGCAATGCCACCACGGCGGCGCAGGGGGCGCTGAGAAGTTGTGGGTAGATCTGAATGGCGGCTCCTTGGTCGCCAGGGTTCTGGGATTGGTCTCTGACCGCAGCTTTCCTCAGGAGAGGGATATGAAACTGAAGGGGCTTGACATCTTACTGACCTATGAATGCACCGGGCGCTGTGCCCACTGCTGCTATCGCGCCGGGCCAGGGGAGGGTGGGACGATGACCCTGGAGGAGGTGGAAGCCTACCTGGCCGCAGTGGCAGACCAGCCGCTGGAAGGGATCCTCCTCTTCGGGGGAGAGCCCTTCGTTTGCTACGATCTGCTGCGCGAGTCTATCCCCCTGGCCGCTTCGTTGGCCCAGGTGTACGTCTTCACCAATGGCTCGTGGGCTACGGATCCAGCCACTGCCCGGCGGCGGTTAGCCGATCTGCAGGCAGTGGGCCTGGATTACATCCTGTTCAGCGTGGACGACTTCCACCAGCAGCGCATTCCCCTGCGGCGCATCGCGATTGGCATAGAGGCAGCGCGCGAATTGGGCTTCCCGACCATCAATATCGACAATCGCTACTTGGGTGAGCCGGAGATCGACAACGCTTTCAACCGACGCACACGCGCCAATATGGCCCGCCTGGCTGAACTGTGCGATCTGAGCGGCATCCGCATTTATGAGGGACCGGCGCGCATTGTAGGGCGCGCCGTCGACGAACTGAGCCATCACCTGGTGCCAACGTCTGCTCCCTCGGATTCGTGTCCCTTGCCGGACTACCTGGGCGGGGATCTCCGCGCGCCTACCGGCGTGGAGATCCATCCTGGCGGGTGGGTCAATCTCTGCGCCGGCCTGGCGTTGGGCAACGCTCGCGAGCGTCCTCTTCAGGAGATCTTGGCCAGCTATGATCCCGATGCTCATGCCATCATCTCCGTACTGGTGCGGGAGGGGCCGCGGGGACTGGTGAGACTGGCGCAGCACCACGGCTACGCGGCGGCGGACGACTACGTGGACGGTTGCCACATGTGTTATGAAGCCCGCCGCTTCTTGCAGCCGTTCTACCCCGACCAACTGGCGCCTCTCCAACCCTACGCGTCGTAGTGGGGAACACCGCAGGGGGCCAGGCGACGAGGGGTTTCCGGCGCGGTCTACCTACCCCGCAGGGGCCTGGTGATCGGCCTCCCGGCTGGTTGCCCTGGGCGGGGTTGCCGTTGCTTGGTGCGCTTGTGTGACGTCCTTGGGATGTCCGGACTTCAAAAGCGCGACCTGGAGGTTCAAAGTGCAAGACGCTTCGTCTGACTCATTCCTTGTCACGCCCGAACAGACGCTGGCTTTCGCCACGCGGGGTGGCTTAAGAGAGAATGAGATGGCTCTTTCCGGCATCGCCGTGCTGACCTTTAACAGGGGGATCGTGGATCGGCTGGAGCAGATCTGTCATCTGGAGGACGCGGAGTGGATCTCAAGGTGCCACCATCCGTACGCTGCGGCGCGCCTTGCCAAGCGGGGTGAGTTCGATGGGTTAGATGTCATTGTCCTCGTCCCCCCCATGGGCGCGTCACCTCTCTCTTGTATGATTGAGGACCTGGTCGCCTGCGGCGTTCAGGCGGTCTATCTGGCCTGCGCCGCGTGGTCGCTGGGGCCGCCTGTCCAGTTCGGTGACATTATTGTGCCGTCATTTTCCCTCGGCCCCGATGGGACCTCGATACATTACGGCAACGACGCGGGCGAGGTGCGCGCTTCCCAGAGGGTCGTGGATGCGTTGACGGAGGCGTGCCGGGCGAGGGGCGCGCGTCACTACGTCGGCGGGAACGCGGTGTGTGAGGCCCTGTATCGCATCTCACCGCAGATGGTGGCGGACTTCCGCGAGCGTGGCTGCCTCTGTATGGAGAATGGGGAAGCCAGCACGTTGTTCGCGGCGACCCAGGCGCTGGAAGTCATAGGCGGTGTCCTCTTCCAACCGTACATCGACCTGCAGACGGGTTGGGATCCTGCCCGGCTGGACGAGATCTACCGCGAGACCTGCCACCTTCAGGCTGAACTTGTGCTGGAGGCCAGCCTGTCCCTGGCAGACCAGGGGCTCTTATCCCTGGAAGCCCAGGGGTCATCGTCCCTGGCTGATCAGGGGGCATCGTCCCTGGCTGGCCAGGGGCTCTTGGGCGGTGGGGAATAGCGCACGGCCCCGCCGTTCTCCTCCTCGGTCCGGGGAGGCTGGAAGTGCTTGACTGCCCTCAAACCGGACCCTTGCCGTCCCTCAGATTCCATTCCTTGCCAACCACCGTCGGTTGCGGTATGATGGAGCCGCTGTTCGACAGTTGAATGACGAACCTTGCCCTCCAGGGATGAAGCCAACCACGTCTGGAGCGACACGGGGATGCCGCAGGGGCTCTGCTTTCCTCTTCCTGGCTGACCAGGGGAAGGAACCCCTCTATCCCTGTCCCAACCTCGCTCCCGACGACGTGAGGGTTCTGAGACCTGTTCACGCCTGGAAGGGCCATCGAAGGATGGCGTGCTCATGCAGATGGCACCCTTCGACAGGCTCAAAGTGCTTTGGTTGGCTAACTCAGGTGGTAGTGCTTACTCAGTGGCTGGAACTATGGTCCTCGTGAAGCCCGGACCCTTTGCCGGGCTGCTCACCAGCGGTTTCTGGGGATACTTCTGCCGACGTTCGTGTTCAAGATGAGATGACCGAAGATCAAGGACGAGAGGCCGAGTTCGCGCTTCCTCGCCGCTGGGAATGCGTTCTGCTTCTTCTCATTCTTCTGTTCGCGGCTTTCCTGCGGATCTATCGCCTGGACTCCATTCCGCCCGGCCTGACGCACGACGAGGCCGACACGGGCTACTTTGTCGCTTCAGTGTACCGGGGCACCCCTTCGCAAGTCGAGGTGCCCTATGGTTATGCCAACGAGCCGTTCACGATGTACTCCGGCGCTCTCTTCATGGCCCTTTTCGGTCCAACCGATCTGGCCCTCCGTCTTCACTCGGCCTTCTTTGGTCTGCTGATGCTGGTGTTCAGCTACCTTTGGATACGGAGGGCCTTTGACGCGCCAATGGCACTGGCGACCGTCGCCCTTGCGGCCGTCTCTTTCTGGCCTGTCGCTACCTCCCGCTTCGCTTTGAACTCCCCACCTGTACCTGCTCTGTTCACCGGGGCGGTCTGGTTCGCCTGGCTGGCCCTTTTCGACCGGCGTCCGGCCCGGGACCGGTGGTGGGCCTGGCTACTCTTCGCTTTGCTCCTGGCGGCTTCACTTTGGACATACGAAGCGGCTCGAGCCACCGCTCTGGCCTTTGTCGCACTGGGGCTCCATCTCGTTTTGACGGACCGGGAGCGGATGCGCCGTCGAGGTCTGTGGTTCGCCTCTGCCCTGGTACTGGGTCTTGCCCTGGCCGCCCCTCATCTGCTCGACCCAGCGGCCTGGCGACGCACGGCCACTCTCGCCACGACGCTGGAAGCTCTGAAGGTGGGTAATCCCGGCCCTCTGCTGGCCAAGATCCTGGAAGCGCTTGGCACGTTTACCTTCTGGGGCGATCCTTTTGTCACCTACAACATACCAGGTCGGCCCATCTTCGGTCCACCGGTCGGTCTTCTCTTCTACGGAGGTTTGCTTCTCTGCCTGTGGCGCTGGCGCCGACCAGCTTATGCCTTCGTCCTGCTGTGGATCATCACGGGGCTGCTCCCCTCGATGATCGTCGGTGCCTGGACCAGCACTCTGCACAGCATAGCCCTGCAATCTGTCGTTTTTGTCTTGCCAGCGCTCCTCGCTGTGGAGGGGAGTCGTTGGCTCGATCGGCGCTATGGGAGGAACGCAGGCTTCCTGGCCCTCACCGCGTTTGCTGTCCTCATTGCCCTGACCGGTCTGAACACCTTCCGTGACTACTTCTTGCGCTGGGGGGAGTCACCTGAGGTGCGGGCGGCCTATTTCCATGACTTGGCTGCCGAGTTTGACTATCTTGACCAAACCTCTTACAGCGGTGTGGTAGCGCTCTCATCTCCGCATCCGGACCTGCCCCTTGATCCCCTTATCGCTGATCTACGGATACGGCGGGAGGATCTGACGCTGCGCTGGTTCGATGGCCGACGAGCGCTTCTCTTCCCTGTCACTGAACAGTCGCTCTTGATCCTGCCCAGCAGCGCTCCTCTGGCCTCGCGCCTCTCTGCCTGGGTTCCTTCTCCATCGGGTGAGCGAATCATGACTCATCCGGAGGATACCGATTCCTATTTCGATGTCTTTCTCTGGTATCCTGATCAGAGGTGGGAGGAGGTGGTGGCTCAGCTCCCCGGCGAGGCCGCACAGGGAACCGAGCGGCTGCCGCTGCCAGTTAACTTCGGCGATGCCGTGGATCTGGTCGGCTACGATCTGAAGTCCTCGGTCGTTGCTGCTGGAGAGACGTTGAGCTTGGTCACCGCCTGGCGGGTCCGCACCCCGGCGGCCCTGGGTCCAATTCCCTCCGAGGACTACGGTCGTACTGCTGCGATCTTCGTCCATCTACTGGATGCAGCGGGCAACGTTGTAGCACAGGAGGATCGGCTAGACGTGCCCGCCTGGGACTGGCGGCCGGGTGAGGGCTTTCTCCAGATCCACCAACTCGCTCTGCCCACCGCTCTCTCACCCGGGACGCATGCACTGGAGATCGGTGTGTACACGCGCCCTGATTTGGAGCGATTGCGAGCCTCGGACGAGAACGGTCCGACCGGCGATCGCGCTTTGATCCAATCTGTGGAGGTGACTGCTCCGTGAGATCTTCTTCTGGTCTCCGCCGCCTGATCTGGCCTGCAGTACTGACCCTTCTGGCCTGGGGGCTCCGTCTCGTGCTCTTGGAGGAGGTACCCCCCGGCTGGCGGGACGATGAACTGATCAACATCTACGCCCTCGCTGGAAGGGTATTGGCTGGACACCCCACTCTCTACTTCACCGGCGCCTCCGGCCACGAGCCGCTCTATCATACGGCCCACGCTGTGGTGTTGGCGCTGGTGGGGACGAATCCGCTGGGCGCGCATCTGTTGTCCATTGCCAGTGGCACCTTGACCGTGCCACTGCTCTATGCGCTGGGCCGGCGTCTTTTCCATCGGAAGGCTGCCATACTGGCGGCGGTCTTCTTGGCCCCGAGTTTCTGGTCGCTGATGTACAGCCGATTCGGAATGCGGCACGTCACGGTGCTTCCACCCGTGCTGGCGGCTTTCTGTCTTCTGTGGTCGCTGGATCGTTTCTCTCTTCCTGCTCCCCGCCGTCGAGTACTTGTGGCCTGCGGCCTGCTCCTGGCTGCTGCCCTATACACCTACACCGTCGCTCGGCTTCTGCCCTTCGTCCTGTTGGCGTTTGGCACCTACCTGGCTCTGTTTCACCGGGAGCGATTCCGCGACTGGTGGCGTCCACTCCTTGTGACGCTTCTCGTGATGGGAGTGGTGACACTGCCGCTGTGGATCGCCATCGCTCAGGGGCGGAGCGAGGCTGCCGCGCAGGGTATTGGCGCCGACGCGCGCATCGCGGAGCTCCTCGTGCCACTGCGAGAGATGCGCGCGGGCAACCCTCAACCGCTGTTGGAGAATGTCTGGACGACCTTGGGCATGTTCCACGCCACGGGCGACCCCGAGTGGCTCTACAACCTGCCTGCTCGACCGGTCTTTGGGACTGTGGGAGCAGCGCTATTCTTCGCTGGCCTGGGCCTATGTGTCTCGCGCTGGCGTCGCCCGGAGTATGCCTTTCTGCTAATCTGGCTGGCAGCTGGCGTGAGCCCTGCTCTGGTGACTTTGCCGCCATCCAGTCTGGGCCATACCATTCTGGCTCAGCCGGCTGTCTACTTGATCACCGCCATTCCGCTGGCAGCAGGCTCCTCGCTTATTGTGTCTCGGCTCTCGCAATTCACGACTCGCCGCCTGTCGCTTGTGGCCTGCGGTTTGCTAATTGCAGCGCTCTCTCTCCCCGTCATCTTCCGCGATCTCCACGATTACTTTGTCGACTGGCCGGCTCGGTGGATGGTGCGCTTTCTGTACCGCCAGGATTATCGGGAGGCGGCGTGGTTCCTGGATGAGCATCCGGAGGTGGCGGATATCGCCGCCGGGAGCACGCTGATGGGGCCGTGGGATCGGCTGGCGCTGGCGGCTGACCTGAGGCGTGATGATCTCCGGGCGCGGCTCTTCAATCCCGAGCGCGCTTTGGTCATTCCGGCAGGCTCCGCACCGTCGGTCCTGCTGACCACCTTTCCTGAACTCGATCCGTCCCTGAAGGACCTCCTGGAAGATCCGCCTGTGTGGGAGAAGAGGGGGCTAAGGCTTCACCAACCTGCACCGGATCCCGTGCGGCCCACGGTGAGATTGTCGACAACCTTCAACAACGGACTAGAGTTGGTCGGAGCCACTTGGCCCGAGGGCGAGCCCGCCCCGGGGCGGAAGGGGACGGTCTGGCTGATCTGGCGGGTCGCTCG
>JASFWK010000113.1:0-6828 GCA_050049355.1 Anaerolineae bacterium | reverse complement strand
AAGAACAGGGGGAGTCAGAGGACGCTATTAGTCCTATCTCAGGGGCGCTGGTGGCTCCTGACGAAGACCTCGGGGTCCAGATACCCGTAAGCACTGGGTTGAGCACTGTCCGGGCCGTCGTCCCAGGTATATCCGACGCCCGGTACATGGCCATTACAGGTGCCGCGCGCGCCGGCCGTCCCCGGCGGAAAGAGATTCGACCCATCTCGAAAGGTGCGCATCTCCCAGTGCAGATGGCTGTTGAGTCCTTTGTTGAAGACGACGGCGATCACCTGCCCACGCGTCACAGGCTCCCCTTCGCGCACCTGCACATGGCCCACATGCCAGTAGACCGAGTATACGGTGCCGCCGTCTTCAAGCAGGTGCTCAACGATGACTATCTGTCCATCGCCGGCTGCGTCCTTCTTGAAGACGACCACACCATCGGCCACGGCATAGACCGGCGTGTGTGCAACTTCCCCCCACACGACACGCCCCGCACTGTCCAGCGCAAAGAGATCCATTCCGGCGTGGTAGAGTTGCCTGAAGGGGACACTTTCACCATTGGCGCTGCGGAAGCAATTGGGGCGCGTCCCCATGGCCGGGTTCTGCGCGCCGTAGCGAGTATCCACCGCAAGCGGTCCGGTTACCCCCTGGATGTACGGACCGTACCGTTGAGCAGGCAGCAGAGGGAAGTCAAACTCCCTGGCGACAACTGGCGTGGGCCAAGGGGCGTATGAGGATGCGCTGGCGAACGTGGGGACCGGTGGTGGAAAGAGTACGCCGCCGAAGCGGCGCCACAGGTGAATTCCAACCGTCAAGCCAACACTCACCAGCGCAATCAGAGCGAAGGGGACCACCAGCCGGAGGTTGGGCTTCCGCACATCTACACCCGCAGCCCATGTGAACAGAGGAGGGTGGAAGCGGAGGGTGAGGCCGGCGCCACCGCAGCGTCAGTGCCCCAGAACCTGCACAATCTCTTCCCGCTCCCGGAGCACCAGCCGGTGGCCTTTGAAACGGGCCAGCAGTTCTCGCACCCGGTTGCGCAGCGCACGCATGCGGTCGTCCTTCGCCTTCCAGTCACCCTCAACCTGATGGAGGACCAGCGCACTATCTCCCTGTATCTCCACGGTGAACTCGCCCGGATCCTGGCCTGCGGCGTGAATGCGGTCCGTCAGCCCCTCCAACGCGGCCATGAGGGTTTGGTACTCAGCCTCGTTATTGGTCATATCACGCCCGAAGTCCAGTCGCACTAGATCGCTTCGGTCGTCCGATGTGCGCGTGAGATGATAGCTGCCGTAGCCAGGGCCAGGGTTGCCCTGACTGCCACCATCGAAGACGACCACGTAGTTGGCTTGGCCCTCCAGCGGGGCGACCTTGAACTCCAAAGGCAGCGACGGAGGCGCAGGCAGGCCATGCTCCTGCACCAAGCGCCGGAGCAATTGCTGCCGCTGCTGGTCAGAGAGGGCCCGTATCGCTCCAAGTATACGCTCTATGTTCTCATCCACTGCGCCGCCCTATACGATCATGCAGGGCTAAGAGGTTAGCCTCGTGGAGTTGTTGCGCCTGCCCGTCGAGGGCGACGCGGGAGAGACCACACTCTTCGATGTCTATCTCTGCGAGGGATTCCACTTGCCTTCCCTCTCCGACAGCCCCCTCGACCAGTCCCTGGATCCTTTCCAGATAAGCGATATTCCTGTCAATCACAGCCTGCACTTCGCCGCGAAGGATAACTTCACCGTGGCCCTGAACAATGCTATCTGGCTCGAGTTCCCGCAGCCGCTGAAGGGAACCTTTCAACGTTTCGACATCACCGTCTACGATGGCCGGCACCGGCATCACAGTATCGCTGGCAAACAGCACTCGGTCTTCTTCCACAAACACGGAGGTCACATCGTCCGCGTGTCCGGGGGTCCACAGAAGTCGCAGCGTCTTGTCGCCAATTCGTAGGTCCATCTCCCCTTCATCCAAAGTCAAAGTAGGAAGACGGAGCACCACTTCCTCCAATTCCGGCGCCTCCTCCTTGGCCCTCTCCAGACCTTCCTGCCCACGCGTGGCCAAGAGTTCACGGCAGCGAGTGTGAGCCACCACCCGCGCCTCAGGATAGAGATAGGCACCGTAGGTGTGATCAGCGTGGTAGTGCGTGAGGACAACGTACCGAACGCCAGCCGGACAGCAGCGGGAGATGAACCACGCCATCTCGCGGGATTCGAGGGGCAGGGGCAAGGTATCTATCACTACCACACCACGAGGAGTGACCACGGCACCAGCGGTGACCTTGGCATAGCGTTCACTTGTGAAGACGTAGACATCGTCGGAAACGCGTTCCCGTAGCATGTTCTTCCCTTGTTGAAGATGTAGACGGGCCCTGCTCTCCCTCCAGGGCCAGCCCGAGAATAACACAAAGCCAGAGTGGTGTCAAGGGGAATCGGGCGCCGGACTACCGCAACCGCGTTCCCCGCTCCCAGCCATCGCCACCGAGGACAACGCAGGCAAGATCCCCGCGCCAACGACACCAAGAGGAACCACGTGGGAACTCCGAGACTGTGGTCTGGACTTCGATGTTTGCACCCGCCGACACGATGCTCGCCCTGGTCGCTGGGTGTTGGCCAAGGAGCTCACGGTCAGCTTCCGCAGCCGAGTCACTTGTGAGGCAAACACAAAGAGCCACCGAGATCCCTCGATGGCTCCCTTCGATAAGAACACCCCGCCGTGCCGTGTGCCGCTTCGTTTCTGAACCTGCTTATCGTAAGTGGGTGCCCTCCCAGAGAGTTCTGCCTTGCCCGAAGGCTATCGCATTCCCTGCTGGAGATAAGGCTCCCTTTTCTTTAGGTGTTGGCTCAAAACTCACACCGGCTTTCACGAACACAGCAGGGTTCGATTAAGACTATACCATGCTTTCGAGAAACGTGCAAGTCGGGTCGCCGAGCTGTGCGCTACGACCCGATGCACCGACCAGGTTCTCAGAACCGCTGGGGGCGCTCGCCTAGCGTGGCCGTCTTTGTCATCTCTTCGCCATCGCGGATGAGGGTCACCTCCACCGAATCCCCCACCCGTGTCTCCGATTCAAGATAGACATTCAGATCCTTGTATGTGGCCAGGGGTTCGCCGTTGATGGCGACGATGATGTCCCCATTCAGCGGAATGCGCCGGTTGCCGAGGCGCACCACCCGGTCCCCACCCCGAATACCAGCCATATCCGCCGGACCGTCTGGCACAACTTCGGCGACCAACAGACCCTGGTCGACAGGAACTTCCATCCCGGCCTCCCGCAGGATCCGTGCGCCTTCGCTCTCAAAGGGCAACAGGGTCACGCCTAGCCAGGGATGGGGATACCGTCCTTGGGCAATCAACTGAGGGACCACGCGGCGCACCGTGTTCGACGAGACAGCAAAGCCGACTCCTGCAGAGCTGCCCACGGAGCTGATGATCTGAGAGTTCACACCAATGACGCGCCCCGAAAGATCCAAGAGCGGCCCGCCGGAGTTTCCGGGATTGATCGCCGCATCGGTCTGGATCGCCTCGCCAATGAAGCGATCGTCAGGGCTCTCGATCACCCGCCCCAGAGCACTGATAACTCCCACTGTCAGGGTACCCTCCTGTCCAAAGGGGTTGCCGATGGCGACCACGAATTGGCCCACCCGCAATTGATCGGAATTCCCAAGCGCAATAGCATCAGGCAGGCCCTCCGCCTCAATGTGCAGCACCGCCAAGTCAGTGGAAGGATCAACCCCTACGATCTCAGCCGGATAGACCTCTCCATTTGCCAGAGTAACCGATAGCTCCTCTGCGTTCTCCACCACATGATAGTTGGTGACGATATGCCCCTCGGCGTCGTAGAAGAAGCCGGAGCCGACCCCCTCCTGGGGAATGGGCCGCATGAACAGGTCGTAGGCATAACTACGGCTGGTGACGTTGACCACCGCCGACGCAGCCTGCTCATAGACAGTCGCCACCTGGAGTTCCAGGACATTGGCGGGCTCTACCGTCGCCAGAGGTGTCGCCATCCCGCGCTGTTCAGTGGGCGTCGGCGCTGGCGCGGTGGTGGTCATCGCCGTTGGCAGACTGCAGGCCACCACAGCCAGAATCAGAACTATCAATGTCAGCGTGAGAGCAACCCGATCCTTAGGCAATCTATGACACCTCCTGGATCTCACAATCGCACCCTCATCAGTTCGCAACTGCAGCCGCAGAGACAGAGGCGGCATAGAGCACACCGCTCACTCCTGTATCTCTGCAGTGGCTCTCTCAGCAAGCTTCCGCTTCGGTGATTCTGTTGAAGAAGAGATCGTACGGTGGGGATTGCATACGCGAACCCAACGGAGCCCCCGGCTAGTCGCGAAGGGGCGCCAAGGCCGCAAAGGCCTGACCAGCCGCGTCGGTCATAACGTTCCGCCTATCTCCGCGATTCCGACGACTCCAGCTGAGCCTCCAGACGGACCCTCTCATCCTCGAGTTCCATGATTCGCCGGCGCATGCGTAGAATGACCTCCACCCCCGCCAGGTTGATCCCCAGGCGGGTCAACCGGCGAATGCGCCGCAGCCTGGCCAGGTCTTCCTCCACGAGCGGTTTCTCCACCAGCCCCCGTCGGACGTACCGCCGAACGGTACTAGGGGGCAGCCTACAGCGGCGGGCGGCCACGGTCATAGTGACGACCCGCTTAGCTTCTCGCTCGCCGGTCACTGCTCCTCCTCAGAGAGACGACGGAGTTCCTCAAAGAGCTCCCGCTGACGAGGAGTGAGCTGTGTGGGCAGCTGCACGTCAACTCGCACATACAGGTCACCGTGCTGATCCGGCCGGCGAAGTCGCGGCAGCCCCTTGCCCCCCAGCCGGAAGGTCTGCCCACTCTGAGTCCCGGGAGGAATAGTCAGCATCACCGAGCCAGAGAGAGTTTCCACCTCCGTCTTGCCTCCCAGCACAGCAGTGTACAGATCCACCGTTATGGTAGAGTGGAGATCATCCCCGCGCGGTTCAAATCGGGCATCAGGGGCAACCCGCACCCGCAGGTACAGATCGCCCGGCTCGCCGCCAGAAGCGCCGGGCTCACCTTCTCCAGCTATTCGGATGCGAGTGCCATTGGTGGCGCCCGGTGGGATCTTCACATTGAGACGGCGGCCGTTCTTCTGCAGTTGGCGAGTGGTGCCTCGCCAGGCCTCCTCCAGGCTGATCTCCACCTCTTGCTCCAAGTCCCGCCCCTGTCGCGGCTGCGGGCGATACTCAAAGCCTCCAGACCCACCACCCCCTCCGAAGATCTGGGCGAAGAAGTCGGAGAAGGCGCCACCGCCTCCGAAGAGATCCTCCAAGTCCTCAGGGGTGCCATACTGGACGTGGACTCGCTGCCCGCCAGGAGCGGCGCTGGTCCACTGGCCCCAGTCAAAGTCGCGGGGCCGCCGGCCCGCGCGCTCCCAGTCCTTCCAGGCCGCCCCCAACCGATCGTACTTGCCCCGCTTCTCAGGGTCGGAGAGGACCTCATAGGCTTCATTGATCTCCTTGAAGCGCTCTTCGGCGTCAGGATCGCCTGGATTGACATCGGGATGGTGCTTACGAGCCAGGCGGCGGAACGTACGCCTGATCTCCTCTTGGTCCGCGTCCCGGCTGACTCCCAGGACTTCGTAGTAATCTTTATACTTCATTGGCGTAATGCGTGAGACGGAACGACGTTCAGGTTGCCACGATGACGCGCGCCGGACGCAGCAGCCGATCCCCCAGCCGATAGCCAAGCTGGACCACTTCGGCCACCCTGTCCGGCTCGGTGCTGGCTTCCTCGTGAGGAATGGTGCCCATGGCCTCGTGCCAGGCCGGGTCGAACCTCTCACCTTCGGCCTCAAGAGGTCGCACACCCTCCCGCACCAAGAGCTGCATCATGTTCTTGTAGGTCAGATCCACACCCTGACGGAGCGAGGCGGCGTCGGCACCATCGGTGGAGAGAGCGCGGGCCAGGTCGTCGGCGACGCCCAGGAAGGCACGCAGAAGTCGCTCCTGGTCAGCCGCAACGCGATCCTCCGTCAGCCGCCGCTGCCGCTTGCGGAAGTTGTCCATCTCCGCTTCCAAACGCAGCGCCCGGTCGCGCCACATCTCTAACTCCTCTTCCAGCTCCTCTAGCTCCTCATTCTCGGTACACGCAGGCGGCATTGCAGGGCATCCGCTCTCCACCACTGGAGGAAGCGCCTCCTCCACAGGGACAGACGCATTTGCCCGGGAGCTCTCGTTCAGCTCCTGCGATTTGATCCGAATGGGGATCTTGGTGCGTTCACTCTCCAAGGCCATACCTCCTTCATTCCCAGGGAATGCAGGCCTTGCGAAGGTTTCAGACCTTCGCAAGGCCAAGTCCACTCAGCCCTACGCCTCCTCAAACTCCCCTTCGATGACGTCCTCGTCGCCGGAGGGTGGTTCGTCTCCTGGTCCGCTCTTCGGTCCGGCCCCAGGAGTTGGGCCACCAGCCTGTTGCTGCTGCTGGGCATACATCTGCTGGCCCAGCGCCATGCTGGCATGCTGCAGCTGCTCGATCAACCTTCGGATACGAGCAGAGTCATCTCCCTGTGTTGCCTCCTTCAACTCCTCGATGCTATCCTCGATGCGGGAGCGGTCAGACTCGGAAACCTGGTCGCCCAGTTCGCGCAGGGCCTTCTCGGTCTGGTAGACAACCTGGTCGGCCTGGTTGCGGGCCTTCACCAGCTCCTGCTGTTTGCGGTCCTTCGCTTCGTGGCGCTTGGCCTCCTTCACCAATTCCTCCACTTCCTCCTCGGTCAAGTTGGTGGTGGCGGTGATGGTGATCTGCTGCTCCTTGCCGGTAGCCTTATCCTCGGCGGAGACGTTGAGGATGCCATTGGCGTCGATGTCGAAGGTGA
>JASFWK010000035.1:0-18571 GCA_050049355.1 Anaerolineae bacterium | reverse complement strand
CCGGGGTCGAGCAGCTTCTCTGCCCGCTCGCGGGCGGTCATCTTGCCCTTGGCGTGCTGGCGGTCAATGCGCTTCTGCCCTCCGCCCAGGCGAGCCTTCTCACGCATCTCCTGCAGCTGCTCGATTCTGTCCTCTATGCTCATATCTGCCTCCGTAGACTGGTAGCGTCTACGGGAATATACGGCAGGAAGGAGGATTTGTCAATCTCTATCGAATCTGACGGCGTCACACGGTTCTCAGAGGTTACCGAGCCACACGAGGCTTCGCGTAGTCATCACGCACATAGACCGGTGTTCTTGCGGCCATCACCCCGGACGTCCCTTTCAGCCTATGCGAAGCTTGCACCCTGCAACACAGGGCTCTGTTGGCTAATCCAACGAGGGATGTGGTATCGAGCGTGGGGTCGGCCACGCAGGGGGAGGGGGCTCCTGACTGTTCTGAGCGATCGTCAGTCGTTGAAGATGTCGTGATAGCCGCGGTCGAGCTCGTCGTCGCTGAGGTGGGTGTACCGCTGAGTGGTGGCGATGGTCTTGTGTCGCGCCAGTTCCTGGGCCAGGCGAATGTCGCCTCCGCTTGCGCGCAGCACCACGGTGACGAAATAGTGACGGAAAGTATGTGGGGTGATCATACCCCGCGCCTTTTCGCCTAGGGCGGTCGCGACCCAGTCCTCCACGATCTTCTCCGCCGTACGGGAGGATATGGGCAGGATCTTGTCGCCGGCCCCTCGGTCGTGACGCGCAAATATGGGCAGGCTGCCCAGGGGCCGGCCCTGGGCGCCATCCTGCTCCGCTCTGGCGTCCAGGTACGATCGAACGTACCGCAGGCTCTCCGCAGAGAAGCGCACCACCGCCTCGCGGCCACCCTTGCCCAGCACGATCGCCCGTGCCTCGTTCCAATCCATATGGCCCCGGGTGAGGCTGCAGGCCTCCGAGACCCGCAGCCCGGTGTCGGCCAAGGTGAAGATCAGGGCCCGGTCGCGCAAGTGACGCAATTTGCCCTGCAAATCGTCTGTGTCGATGCGTGGCGCTTGTCGAACGGTGTCCAGCACCTGCTCGATCTCGTCGCGGGGAAACGGCGGCAGACGGGTCGCCTCCCGGCGCGCCCGGCGCCGCCGCAGCTGCTTGAGGGCTGGCAGGCTGACCTCGGCCAGTTTCTCCGCAGCGACGTACTCATAGAAGCCCGCCAGGGCGGTCAGGTAGAGCTGCTCCGTGGCCACGGCGTAGGAGCGGAGGGATTCGATGAACCAGGCGATCCATTCCACGCAAGTCTCTGAGGCGGGCGTTGAGGAGGGGGGTACATTGCGCTCTCGCAGCATCTCCGAGAAGCGGCGTGCCGCCTGGCTGTAGGCCTTGTGGGTTAGGGGGCTTCGGCTGCGATCGACTGCGGCGAGATACCGTTCCAGCGCCTCTCGGACGGTCATCCCCGTCGCTCCGCTCGCTGCTGTCCTTGCTGGTGGCATACACTGTCTCCTTCTCTCGCTGTCTCCACTCCTACCTTGGCCACACCTCGTCTGGGGTAGGGGCCCTTCTCGGGCGTCAAGGTAGGTTCCTCTTGGCCATTTTGGCGTATGCTTCGGATAATAACTCCTATCCGAACCATAGTATAGTACACTCCTATCCCTTTGTCAAGCGTCAGATGTGCGCCCGCAGAGGATGGCTGATGGTGATAGTGCAATCGGCGACCCTACAGCACAGCAGGCCAGGGCCAAGCTGTGGCCTTTCGTGGGATTCTGGGCTCGTCTGAACTCTCTCTGCCCACCCTGGAGGACGGAAGAGAACGCATGTTCTATGCTCCCATGCACCCGTGCGGTGTAGTGATTGTCAGTTAGGACCCGCCCCACCCCGTTTGGGTGGGATCAGCCTGCCCTGGCGGCCGGTACCCCCTGTCGTGCAGCGCGCTGTCGTACGGCGCCCTTCTCAGAGGGCAGTTCTGTCTTGGGCATAGTTGTTGAAGCGCACTTCTGTCGGGAATCGTATTCCAGAGACAGACTTTGGGGGGATCATCAGCAGATGCTCCGAAAGCCGCACCCCACCAGTAGTCTCCTCCAAGTCCCCACTGCTTCTCAAATCCATCGTCCCGTGTTACAATACTGCCCGCGCGCGGACATGCCAAGCCGCGGGTCATTTGGCCGGTGGAGGCAAACAGGATTGCGCAGCCTAGCTATGTTCAGTGATCGTGTCAGTCCCAGGAAGCGAGGAGGAGCTCTATATGCCACCCTTCTCCTATCCGTCTTCTTCTTGCTCTTCTTCGCGAGTGGTTTTGCTGCCCAGCGCATGGTGGGCTTGCACCGGGCGAGGGCCTACGACCGTCCACTCGGGGTCTTCTGGGAGGCCTGGGATCTGCTGGAGACTCATTACTATGGCGATCTTCCCTCCGCTCGCAGCCGCACCTACGGGGCGATTCGCGGAGCACTGGAACTGCTCACCGATCCCTATACCATCTTTCTCGAACCTGAGCCCAGCGAGGTGGAGCGGGGCCGCCTGGCAGGGAGTTATGGCGGGATCGGTGTGAACTTGTGGCGAGATGGTGACGGAGATGTGATCCTCTCGCCCTATCCGGATTCCCCTGCCGAGGAGGCTGGTGCAAGGGATGGGGATATTCTGCTGGAGGTCAACGGCTATTCGGTGCGTACAGCTACCCTAGATGACATCCGAGTCCGGCTGCGCGGCGAGGTGGGCTCCACGGTGGAGTTGACTCTCTCCCGGCCCCCTACCCTGCCGTTCGGGCTGGCTGTCTTGCGGGCGGAGATCAGTATTCCCAGTGTCACCTATCGCATACTCGATCGACACCCTTCCATTGGCTACATCCACATTACCAGCTTCACCACAAGAACGCCCGACGAGGCCAGGGAGGCAGTGGAGGGCCTGAAAGAGAGAGGGGCGGCCTGGCTGGTGCTTGATCTGCGGGACAACGGTGGAGGGTTGATCTCGCCAGCGTCCGACGTGGCCGATCTCTTCCTGGATGGTGGGGTGGTTCTATATGAGACTCGCAGCGGTGGGGAGAGGACGACCTTCAGTGCGCATCCCGATGGCGTGGCGTCTGATCTCCCGCTCGTTGTCCTGGTGAACGGTTCCACGGCCAGCGCGGCTGAGATCGTTGCTGGGGCGATTCAGACTCGCGGACGGGGGGTACTTATCGGGGATTCGACCTTCGGCAAGGGGTCGATCCAGTTGATCTACACGCTTTCCGATGGCTCTTCCCTTCACGTGACCACTGCGGTCTGGCACCTGCCGGATGACCAACGTATCGGTCCCGACGGTCTGAGGCCAGACATACTGCTTGCCAGTACCGATGAGATGGAAGACATTCAATTGAATCGCGCGGTCCGGTATATTCAGACAGGTGAGTGAGAGAAGTTGACTATGCATGATCGTACTCGTAAAGTGATTCGCATCCTGTTGGCTATCAGCCTGCTCGTGTGCACGGCGGTAGCAGCTTTTGTGGCTGGGTACGGTGTTTCTACCCTGGTAAGTGAGCAGCGTCTCCAGGTGGGTCTGGGACCCGCGCCCGTTGTCTCGCCGACAGCTGAGCCTTCCATTCTCCCTTCTACTCCTTCCGCACCCACCCAAACGCCAGCGCGCCCAGCGGAGGAGACCTTCCAGCTATTCTGGGAGGTCTGGGACATTCTCCAGCGGGACTACTACGGCGAGCTGCCCGATATGCAGGCCGTGACCTACGGGGCGATTCGGGGGATGCTGGAAACGCTGGGGGATGAGTACACCTCTTTTATCGAGCCTACCATCGCGGACATCCTTAGCGAGGATGCCACTGGCAGTTTCGAAGGCATCGGCGCCTTCGTTCAGATGCGCGACGATGGCAAGCTGGAGATAGCCAGCGTGTTCCCCGAGCAGCCTGCGGACCGAGCGGGTCTGCAGGAGAGAGATCGGATCCTGGCTGTGGACGGCGAGTCCATCGTCGGCTATACCATCTACGAAGCCATTGCGCTTATCCGTGGACCGGCGGGGAGTCGGGTGACCCTCGAGGTCGAGCGGCCCGAGGATGGCACGTTTGAGGTGATCCTGACCCGGGCTGAGATTGAGATTCCTCTTGTTGAGACGGAGATGCTGGAGGGGGACATTGGCTACATTCGCTTGATGGAGTTCAGCACCCCTGCTACCAACCAGATGGAGGAAGGACTGGAGAGGTTGCTGGCGGAGGAACCCGTTGCTCTGGTGTTTGACCTGCGCGGCAACCCCGGCGGATGGCTCGAGCAGGCGGTCAGTGTGGCTGATCTCTTCCTGGGCGATCACGTCGTTCTCATAGAACGCTCCTCGGATGGCGCCGAGAGGGTTTTCCGCGCCGGCGACGGCGATCTCGCGGAGGCGATTCCCCTGGTGGTGCTGGTCAACGGAGGCACTGCCTCTGCATCCGAGATCGTCGCCGGGGCGATTCAAGATCATGAACGGGCGGTGTTGATGGGAGAGCAGACGTTGGGCAAGGGTTCCGTCCAGCGACCGTATCGGCTGTCGGACGGATCGGAGCTGCGGGTCACCACCGCTCTCTGGTTTACTCCCAACGACGTGGCCATCCATGAACAGGGACTCACACCCGATATTGAGGTACCCCTGCCGGACGATCTTGAGCCCGGTGAGGATCCTCAACTTGATCGGGCAGTGGAATACTTGCTGGCTCGGGAAGAATGAAAGACGAGATGGAAATGGAGATTGTAGCCACCAACCGCAAGGCCACTCACGACTATCACATCGAAGACACATACGAGGCGGGGTTGGCTCTGCTGGGCACGGAGATCAAGTCAGTCCGGGCCAGGCAGGTCAGTCTGCGTGATGGCTACGTGCAGCCGCGAGGGGACGAACTGTGGTTGGTCAATGTCCATATCGCCCCGTATGATCACGCGGGTGGCCGCGGGCACGATCCATTGCGTCCTCGCAAGTTGCTCCTTCACCGGCGAGAGATTGACAGACTTGTCAGCCAAGTGCAGGAACGAGGGTATACGATTGTCCCGCTGAGAATGTATCTGAAGGGAGGTTGGGCGAAGGTAGAGATTGCCCTGGCGCGAGGAAAGCGCAAGTACGACAAGCGGCAGGCCATCGCTGAGCGGGATGCCGAGCGGCAGATACAGCGCGGGTGGAAGGAGTGGAAGCGGCGACGGCAATGAGCCAATTCGAACCTCTGGTTGTGGATGGGCAGCGACTGGTCTCCATTCGCCAGATCAACAAACTACCCCCGTCCCACAAGGCGACCATCTATCGCCTCTTGATCCCCGCAGAAGCTCTCCAACGCTTCGGTATTCCGCGCTCCCTTACCGATGAGGATGGGCGCTCCCTGCTGAGGTGCATTTGCGGGTCAGGCACTGGGTCTGTGGCGCTGGCTCTGCGCCACCGCTATGATGCTCGGGACCCTGTGCTCTACCTGGAGATGGCAGATACCCCCAACAATCAATTGGAGGTCCTGCTTTTTGTGGTTAACGATCCCGACTCGGAACGGTTCGAAGTGGATCACATGCCAGATGGTCGCCCCACCAACTTCGGGCTGGATTGCCGCAACATCGAAGAGGAAGTTCGGGCGATGCGCGCGGGGCTGGCGCCCGGTCAGGTTCGGCACGGAGCTCGGCTGGCACGGCGATTGATTCCTCGCTTTGAGGCTTTCGTGGGCCGCTTGGGCCATGACCGCATTCATGTCAAGCCACTTGGGTATCACAGTGCCATTCTCTTCGAACGGTATGGCTTTGCCTATGCCATGGGCCGGGGGAAGATGGAGTGGATACAACAGGAGTTCACAGCAGATGGACTCCTCTGCAGGCGGCTGGATGGCTCCACCCCATTCCGACAGCCCGGCGCCGAGAGGACTGTGCGAGGGCGGAGTTGGGCCATTCATGATGGTATCCTGCAAGAGCCCTTCGAAGGGGTACGCATGTACAAGCGTCTCGCGATCCACGCAGGAGTTTGCACCTTTCCCAACGCACTTTGGTGAATCCACTCTTCGCATAGTCTGTCAAATGGACTCAAGGGAGAACGGAAAGGAATCGACATCGGAGGGTGATGACTACGCGAAGATAGATGGCGGCAGCGGTGCCGAGAGCTGGATGGGGGCATGGGAGGCTTGACAGATAGAGAGGATCAAACTATAATTGCGCAGCCCGGTGATGACGTGGAGACCGGGCAGATTGACGTCTGTACAATCTACACAATCGGAAGAGGATGGCGAGAATATCGAAATGACTGACAAGAACACGGAAGTGACTTCTATCGCGAATCTAGAACCAAAGATGGAGCTAGAGGGTGTCGTAGCGAAGACAGACCTCCACGGCGCGATTGTGGATATCGGTCTCGAACAAGTGGGGCTGGCTCATGTCTCTCAGCTAGACAAGCGACGGGTACACAAGGTCTCCGACGTTGTGAAAGAGGGTGACCGCGTGACAGCATGGGTGACGCATGTCGACACAGAGATGGGGTTTGTGGGGCTGACACTGAGCAGGCCGCCGGATGTGGTGTGGAAGGACCTGGAGGCGGGTCAGGCCTACACAGGAGAGGTAGTGCGCCTGGAGCGCTATGGCGCCTTTGTGGACGTGGGGGCCGAGCGGCCCGGGCTTCTCCACGTAAGCGAGATGGGTAACAGCTTCATAAGTGACTCCTCCGAGATCTTCCACAAGGGCGATCAAGTAGAGGTCCGCATCCTGCGGGTCGATCGCCGCAAGCGGCGGATCGACCTGGCCCTGAAGGAAGACTCTACACAGCCCGCCTACGAGGATGAACCAGTGGATCTTCCAACGCGGATGGAGCTAGCGTTCCGCAGTGCCCAGGAAGAAGCTCGAGAGCGGGAAGAAGATCAGGCAGACAGGGAAGAGACGGTCAGGCACACGGAGCAGGAGGAGCAAGAGGAGATCTTGGCTCGCACCCTCCAACAGCACGCTGAATGACGAGACAGTAGGCAGGCTGTCGCCCTTGTCAGCTGGCTCAGAACGCTCCCAGCTGACAGCGAATGACCCGGATCCCCAGTCTTTCGACAGCGGCAGCAACCTCCAATTTGGAGACCCGCAAGCCGCTCGCGATCTCCCAAGCGGTCTCACAGGCTAAGGCTCCTGCACTCAGCCCATCGTGAATGGCCTGGGCAAGGCCTGGCTTGATGACCTCGGCAGGCCTCACTATCCTGTGTCGCCCCTCTGCCTTGGGCCCATAGCCAAAGAGACCCAACTGGCAGCGGTTCAGCCTTATCCCCATCTCATCCGCCGCTCGTCCTATCTCCAGCGGGTCAACCCGAAGTTCGACTGCAATCCCAAACGCGTCCGCACAGGAGAGCATCCCCTCCCGGTCTAGACGCTGACGAATCGCTTCAATCAACTGACTCTCCGCCATCTCAGGCCTCCACCGCGTTTCGCGCTGCCCGCAGGTTGCCCCAAGGGGCGACCACCGGCACCACACAGCCGGTCCCCAAGATGAAGCGGCGCCCCTGCGTCTGGGACAGGGCATCAGCCGCTTCCTCCCGCACATCAGCGGGAGTTCCACGAACCAACGTCTCCCACCGGGCCAATCCTCCGCAGACCGCTCCCGCGAATTCCTCCTGTCCCTCCCGTAGGGACGGGCCGCCCCCCTCTCGATCGTGCCAGTTCAGCACCTGCACCGGGTAGTCGGCTAGCAGGTGGAACATGACCGTCTCTCCATGCAAATGCAGCACGTTCAACCACAATCCCTCTGCCGCTTCCAGCACACGAAGGTCGTGGGGGCGGCCAAAGGTCTCGTACTCCCCCTCCGTCAGCAGGTCGTAGCGGGCATGCTGCACAGCGTAGAAGATCCCGTCGATGCCGGCCCCCTTCGCCGCCTCCACAAAACGTGCCGTCGTCTCGGTGATGGTCTCCAGCCCCGAGCAGAATACTTCAGGGTAACGTCGCATGTGGACCACCAAACGCTCTGGCCCGGCAAGGTTCTTCGCCTGGGCCAGCGGACTGAAGATCGTCTGAACAACAGGGATCCCTTCCCTCCCCAACTCAGCCCTAATCAGACGGAGACACGCCAGCTGATCACCCAGCGCGCCTTGACTGGGATCCAGCACCGGTAGGTGCGACCAGTCCCCCGGTCCTTCCACTGGCAGGGCCGTGTATTCCCGGGTCCCCCTCAAGTTCCCCCGCCACTCGTCTCGCGCGCCCCAATCCTGGAGGCAGAACGAGCTCGGCGGGGTCACCTTGACGAAGTCGAATTCGAACTCTCGCTGGAACCGTATCGTCGCCTCGGCCAGGCCCTCAGGCGTCCGGTCATCCCCAGGCCAGTGGCGCCACAACGCCACAGGTGGCCGATCCACCGTCTTCCCCGCAATCGCCGCCTTCAGCCGTTCTTGCTTGCTCATCCTTCCCATCCGTGCACCTCCACGCTGAAGAGCCTCAGGAAGGGCTCGTCCAAACCTTGAGCGGTTATCGGCTGATCCCCCCGATGGATCACTACTCCCACCGAATAGGTCCCGGGCAGGAACTCCTCATCCAGCCAAAAGGCATAAGGATCACGTACCACCTCGCCGCGCGACCAACGCGTGGTCGGATACCGGCCCACAGCCGGGGGACCGCTCGCTATGGCAACCGGCTCCCCTGCCTCATCCAACACTGCCACTGTCACCATCAATTCGTCGAGGTGGCCTCGCTTGGCCCGCCAGAAGAGCGTGAGGTGGAGGAATCCCGGTGCGCCGACTCCATCCTCAGAAGTGGTGTAGCCGAGAAGTTCCACCTGGCCTTCGTAAGTCGCTCCCACCGCCTCATCTAACTCCAAGTCTCCAACGGCCGGGGGGCGACGCGCTGGCAGGACCTCCACCGGCACCTCCAACACAGCCGTCTGGCCAACCGCCACGCCATCGTCGCTCAGGACCGGGAGACGGCGGCCGTCAGCCATCGTGTACAATCCGACCTCCAGCCGATACTCTCCCGGAGGGGTCCCCGGCAGCACTTCCACCCGGTGGGCATCCCAGACGTACTGATCCGTAGGCCAATGGGTGGTGGGCAATCCCCCTGGGTTGATAGAATCCGATTGACCCCAGGAGATGGACGAGGGGTGAGTCACGTGAACAAAAGACTGATAGTTCGTCGACAGCGGCTCCAGCGCCCGCCAGTAGAGGACGAGGGTCAGCTCCCCGCCAGATCGAACCCGACGCCGCGGGAGATCGAAACCCAATAGCTCCACCTGCTCCCCCAAGACAGCTCGCTGCTGGTGCTGAGCAGCCCAAGCCTCACCCGCGGGCGAGGTGTATCGGAACCACGTCTCGTGGGGATTCACCAGAACGACCTTGAAGAGTACGAAACAGGCTAGAACCCCACACAGGTATCCCGAAACTCTGGTGGCCAGACGGCCCTGTGGTGTCCACTCCGGCGATGTCCGCAGGATCCCTAGAGCTGCGACCAATCCCAGCATCCCACCGGCGGCGATCCCCCATCCAGCCCTGCGAGCGGGCGTATCCTCAAAACGAACCAGAACCTCATGCTCCCCCCTTGGGACCCCAAAGGTAATGAATGTCTCGGGCAAGCCTGGCTCGATCTCCACCTCCTGACCGTCAACATACGCATGCCATCCAGGAAAGAGGAGCGTGTAGAGTCGGAGAACGAAGCTGTGGTCGCCGGAGATATAGAACCGGTCACGGTCGGGCGCGTGCTCAACGACCTCAACGGTTGTCCCTTCCGGCAGGGTCGTCCGATTGACTTTGTCCACCGGCCCCGGCCCGTCATAGGAGTCCACGAGCGCCTGTTCGGGATGGAGTAGGGTTGCCACCCCAGTTGGAAGGAAGTCGCCCGTGGAGGTGGTGCCCACGGCCCTTCCCTCCAGCTCGAACTCAACAATGCCGGCCGGGGACGTATCGCCAAAGTCACCCGCCCACGGATGGGGAAACATCGTGGGCAGCGCAGCGAGAAGGACGAGCAAGACCACACCGGCCAAGGCAGCAGGTCGCCAGCTCGCCGATGGGAGAAGAGTTGTCCCTCCCCCCGCCATCACTGCCAGGGTGAGCGCTGCCGGCCCCAAGAGCCGCCAGGGGAACTGGAGGTAGGCCAGCGGAGACAAGATCTCCCACAGGAAGAGAGAAGCAGAAGTCATCAGAAAGACCAGTCCAATTGACACCAGGCTGAAGAAGAGCAACGCCCGTCGGTGGGAAGTAGCGCGGTGCGCCAAGGTCCCTGCCCCAACCAGCGCCAACCCCCACTGAACCAGCCCCAGGTTGAAGCGACTGCGAGGGGCCACCGCCCCCAGGTCCACAAGTCGAGAGCGGGCCAGCAATTCCCTCACGGGCACAAAATGGTTGCGGAAGTCGAAATGGCCGGGGCCCACGACAGCCAACTTGACTGCCTCCAACTCCGCCAGCAGCGGCAGCCAGAAGAAGGCGCTGACGGCAGCGGCTAGCATGAAAGCAACCACCCCCCGCCCCACCCCATCTCGGCCACCCTCGACCGTCACCTGCCAGAGAAACCCCGCCAGCAGGAGCACCAAGCCGGTCACCCCAATCAAATTGTGGCTCAGTACGATAGCGGCAATGCTAGTTGTGGCCCCCACCAACGTCGCGCGTCCTCCTCGGGCTACCAGCCGCCTCAGGAAGAAGAAGGCTAGGGGCAGCAGGCCCACCGCAAAGTGCTCTGCCAGGTCACCTCGCACGTGCGGATTGACAAAGACAGTGTAGGGGGCGAGCAGGAATGCACTCGCTCCTACCGTTGCACCTGTCGGCCCGAACAGGTCTCGCACCAGCAGGTAGGTCCCCACCCCGCCCAAGATCAGCCCCAAGACAAACACAGCCTTGACACCGGTCACGATGTCGATGCCAGGGAGAAGGGCAAAGAGGCTGGAGAGGTGGTAGGTCAACGGAGCGTAGTAGTTGAATATGGGATATCCGTAGCCGTAGTAGAAGTCTGGGGCCCAGCGCGGGTAGATGACCCCTGCCCGCCAACACGCACTGACCTCAGCAGCGCGGAAGACGTGCAACTCGGCGTCGGTGCCGCGAGGCAAACCGGGTCGGGTCAGGAAAGGCGCGGCAGCTACCAGTGCCAGCGCCACCACGAAGACAAGGCCGGGATCGCGAACGTAGCGTCTATTCACAGGGGACGAGTATAACGCAGACCAAATGGGAGCACAAGGTCTCCCGCAGAATTCTCATGCTTGCGGCTCAGACTCCTTGACGGAATACTGCATTCCAGGGATAATACCGATCGACGAAACCTACGAAAGAAGAAACGGAGGTCGTCTCTGTTACGCGTCATTCGCTATCTTAGACCCTATTGGGCTGCCGCCGTGGGCGCTCTTCTCAGCCTCCTCATCTCCGGCGGCGCAGGCCTGGCTATTCCGGCCTTGCTGCAGCGCGCCATCGATCAAGGCATCACGAACCGCCAGCTGCGCGTGGCCCTCTGGAGTGGCCTTCTCATCTGTGGAGTCGCCCTCGCGCGCTCCGTCTTCACCTTCCTGCAGGGCTTCCTGGCCGCCCGGGTCTCCCAGGGGGCGGCATACGACCTGCGCAACAGCCTCTACGCCAAGATCCAGTCTCTCTCATTCAGCTACCACGACCGGGCGCAGACTGGTCAGCTGCTCACCCGTGCCACCTCTGACGTCGAACGGATACGGATGTTCGTAGGCATGGGACTGATTCACTTCCTCAGCGCGCTGGCGATGATGCTTGGCAGCCTGACCCTCCTCTTCCTCACCGACTGGCAGCTGGCGCTGATCATGTTGGTACTGATACCATTGACGATGGGGCTCTTCGCACTCTTCGCCAGTCGCGCCCGGCCACTCTTTGCCGAGGTACAGCAGCGATTGGGCCGGCTGAATACCACTTTGCAGGAGAATCTAGCCGGAATTCGCGTGGTCAAGGCATTCGTTCGCGAACCCTACGAGACGGAGCAATTCGGCAAGGCCAACGAGGCTCTCTATGAGAAGAGCCTGGAGGTCGGACAGCTAATCTCGGCGGCAGTGCCCCTCGTCTTTCTCATCGCCAATCTGGCGACCCTGGTCGTCGTGTGGGTGGGGGGTTTGCAGGTCATCGGCGGTCGACTGACCGTGGGACAGCTCGTCGCCTTCAACAACTATCTCCTGATGACGGTGTTCCCAATGGTGATGCTGGGCGGAATCCTGGCGATGATCTCCCAGGCCGTTGCCTCGGCCACGCGCGTCTTCGAGATTCTGGAGGCGGATTCGGAGGTCCAGGAGGCCCCCAACGCCCGGCCCATGCCGACCATCGAAGGGCAGGTCGCCTTCCGAGATGTCTCCTTTCGGTACTTTGAGTCCACGGAGGACGTCTTGAAGGAGATCCATTTCACCGTTGAGCCGGGGCGGAAGGTTGCCGTGCTAGGAGCCACCGGCTCCGGCAAGTCGACCATCATCAACCTAATCCCGCGCTTCTACGACGTCTCCGAAGGACAAGTGGCTATCGATGGCACAGACGTGCGCGAAGTCACGCTGGAGAGTCTCCGACGACAGATTGGCATCGTCCTGCAGGAGACGACGCTCTTCACAGGTACGATCGCGGAGAACATCGCCTTCGGGCAGCCGAACGCGACAACCGAGGAGATTGCTGCCGCCGCAAGGGCCGCCGCCGCCCACGAGTTCATCGCAGAGCTTCCCCAGGGATACGAGACATTCGTCGGAGAACGCGGAATGACGCTCTCCGGAGGCCAGAAGCAGCGCATCGCCATCGCTCGGGCACTCTTGATGGATCCCCGCATCTTGATTCTGGACGACTTCACCAGCAACGTGGATTTTGAAACCGAACTGCAGATCGAGCAAGCGCTAGAAACGCTAATGGAAGGTCGCACCACCTTCATCATCGCCCAGCGGATCTCCACGGTCCAGAATGCCGACCTGATCTTGGTGCTGGACGGGGGACACATCGCAGCCCAGGGCAGCCACGAGGAACTGCTGAGGAATAGTTCCATCTACGCCGACATATACTGCTCCCAGCTAGAGCCAGACGTACTCGACCAAACGGTCTGCGCGGAGGTGGAGTAGTGTTCGGACATGGAGGAATGCGTCGTGCGGCCCGTTTCGAAGGGCGAGCCCAAGATGTCGGGCGAACGCTCCGGCGGCTTCTGGCTTATCTGCGGCCCTTCTGGCCCCATCTCGCGGCGGTCAGCCTATTGGTGGCAGTCAGTTCCCTCTCCGAGCTGGCTGGGCCCTATCTGATCGGCGTGGCCATCGATCGCTTCATCAGCCCAGGTTCGGAAGCTCCCGGCACGTCAGGGGCGCCGAGTCTTCTTCCGCTGGTTCCGGCAGAAGTGAATCAGAGCACTGGACTGCGCGCGACCATGTTGATCCTTCTCACCACCTACCTTCTTAACTGGGGCGCCATCGCTGGTCAGTTCTACCTGATGGTCCTGGTGGGTCAGCGGTTGCTCTATAACCTGCGCGCGCAGATCTTCGACCGGATCCAGTCCCTATCACTCTCCTTCTTCGATCAGCACGAAGCTGGTGACCTGATGTCTCGCCTGAGCAACGATACCGACGTGATCAACTCAGTCCTCAGCGCTGGCGTGGTCCGGTTCGCGAGCAACCTGCTGATGGTGATGGGAATCGCGGTTGTGATGCTGCTCCTCAACTGGCGACTGGCCCTCGCGGCGCTGACCACTGCACCGGCCATGCTCGCCGCCACCATCTTCTTCTCGCGCCGTGCTCGAACTGCCTTCCGTCGTACGCGGGAGACGTTGGGTCAGGTAAGCGCCGAGCTGGAGGAGAACATTGCCGGCGTCCGAGTAGTGCAAGCTTTCGGACGGGAGCGCGCCAGCCTGGCGGAGTTCGACGCGGCCAACGCCGCCAACAGGGACGCCAACGTCGCTGCTCAGTCGATCACCTCCGCCTTCTCCCCCACCCTGGACGTACTGAGCAGCGCGGGCCTCGCAATCGTGGTGACGTACGGCGGGTATCTGGCCCTCAATGAAGCGGGGTCGGTGGGGACCATCGTCACTTTCCTGCTCTACGTCCGCCGCTTCTTTCAACCCCTGCAAGGTATCGCCAATCTCTATGCTCAACTGCAGGCAGCGCTGGCTGGGGCGGAGCGCATCTTCGACTTACTGGACGCGCAGTCCGAGGTCACCGACGCAGCCCCAGCGCGGCAGCTGCCGCCAGTTGTCGGAAGAGTGGTCTTTGAGAACGTCCACTTTGCCTACAAACCCAGCGAGCCCGTACTGCGGGGGATCAATCTGGTCGCCGAGCCGGGCCAGACGGTGGCACTGGTTGGTCCCACAGGCGCCGGCAAGACCACCATCGCCAACCTCCTGGCCCGTTTCTATGACGTGAGCCGCGGAGCAGTACTGGTAGACGGGACAGACGTCCGGAGCGTTGTGCAAGCAAGCTTGCGCGGCCAGATGGGGGTGGTGCTCCAGGACACCTTCCTATTCTCCGGAACGGTGATGGAGAATATCCGGTATGGTCGGCTGGACGCTACCGACGAGGAGGTGATCGAGGCAGCGCGGCTTGCCCAGGCCGACGACTTTATCCGACGACTCCCCCAGGAATACGAGACAGAGCTTGGCGAGAAGGGGGTTCGATTGAGCCACGGCCAGCGCCAGTTGATCGCCATCGCTCGGGCTATCCTGGCCGACCCGCGCATTCTGATCCTCGACGAAGCTACCTCCAGTGTCGACACCCGCACCGAGCGAATGATTCAGTCGGCACTTGAGGAACTCCTGACCGATCGCACCGCCTTTGTCATCGCCCATCGGCTGAGCACTGTGCAGCACGCAGATCAGGTCTTGGTGATTGAGAACGGGCAGATCGTAGAGCAGGGCACTCACCGAGAGCTTCTGACACGAGACGGCAAGTACCAGAATCTCTATGTCAGCCAGTTTCGGAAGACCGGTGAGTAGGAAGCACTATAAGCGAGAACGTCTATGCCTCGCGGCTGTCCAAACAGCACTTCGCTTCAACAGCAATTGACTTCCCCGGGAGGTTCCGGTATACTGCAGCCGTCCCCCAGGTGATGATAGGAGCTCTTTGGCGGAGGACTGCTTGGCTGTGTCTTACGAGCACCATTCACTGCTCAAGGAGCGGCAGAAGCACTCCCATAGCCCGCGACTGCCGGCCTCGCTGCTGGAGATCTCCTCGTCGCTGGGGCTCCTACTTGCCCACTGTGAACGAGCCCACACGGTTTCGCAGATACCACCAAGCTTCTCCAGATCGGGGAATCACTCGACCGGTAGTTGTTTATCACCCTGGCGAAAGGAGCGGACTCGATGACCAAGTCCAAGATCCTGATCGTTGAGGGCGATACCCGTCTCGCCTGGGATGTGGAACATACGCTTGATCGTCTAGGATACACGGTCTCCGCCATCGTCTCTTCCGGCAAGCAGGCAATCGAAGAAACAGCCGAGGTAGAACCAAACGTGGTACTGATCGGGCGGCAAGTCAAGGGGGAGCTGGACGGCCGGGAGGTGGCGGAACAGATCCAGGACCGTTTCGACGTTCCCGTGATCTACCTCACCCCATCTGTCGATGTCAGGACGCTTCTGCACGCCAAGGAGACTGAACCCTTCAGATACGTGCCAGAGCCGTTTGACGAAAGGGAGCTTCACTCGGCCATCGAGATGGCGCTGTACAAACACCGCACGGAGAAGAAGCTCAAAGAGCTAGATGAGAGGTATCGGGTGTTGGTGGAGCGGTCCTTGCAGGGCATTGTAATCATCCAGGACTTCCGTATCGTCCTCGCAAACACCGCCCTCGCTGAGATCTCCGGATACACCGTCGATGAACTGACCTCCTTCTCACCGGAAGAAATAAGGGAGGGGGTACACCCAGCAGACCAAGCGCTGATATGGGAGCGCCTACAGGACCGTCTCCAAGGAAAAGAGGTCCCCCAGCGCTACGAATACCGCATTGTTCGAAAGGATGGCACAGTGCGGTGGCTAGAGATGTTCGCCAGCCGCATTGAGTACCACCGCAGGCCTGCCATACAGGGAACTATCGTAGATATCACCGAGCGCAAGGAGGCGGAGGAAGCACTGCGAGAGAGCGAAGAGAAATATCGCAACGCGGTTGAGCGGGCCAACGACGGCATTGCGATTATCCAAGACGGGATCGTCAAGTATGCCAACCCACGCTTGGCGGAGATGTGGGGAGGGGCAGCCGAAGAGATGGTGGGGGCTCCATTCACCGACTATGTCCATCCCGATGAGCTGCCCAAGGCGACTGACCGCTACAGACGGCACATGGCAGGCGATGATGTCCTGCCTCTGTATGAGACCATCATCAGGCGAAGGGACGGCGGCAGCGCATACGCCGAACTGAGCTCGGGCACGATCACATATCGTGGAGAGCCTGCCAACCTCGTGGTAGTCCGCGACATCACCGAGCGCAAGCGAGCGGAGAGGGCGCTGGAGCGTCGGGCTGCCCAACTGGCCACGCTCAGCCGCATCGGCCACCAAGTCACCTCCATCCTCGAGCAACAGCAGTTGCTCCAGCAGACTGTGGACGCCGTACAGGAGGACTTGGGCTATCTCCTAGCTGCCATTCTACTGGTGGATGAGGAAGTGCAGGAGCTCTACGTCGCCGCTGCCACCGACAATCTACAAGAGATTATCCCCAACGGCTATCGTCAGCCTGTGGGCAAGGGATTGATCGGAACAGCGGCCGAGACTGGAGAGATGGTGTTGGTCAACGATGTTGCCAGCGATCCCCGCGCATACAGAGCCAAGAAGTGGCTCTCCCCCTCCTCGCTCTCAGCACCCATCAGGATCGGACAGCAGGTGACCGGGGTCCTGCAAGTTGACGCGGATGTGCCCAACGCCTTCGACGAGAACGACGCGATGGCGATCAGCACACTGGCCGACCAACTGGCCATCGCCATCGAGAACGCCCGGCTGTTCCAGGCAGAGCGTCAGCAGAGGCAGTTGGCCGAAGCATTGGAGGAGGCAGCCGCTGTTGTGAGCAGCACGTTGGACCTGGACCAGGTGCTGGATCGCATCCTGAGACAAGTAGAGCAGGTCGTTGCCGGAGATGCTTTCAATATCATGCTGATCGAGGAGGGAGACGCTCTAGTGGTTCGCTCGCGTGGGTACGAGCGTCTCGGTGACGGCAGGAGGGTTGTACCTCCTCCCTTTGCCATACCCATTGGCCGGTACCCTTATCTGGTGAGAATGGTAGAGAAGAGAAAGCCCGTCGTCGTTCCAGATACAGCTGCAGCCCTCGATTGGATCCGAGAGGTGGGCCAGGATTGGCTGCGCTCCTACGTCGCTGCCCCCATCCGCGTCGCAGGTGTGACAGTGGGTTTCCTGAACGTGAATGGCACTCGACCTGGACAGTTCGATTCCGATGACGCCCGTCGGCTGGAAGCCTTTGGGCACCACGCTGCTATCGCGGTCGAGAATGCCCGGCTCTACCAGGAGACCACAAGGCGCCTGGCTCAGACCCAGGTCCTACGTGAGGTGATGCTGGCCGCCGCTCCCACCCTGCACTTCGACCAGGTGCTGGAGCGCACGCTCGAGACATTGCAGGCCACGATGGGAGCCGAGTTCATAGGCTTCCTTCTGGCCGACGAAGACGGAGAAGGGCTCAGAGTTCATCACTCCCAGATTGGCTTTCCCTCGCGCCCCGACAGCTTTCGCCTCCAGCTCGACGGGAGCGTCTGTGGCCACGTCTTCCAGACTGGCAAGCCGATGATGATTGGGGATGTGCGGGAGATCCCCTTCTACTACGAGGCCGTCAAGGGGGTACGTTCCGAGTTAGCCGTGCCAGTCTCCGTCAGCGGGCAGGTCATCGGTGTTCTCAATGTTGAGAGCACCGTGCGCAACGCTTTCAACAGGGAGGATCTTGCCTTCTACACAACCATAGCTGGCCAGCTGGGCATAGCGCTCGAGAACGCTCGTCTGTACGAGGAGGTGAGCCGTCAAGCGGGCGAACTGGCGGCCGCTGTGACTCAGCTGGAGGAACTCGACCGCCTCAAGAGCGAATTCATTCAGAACGTCTCTCACGAGCTTCGATCACCGCTGGCGCTCATCTTGGGCTATGCCGAGATGTTGGACAGAGGGGAGTTGGGAGGTCTGACATCCGAACAGGAGGCACCCATACGTGTCATAGCGCGGCGCTCCCAGATGCTGAGCCAACTGGTGCAGGATATCACGCTCGTTCTGGAGGCCGAGGTCAACCCCCCAGAACCGGAGCCAGTCGCTCTAGATAGATTGGTGCGGGCTGCTGCAGAGGAGTTCCAGTTGGCCGTCGAACAGAACCAACTTGCACTTCACACAGAGATCGCATCCCACGTACCTCCTGTGGGAAGCTCGCCGAACTACTTGCGCAGAGTGTTGGATAACCTGATGAGCAACGCCATCAAGTTCACTCCCGAAGGCGGAACGATCACGCTGGAAGTGGAGCCTTCGGGAGAGGGAGTCGCTCTGAGGGTGAGTGACACAGGTATCGGCATCCCAGCCGATCAGCAACCCCGGGTTTTCGAGCGATTCTACCAGGTGGACGGCTCCGCCACGCGCCGGTACCAAGGAGCAGGCCTGGGCTTGGCGCTGGTTAAGGAGATCGTCAATGCGTACGGCGGAACTGTCGATGTCGAAAGTGAAGTGGGGGAAGGGAGTACCTTTACGGTAGTCCTGCCAGTCTTCGAAGAGGCGATCAGGGAGAATTCGGAGCCTGACGTTTGAGCTGGAAACACCAAAGGACCCCGGGGCCCT
>JASFWK010000034.1:0-18675 GCA_050049355.1 Anaerolineae bacterium | reverse complement strand
AACACGCCTGCCCACACCGCCCACAGCCCCGACAACGACGGCGTGCTTTTAGGTTCTCTGATCTTTAATGCTTTTCAGTCGACTTGACTTTGCAAGTCATCGGTGGGCGGGCCTCTCCACCTATGCGATCTTACTCTCCCTATTCAGTCCCGATCAGTGCTTGCTACCGGTTGTCGGCTATAAACGTCCCCTCACCATGGTTCCACCAGACCTGATAGTCGTACTCGTTGCTTCCGGCAAAAATGTCCTGATCCCCATCCCCATCAAAATCGGCCACGGCCACACCCGTATCCTCTCGATATTCAAAGCGCACATCCGATCGGCGAAACCCCCCCTGCCCATCGTTCCACCATATCTCCGCTCCCCAAACCCTGGCAATCAGCGCATCCAGGTCGCCATCTCCATCCAAATCCGCTAGGAACACCGCTTTGGTCCGGATGCTGCCATAGGGCAGATATAATCCATACAACTTGTCGGCTGCCGTTGACAGCCCTGCTTGAAGCTTGCCCCATACCGTCTGCACCGCCTCGAACGATTGCTCTGCTGGAACGAAAATGGATCCGCCGCTCCCCATCTCATGGCTCTGGTTAATCCATAACCTCGCCCCAGCGCTCGTTCCCACCAACGCATCCAAACGCCCGTCCCCGTTCACATCACCCAGCGCTACCGAGGTGCTATCCGTATTGCCCAGCTGCTGGTCGTACGCCGTCAACGTCCCCGTCCCGTCGTTCAGTAAGATCAGATCGTCCAGCGAATCGATCGTTCCCATGGTTGGCTCTCCCACCGCTGCGAATACATCCAGGTCGCCATCCCCATCCACATCGCCCAGCGCCGCCTCCCGGATGGGCCGCCCATCCAGGAAATCCACCGGGAGGATATGCCCCGTCTGAAGGTTCCCCACCCCGCCATCGTTGATCCACACCCACGACACAGAGGGCGCATGAGGGTAGTCATACCCGGGTTCCGTGGGAATTATGCCATAACAGCAGCCTGCCACAAACGCGTCGATCCAGCCATCGCTGCTCAAATCGCCCATCACGATCGTCCCGCCCATGTCCCGGTAGCCTTTGTTATAGGCAGGTGGTGAGTTGATCCCGCCGCTCGAAATGTACTTGCCGGGCTCCCCCCCTTGCAGCCCGCCCTGGTTTACCAGCAGGTGGATCCCGAAGACCTGGACGAATGTATCCTCATCCCTGTCTTGATCGACGTCTCCCACACCCGCTGCAAATCCGCCAAAGGTATCCGGCTCCGCTTCACGGATGAGCTCAAACTGACCATCCCCTTGGTTGATCCATCTGCCGATCCCTGCCCACGAAATATCCACCCCCTCCCAGCGGGTATGGCTGATCACCACATCCAGATCTCCATCCCTCTCCAAATCCACCACCTGTGTCCAGTTCTTGAACGGCCCCTTCGTCTCCGTATACCAAAGGCTGACGCCAGCACATATCGGCAAACTCAACAGCACCGCAAAGATGCAGATGCCGATTACGATCAACCAGCGTACCACTCGCGACAACGAAGCCTTCTCCTGTCCCATCCTGGATCTCATCTCATCACCCGAATTTTACTGTCATTCCGGTGGCCGCGAATTGTTCCAGTTGCTCTGCATCCGTCTTTCGCCCGCCCAACGGTGCGAGCTGAGGCGCGCGGCGGCCCATGCCCGGCGACCTCGGTATGTGATCAACGTAGTTGCCCAACCGCCCGCGGCTTCATCGCGGCGCAGTCCTGTCCTTGTCGGACAGGACAAGGGCCGCGTCGCCTCCAGCGAGAGGTTAGGCTGCCTTGAACGATGACACAGTCTGTGCCGCCTCTCTGCGAGAGCCGAAGAAGCCCGCATCCAAGTAGATGCAAACTCTATCCCAACTCCAAGGGGCCTTCTTGCTCGTCATCAAACCACTTGATTTCCACTTCCAGACTGTGCTGGATTCCCTTTGCCCCTTTGTCTTCGTCCTCCACCTGCACTTCGAGGATCAAACTTTGGGGGAGTTGTAGTGTGATCTCCTCTTGGCCCTGGCGTAGCACGACCTGGCCTTCTGAGATCTTGTCAGCCAGTTGGCGTACGAAAGCACTCAAGTCTGCTCGGCTTTTCCGTTCTTCGCTTTTGAATAGTCTTGTCTCTTTTCCCATCATCGACCTCCTGTGAAAGGTATTCCTCCGCGAAACGCAGTTTCATAGGCAGCCTAACGTAAAAGCTCACCTGCCGCCGAGTTGGCAATCGCCGGTAATTTGATTGTGAACAATACTTCCCGACAAATCGCCGCTGGCCCCCGCCGCAAGGCGGTCAGGTGTAGCGGAAGTTAGCATGCCCACGTTCCTTGCATGAGAGCAACCACGACCGACCAAGCGCACCGGCTGTGACTGCTCCCAGTTGGCAAACAAACCTACCGTCGTCTCTTAAGGCATATTAACGATTTGCTTCACCAGTTAGATCCATGGCTTGAGAGTGTTCTTGATAGCGTCACCTGCAATCAGGGCAATATCTCCACCACAGTTCGGACATGTGTAATTAACTACATCATGCTCGACTATGGCTTTGGCATATTTGGAGAGTAGCTCAAAGGGGCGTGTCTCCACAACCTGTTCACCTCCGGTACAGCAATGTGGACATTTATACCTCAGAACAAAATCATCCTCAGGGTTAACCATCGCTACAGTAATTTCAGCAAAGGATTTCATCGTTTAGCCTCCTTCAATGGCTCTTTTCTAGAATACATATATACTCGCCTCGAAACCCTCTGCGCCAATGCTGCGAGGAAAAAGTGTTTCGATTGCAACGAGCCTTTCAAGTATGGTAGGCGTGCTAACGGGATCGAGATGAGCCGCCCGGCCAGCTCATCGATAGTAGTTCGAACCCGTTTTGTCACAGCTGGCCGGGTCGGCTCCATCGAGTTGTTATTAGAATGTAATTGCGGTTGGGCACGGAGGGTGCTATCCTGTCCGCACAGCGATGGGCGGCGGGAACGCACCGGTGCACGGGCGTGAGGGCGAGCCGAGCGCGCCCATGGGAAGGCCGAAGCCAAGCCCGCTTGTGTTATGTGGCTCCCCGTCGGACACGCTCATCTGGGAAGACGGATACCTCCGCCAAGCCCGTATCGGTAGTTGTATCTCTCGTGCCCCAAATCCGTGCCCAACCGCTATCCCATTCTATCTTGAAAGGAACCAGGAGGCAAACAATGACTCAAGAAGAACAGCCCTTTACCCGCTTCGTCGGCGTCGACCTCCACAAGCGTTTCGTCGTGATCGCCGCCGTCGACGCCCAGCAGAACGTCGTCCTCACCCCGCGCCGCGTCTCGCTCAAGCAGCTCCCCGTCTGGGCTGCCAAGCACCTCCGCCCCACTGACGCCGTCGCTCTCGAGACCACCTCCAACGCCTGGACCACCCACGACATCCTCGCTCCCCTCGTCGGTCGCTGCGTCGTCGCCAACTCCCTCCAGGTCAAGTGGATCGCCGCCGCCGCCGTCAAGACCGACAAGCAGGATGCCCTCCGCCTCGCCAAGCTGCTCGCCGCCAACCTGATCCCCGAGGTCTGGGTGCCCCCAGTACCCGTCCGCGAGCTCCGCGCCCTCATCGCTCACCGTCGCCAGATCGTCAAGCAACAGACCCGCCTCAAGAACCAGCTTCACGCCGTCCTCCATCGCAACCATCTCGATACCCCGCCAGGGGACCCCTTCGCCGCCCACAACCGCGACTGGTGGCGCGGCCTCGACCTCTCCCCCACCGAGTCCCTCCGCCTCCAGCAGGACCTCGACTCCCTCATCCACGTTCAACAGCAGCTCGCCGACGTCATGACCGAGCTCCATCGTCTCAGCACTCAGGACCCCTGGACCGATCAGGCCCCCTTCCTCGTCCAACTGCCCGGCTTCGGCCTGCTGACCACCATGACCGTCCTCTCTGCCATCGGCGACGTCACCCGCTTCCCCTGTGCCAAGAAACTCGTCGGCTATGCTGGCCTCGGCGCTGGTGTCCACAGCAGTGGAGAAACCCACCGTGGCAAAGGAATCACCAAGCGTGGACGTCGCGAACTCCGCCGCGTCCTCATCGAGGCAGCTTGGGTCGCCGCCCAGAAGTCACCCTACTGGAAAGAACAGTTCCGCCGTCTCACTCGCCACAAGCATCACAACGTCGCCATCGTCGCCATTGCCCGCAAGCTCCTCGTCGCCGTCTGGCACGTCCTGACCGAGCGCGCCGCCGATCGCCACGCCGAACCTCAGATGGTCGCCTTCAAGCTCATGATCTGGTCCTGGAAGCTCTCCCCGCAGGACCGCCAGGGGATGACGTCCCGTCAGTTCGTGCGCTACGGCCTGCTCCAACTCGACCTGGGCCACGACCTCGACTGCCTCATCACCGGCCGTTCCACCAAGCGGGCCATCGCCCCCGCCGAGGAGGTCTTGGCCCTCTTCCCTGAACTCCGCCCCGCCTGACGACGGGGCCGATGCTCTCAAGTGGTGCTTTTTTCCTCCGCAGCATTCCGACTGCGGCGGGGAGGTGTGGTGTTGTCAACGTGCGATCTCTATCGCTTCAACGTGTCGCCGAGGGGGCTCTCGACCAGGAGGAGGGCTGTGCACAGTGTGGACAGCCGAAAAAACACGCCTGCCCACACCGCCCACAGCCCCGACAACGACGGCGTGCTTTTAGGTTCTCTGATCTTTAATGCTTTTCAGTCGACTTGACTTTGCAAGTCATCGGTGGGCCGCCCCATCGCTCGGCGAACCCGACCTCACATGAGGATGACGACTTTGCCTCTAGCGTGCCCTTGCCCGACGTATCCGAGAGCCTCCGGAGTCTCGCTCAACAGGTACGTCCTGTTGATGACCGGCTTCACCTTCCCTGCCTCGATGAGGTCCTTGAGCACGAGCAGGTCTTCGGCACGGCCGCTAGCGATGAAGGGGCGACCCTGGCTGCGCACGAAGAGCGAAAGCGCGAACGCCGCAATCACGTAACCCATGCCGGCATGGCCGGTGTTGGGCAGGAGCCTCCCCCGAGGGGTGAGCGCGCGTCGGCATTCCGAGAACGACCGATTCCCGACGTTGTCGAGGATGAGGTCGTAGCGCCGGCCCTTCCGTGTGAAGTCCTCCCGGGTGTAGTCGATCACGTCGTCTGCCCCGAGCGACCGCACCAGGTCCACGTTCCGCGTGCTGCACACGCCGGTGACCTCGGCTCCGAGCCACTTCGCGATCTGGACGGCGAAGGTTCCCACGCCTCCCGCGGCTCCGTTGATGAGAACCTTCTGTCCGGGCTGCACGTTCCCGGCGTCACGGAGGCCTTGGAGCGTGGTAAGAGCCGCTGTCGGAACGGCCGCCGCCTGCTCGAACGTGAGGTTGGCGGGCTTTGTCGCAAAACCGTCTTCGGCTGCACACGCGTACTCGGCCAACGTGCCACGGGAGGAGCCGAACACCTCATCACCCGGCCGGAACCGCTCGACCCTTCTACCGACCGCCTCGACGCGCCCTGCTGCATCCCATCCAAGGACGTGGTTCCTGGGCTTGGGGAATCCGACGAACAAGCGAACGAGCCACGGGTTGCCCTTCATGAAGAAGAAGTCGCCTGCGTTGAGGGCGGCCGCGTGCACGCGCACGAGCACGTCGCGATCCTTGAGCGCCGGCTGGTCGACCTCCTTCAGTTCGAGCAGATCCGGCAAGCCGTAGTCATTCTGGACGATGGCTTTCAGGGTTTATCCCTGGCCCCGTGCGATGGAAGGGCGGCCCAACGTTGTGGATAATCAGCGCGGCTGTAAGCCGCGTCTGCCTTCATCCGCTGGTTAGGCGAAAGTGTCTGTTGTCAAGACACCATTTTATGGAAACGCCTTCGGCGATGTCCTAAGCCATCGTCTCAATCGGCTGCCATTGCCATGCCTCTCCCTTCTGGACAACGTGCCCCAGACTTGGGAAGGGGAAATGACAGGCAATCACCAGGGCTTTCTCGGCAGCGACCCGAGCGAGGAGCTGACGCCTAGTAACCATGGCTTGTTCAGGGGCAAGGTCGAAGGCCGGGTACCACTCAGGCTGCTCCAGATGGATGGGATTGAGAACTGCATCGGAGATGTACAGCAGCTGCTCGTTGCCCGAAGAAATGGCCAATGCCATGTGGCCTGGTGTGTGCCCTGGCGCCGCAATGGCCTGGATGCCAGGCAGAATTTCCGTTTCACGCTCAACGAGATCGAGCTGACCCTGGATCGGCGGGAGATTCTTGCGTGCGAGCGCGAGCATCAGTTGTTTGAGGTCTTCCTCCACTTGAAGTTGCGCGAGGTCGGGGTCTGACGTCCAAAACTCCCACTCGTCCTTCCACATACTGTAGCGTGCGTTGGGGAAAGCTGGCCTACCCTCGGCATCGGTGTTCCCCCCGATGTGGTCCGGATGCCCGTGTGTAAGAATGACCGTGTCAATTTCCAAGGTCTCAATCCCCTCAGCCTGCAAGTATGGAATTAGCTTTCCTACGCTCGGCATCAGACCAGCTCCCCCTCCAGTGTCCACCAGAACCTGGTGCTGCCCTGTGTTGATCAGCAAACAGGTCCACGGTGCCATTATCTCACCCGCCTGGATATTGTGTTCCCGAAGTACCTGCTCCAGCCGTTCTTTTGGCGCGTTTATGAAAAAGCTGTGATCTGGGTATGCAAAGGTGCCATCACTGACGGCTATGCATTCGAAAGACCCCACCTTGAATCGATAGGTTTCACTATTCATAGTTGTCCCCTTCCTTACGTGTAACATTGATTGGGCGCACTGCTTCGCCCAACATGTTATTCTGCCGCATTCCTCCCACATAAGATCCCAAACAGCATCTTATGCAGACGTTCTACTGGATAAAGTGCCCCACAGGGACTTTATCCGGCGTTTCTTCTCCATATCCCCTCCTTCGTCACTCTATCACGCACCTTGTCTGCATAGCGTGCGAGTCGCGTCGGCGCGCAGTTGACAGCCAGGGACGCCGGTGGTATACTTCACCGTCGAGCCCCAGATAGGGCTAACCTAGACGGCGCATTCATCCTGGAGAGGTGGGGTGCGCTGTCTTGTGTTTTCACAACCCATTGTACATCTAAACCGAGGCGACTGCAAGGCAAGATTGCAGCTCCTCCTCACGGCGGTGACTCGCCCCTGACACAATCAGGCTCCATTCCCTCCCCTCTGCTCCATACCCTCAAGGACGATCACAGCGAACGACGAAGCTGCCTTCATCAGAGTGGCCTCAGATTCGCGGTCCACAGCGCGCAGCCGGAGGTGTCGCAGGGGATCGTCCGCGATGGCGATGCCCATCGGGTTCATCGCCTCGTTGGGCGCTCTCTCTACAGCCAGTGAAACTCGCCAATGGGGGGGAAAGTGGCCTATGTTCCAGGCCACTTTCCCCACTTGTTACTTCTTCAGAAGAACTACGTTGGACTCAGCCTCGGCAACTTTGGGTGCGTTGATGATGAATGCCTGTGCTCGGTAGCTGCCTGAGAGGGGTCGTTCCTCTTCGCCTGGTTCTCTGCCCAATGGGTCTTTGGACGGCGCGCGGGCTAGATCAAGAACAGCGTGAAAGCGGCCAGCAGCATCGGTGAAGACCTGTCGCACGCGCACCCGACCTTTGGGATCTGTCAGATCCACGCGCACCGGCTGGTTGCCAATTGGCGGGTCGATCTGGCCACGCAGCCCGACCGCTTCAGGGTGGTCGTATTCTGGGTCCTCTTCCAGCGTGATTTCGCTGTGGTGCTTGGGGGTGACGCGAGCCATTATCCCGCCCATCGGCAACATGACGGAGCCGGGATAATCTCCTGACGCCATCTGAAGTCTGTAGGAGTGAGGGATCCATCCATCCACCACCACGTTGGCTCGGGGAATCTCCTCTTCATGGTAGTAGCCGATATCCCGCATCGGGACTACCGTGAGATCCAACAGCCGCTCTTGCTTGGGATCCAGCCAGACCCAGGCGTGCGGGAACTGGGCGACGAAGCCTTCAGGCACGCCCCGCACGGAGATCAGAGCGACAGTGCGTTCCTTCAGGGGGTTGCGTACCGCCATGGGAATGACCAACGGAGTGGGCACGCTGGAGGCCGGTGTTTCAAAGTCGAAGATGTTCTCCTGGGCGGAGTTGTTGCCGCCAGACACCTCACCGAGCTGTGGCTCAGCCACGATCTTCAGGCAGGTGTGCTTGCCCACCACCGGCGTCCAATTGATGAAGTCTTTGGTGGAATCGTTCTTCTTCACAGAGATGCTCTTCGGGCTGCCGGGTAGCGGCGTCCAGTTGCCGTTGTCACCCACTCCGGGCGGTTCCACAGCGTAGAAGGCCAGGCGCACGTTAGTGGCGTCGATCTGTCCGCTGTTGTGAACCCGGCCCCAGAAGTGGTTGATCTCTTTGGGCCGGGGCTTGTCGCCATTGTCCACAGGATTCCCCGACGCATCCGCATGGTCGTACGTGCCCCACGGATTGCGGTCGACCCAGATGTCGTCGCTTTGATACTTGCTGTCCCACTTGGTAACCGACAGGTCAAACTTACCCTTTGGATCGTCAGTGATGGTCTGTGCCCATTCCACGCAGACGCGGCAAACCTGCGGTCGAGCTACTACATTGTCGTTCACTACAGAGATCTTGATGCTGCGGAGAGGATCCGTGACCACATCACCTGTCTTGAGCACGCGGGATTCGTGGAGCAATGTGATGAGGCGCATCTCCTGGTTCATGTTGATTACGTCCGAGAGGGCCGCGGTGACGACGACACCGCCGTAGTTCGCCGCACCAGCCGCCACGACATCCTTGTCGAAATTCTCGTCAAAGACCTGAGGTGTGGCGGCGGATGGATCCGGCCGCTGCCGCACCTCCACGTAGTAGGAAAGGCCCTTGGTAATCTTGATGCGCACCAGGTGGTAGCGATTGGGGTTGGTGTTCTGGGCAAGCCCATGAGCCACGATATCGTACTCGGTGGCTGGTTGCCCAGCGGGTGGGAAGGGATTGCGATCCCAGTCCAACTCCACAATGTTGGCGTTGGAGTACCATTTGAGTTGCCGCATGAAGAAGCCAGAGAAGAGTGGGTGCTCATCATGGTCACCCATCAACTCGAATTCCTGGGCAGTAGCCACTTGGGGATCGATAAGGTCGCTGTCGTACACGTCCTCGGGCTGCGTCAGGGCTGCCTGCTTCATTCCGCCATCCACGATGTTATGAGCGATCTCATGGGCGATGCGGCCCCAGTCTGCTGTCTCAGACAGATCCAGAAGGTAAACGTCATGGCCCACGGTGACATTGATATGCAGATTCTGGGCTGTGTTGTCATAGCTGAAGCTGGAATCCTTCATATCTCCCCAGGCGCGGAGGAATTGCCCATTACCGAAGATGACGACGGCCATCATATCAAAGTCGTCCAAGTCATGGCCCTGGTCCTCTGCGGCCTGAGCGGTCTCGGCATGGAGTCGTTTCTGAGCATTCGGGATGACGTTAGGGACCCACCAGTCTTCCTTTTCCTTGCCGGGGCGCGCGGCAACACGGACATAGTCCGAGTAGTTCCCGCTGAGTTGGTGCCAGTTGCCGACGGTAATGTTAGCGTTGGTTGCACTCGTTCCCAGGGTGAGGGTGTTGTAGCTGGCCTGCAGGTAGAAGGTTCGGGCCTGGTTGAACTCGTCGATAATGTCTTGTCGCGCGTTGGCCAGGTTGGCTGGAACCCTGTCCGATGGATGGACGGGCATCACCAACAGACGGATGGTGCCGGTGGAGGGCAGTCCGCCGGCCTGTCCTTTTCCGGCGCCCATGTGGAGGATCGGCGGGCCGTCCTCCTCCGAATCCGGGACCGGGTACTTCAGCACCTTGAAGTCGTAAGGCCCGATGGCCGTGAGGCTGTCCACCCTTACCTGCACGCGGCCCGTCTCGGTGCCGACGGCGGCGAGGACTTTGAGTCGATTTGGGGATGCTTCCAGCACGAGGGCCTCCTTGCCCCCTACCTCCACGTGATTGTCGTCGCGGGCAGCGCCGAACTTCGCGCCCTTGATCTCCAGCACCGTGCCGGGGTAACCCTTTGCGGGTGTGAAGCCGTCAATTCTCGGTCCAGGTCGAAAGATGCTGACTATGAGCTCCCAGAGACGGAAGATCCATTCGATGATCATCCCTAATGGGCCGCGCCGTGTCCGATCGATTGATTCGCTTGACATTTTTCACCTCCCTGCAGCTTGCCATGAAAGCTGCACCTGTGAGTTTCACTCAAGGAAATCCACTTTCGGATTGAGCTTATGGCGCCCGACGAAACAGCGTCGGCTCCACGCGAGGTTAGGTTGCGCCCCAATCCGGTTCTCGTCCCACAACCCCAAACCAACTTCTACTGCCCTCTATGGCGGAGGACGCTTGAAACCCTTCTGTAGGGACGGGTAGTCGCACAGATACGGCGCTCGTCTCGGGTCTTTGAATACAACAAACTCCTCAATACCTGATTTGTGCCACAGATCGATCACATCTGAACTCCAATATCGGGTGTAGTCGTTCAGGGTGAGAGCAACTGCCGATGCGCCACATCCTGACCTCAGCTCATCTCCCTGGGCCTTCAGATACCTTGCGAAATCATCGATATCTCCCCTCCCCGCAATCTTGCCCTTCTCAAACTGCACCGCCATCTGTTCCTGTAAGTACCTGAATTTGTCTCGAGAAACCGGCCAGAAGTACTGAAACACATTGAGGAAACTCGCTGTTGTCGTGCACACCAACAGTTCGGGTATTCCTACCTGGAACATTCTCCCCCGCTTCGGGCGGCCAGGTACTCTGCGGTAGCTCTTCAACAGCGGGTTCGGAATCAAGGCATTTGAGTTGAAGACGTGTATGCAGACGTGCTCGTCATCAAACACATCTCTTGGACCACGCATCTCATACTCCGATTTCGAGTTGTTAGGTCGCTCGCAAGTGGGGACCGCTACTCCTGGGAAGTGGGCAGATGTAGCCTCCTTCACTATGGCTGGGACCACTCGGGAAATCCGTGCAGGTGCCTCTTGACGGTTATGGGCCATCCCCCGGAGCTTTCCGAAATGAGTTGCAGGCGTTCGATGACAGCCTCGCTGACGTTTCCGTAGAGCTCCATATGTTTCGTGCGGACGATCTGAACCCCGCCCTGGATCCTTGAGGCTGCGACTTGGAGATGGAATTCGAGGGACTGGGAATCTGGGTGAATCATGATTGTGGTGGCCTCGGATCGGTCGCTGCTGATGTAGGTGTGCCAGCTCACAAGCCTTGGTTCGTTTGCCTTCACGAACTCGCTCATGTCTCTGTTGGCAGCGAGGAAATCATCGATTGCACCGTTGGGGATGTCATAGGTGCCGACAAAGATGATATGTTCAGACATAGGTCTTCACTCCTTGTTTTGCAGACGAGGGCTGATTGCGCTTGCCTTCTTGCCCGGACTTGAAGGCGAGCGGCCCAACATGTCATTCTGCCGCATTCCTCCTACATAAGATCCCAAACGACATCTTGTGCAGACCTTCTGCCGTACAGAACGCCCCACAGGGACTTTATCCGGCATTTCTTCCCATTGAACATCTAGACGGCGATAGCTGCAGGGCGGATTGCCCCCCCTCCTCGCGGTGGTGGTTCGCCCCTGACACAATCACGCTGCATTCCCTACAAACAAAGAAGCCACCTGGCTTCGAGAGTCAGGCGGCTTCTTCTTGACATAGATTCCAGTGCGCGGACCCCGTATTCGGTAGGAAGAGGAGAATACGGCGACCGCGTGCTTCGGTAGGGAGGCTATTCACACACTCTACCTGCCCCGGGCGCTTGAACGATCGTGTATGTTGATCGGACAGCTTCCGTGCAGGTGGCGAGGGAATGCCATCAGGTGTGATGGCCCGCGATCTGAGACGGGCCTGGAGTTTACGGGCATTGTTGGCTGTGATCTCTGAGAGGGGAAGGTCACTGACATAGCCCCGAAGTCGCCGGAGGGCAGTCTCGTAGTTGGCCAGGTATGGGGACTGGGCTGCCTGCCGTGAGTAGGCATTGAGGAGATAGCCCTTAGCGGCTTGCGAGAGGGTCATGTCTATCTCCATCCTGAAAGCCTCCGGCTGGTGTGCTGTCACAACCTGTCCAGGGCAGGTGTGATAGTGTTGGCATTCAGGCGCGACGATTAGGCGGGGCGCTTTCTTGGAGAGGCCAGATGAGCCGGCAGAACGCTGGCTGGGGAAGCCGGTGGCAGGCCCTAGACGGTGGTCCTTCAGGACCGGTTGTGTGACATCCTGAAGGACTGAGGTGAAGGTAGGTCGCGGGGGCTGGATTCGAACCAGCGACCTTCAGGTTATGAGCCTGACGAGCTACCACTGCTCTACCCCGCAACGGCATTTTGGATTATACCACTGTCGCAGGTTTTGTCAAGACCCAACGCGTAGCACCTGCCACTCCGTGCTGGTGCCCTGCGGCAGACTCGCAGAAGCCTGTGGCACGTGCGTTCTTGAGGCTTGAAGGTTCTATGTTGGGCCGCACCTCTCGGAGGAATGGGCACATATATATATGGGGGATGCGCGCCACGTTGACACCACATATGAGGGTGCGAATCTCCAAGATTGCACGAATAGGAAACATGGTGTACAATTGTACCACTTCGTACTGGAACCGCCGGAGTGGAGGAGGGGAAGGATGTCTACCTACACCCGCCTAGTCATATCGGCGCTGGTGCTCTTATCTGTAATAATGCCTGCGCTGCCCGCCCGCGACGCCTGCGCGGCTCCTCAGCCGCCAGTCCCTTTCCAGGAAGGGGACCGGGAGTATTTCTACCGGACGGGATACTGGGTGCAAGGTCCTTTCCTCGAGTTCTTCAAGACGAGGGGCGAGCTGCGCATCTTCGGCTATCCTCAGACGAACCTCTTCTATGATCCTGAGCTCGCGTTGTGGGTCCAGTACTTCGATAACGCCCGCATGGAATGGCACCCGGAATACGAGGATCCACACAAGGTCCAACTGGGTCGGCTCGGAACGATCTTGGGGCATGGTGACCCACCGCTTCCGCGCGATCAGTGGCCGTCCAACAACCGCTTAGAGATCATCATCCCAGAGACCGGGCACTTGTTGAAATATGCCTTTCTCGAGTTCTACAGGAATCACGGCGGCGCGGATATCTTTGGCTATCCGATCTCGGAGTTCAAACCTGAGGGGGATCGACTCGTTCAGTACTTTGAATGTATGCGGATGGAGTGGCACCCCGAGCGTTCCCGAGGGGAGCAGGTCGTGGTGGGGGCTTTGGGGGTCGAGTACATCTACCGCTTCGGTGTCCCCTTCGATGCGCTAGATCGAAGGCCTGCGCCTTCCAGGCCCCAGACCAGTCGGACTGATGGGGAAGGATACTTTGAGCCCGCCTCCCCGGAGCTGCGGGTGCGAGCTGCGGTCCGGGATGCGGTCACGAACCGGGAAGGGTATCAGACCATCTCCGTCTACGTAACCATTGGCAGCCGGCAACCGGTCGGCGAAGCCCTGGCCACGGTTCAAGTCTACTACCCCTCGGAGACGGTCAACTACACACTCCCCCCGACCAACGAACGGGGGATCACCGATGTTTTCTTCTCAATCCCCTCTCCACCTCCTGGCAGGAAGGTTGTGGTGGAGGTGAGAGTGGAGTACGAGGGTATGACGGCCACCACGCAGACCTCGTTCTTCCCCTGGTGGTAGCGCCGCCCAAAGGCGGTATCAACTCTTATCATCTCCAACCATTGCGTTGTATTCCCCGGCTTGATATCTTGGGCGCGGTTATGCGTCACCCCGTCCTCGCCAGCTTCAGCTGCACGAACGTCCACGGCGCACCCAACCCGCCCCACAGACCCATCAGGCCGTAGCGGGCGAAGCGGAGGACCAGTGCCGGCTCCAAGCCGGAGAGGGCCGCCCCCAGCCCCATCCACAGCCCTGCAAGGACTACCACTCCCACCAGGAAGCGCAGCGCTCGCTTCCACCACGTCGCTTTGACCTCAAAACCGACCCAGCGACGCTCCAGCACGAAACCGATTCCCATTCCTGCCAGCGCGCCGCCCTCTCTGGCGCCGTCCTCAGTGGGGAAGAGAAGGGTCAGCAGGAGAGGCACGGCGAGCGCCGCGCCCAGCTTCCAGGCCAGGCCCCTCTCGCCCAGCCACTCTTCGGCCTCTGGCTCCAGCCAAAGATAGAGCAGGAGGAGCGCCGTGCCCAGAAGATAGCCGCCCAGCAGGTCGGTGGGGAAATGGACTCCCAGGTAGACGCGCGAGAGGGGGATGAGAACTATCAGCAGGATGGCGACCACCCACAGCCAGGCGCGTCGGAACTGCGAGGCGATGTAGCCCCACACTACGACCGCGTTCTGAGTGTGGCCGCTGGGAAGCCCGTAGCCGCTCGCTGTCGAAAGCGGCCGGACGCGCTCTGGAGCGTAGTCGGGAGGCCGTGGCTGCCCTGCCAACTCCTTCGCTGCTGCGTTCAAGTAGGAAGAGAAGAGAAACACGATCATCAGCCGGGCGCCCGTGCGGCGGTCCAGGCACCAGTACACGAGGGGCAGGAGCAGCAGGAAGAACTCTTCCACTCCCATGAACGTGAGGACCCTGAAGGGTAGGTCTAACGTGGGACTACCCCGCTGAAACCACAGAATGACGTCTACACCCCAGTCCAGTATGGCTTCCATCTCAACCTCCTTCGTGCAGGCCTCGACCGTTGGCTGCACGCGAGATTATATCACAGCTGCTTGCCAGCGGGTAGCAAAGTGGCGCAGCAAGGGCCGGCAGCCGACGCTGAGCCAGGTCGCCGCCGCCGGATTGCGCATCGACCCATTCGGTTGAGCAATCAAGCGCACTGATCTATAATCTGGAGCGGAGGTGTCGACGATGGGACGTACGTTGCTGTTGGTGGGGCGGCCGGGCATCGGCAAGACGACGGTTATCCGGGCGGTGGCGGAGGTCCTGGGTGAGGGAGCCGGGGGCTTCTACACGGAGGAGATCCGCCGCTCTGGCAGGCGGAGGGGCTTCCGCCTGGAGACACTCGATGGCCACGAGGCGGTGATGGCCCACGTGGATCTGAGGGGAGAGGGGCGTCCCAGCGTGAGCCGGTACGGTGTGGACGTAGGCGTCATTGAAGACGTGGGGGTGGCAGCCCTGCGACGGGCGATGCGGGAGAGACGCATCGTGGTGGTGGATGAGATCGGCAAGATGGAGCTCTTCTGTGGGGCCTTCAAGGATGCCGTGCTGGATGCCGTCGACGGCCCGTGCGCGGTGGTGGCGACAGCGATGATTAGGCCCCACCCCTGGGTGGATGCACTTAGGGCCAGGCCTCAGGTGGCCCAGTGGGAGGTGACCAGGGCGAACCGGGATGAGCTGCCAGAGCGGGTGGTAGAGTGGGTGAGGGAATAACATTCGGTCTGAAGGAGGAGCGTCTCAGAGCCACTGTGAGCAGGCGGCGGGCGCTCGCCTCTTTCGTATGGGATCATCGGCATGGCGGGACCTAAGATCATCGTGGTTGGAGGTGGGCCGGCTGGATTGATGGCTGCCGGCCAGGCCACCGAGCTTGGCTCTGAAGTTCTTCTTCTTGAGAAGATGGACCGTCCGGGGCGGAAGCTGCGTATCACCGGCAAGGGTCGGTGCAACCTGACCAACGTGGCTCCGATCTCTGAGTTCACCGAGCACTTCGAACCCAGCGGGCACTTCCTTCGCCCTGCCCTCTACCGCTTCTTCAGCGCCGAGCTGATCGATTTTCTCGAGGGGATAGGTGTGCCAACGGTGACCGAACGAGGCGGGCGGGTCTTCCCGGCCAGCGGGAAGGCTCGGGATGTGGTCGATGCGCTGGTGCGGTGGCTCGGCGAACGCGGCGTGTCGCTGCGCACCCGATCCCCGGTCGAGCGGCTGCTTCTTGAGGGAGGACAGGTGGTTGGGGTGGAGGCCGGCGGGGGGTCTTCCCCGGTCACTTATCGCGGAGACGCGGTGGTTGTCGCCACCGGTGGGGCCTCCTACCCCGCTACCGGATCCACCGGTGATGGATACCGAATGGCCGAATCGGTGGGGCACACCATCGTGCCAATCAGGCCAGCGCTAGTCCCCCTGGAGACAGCCGGCGACGCCGCGCCCCGTCTTCAGGGCCTGAGCCTGCGCAACGTCTCCGTTGGGGTGTGGCTTGAAGGTCAGAAGCAGGCTGAGGCGTTCGGTGAGATGCTTTTTACTCATTTCGGCGTCTCTGGACCGATCATCCTCTCGCTGAGTAGACAGATTGTGGACGCGCTGCGGCGGGGCCAGGAGGTGTTTCTCTCTATCGACCTCAAGCCAGCCCTCGACCATCCCAAACTGGATGCGCGGCTCCTCCGCGACCTGGACGCGCACGGCAAGCGGCAGTTCCGCACGCTGCTCAAGGGGCTGCTGCCCAGTAAGCTGATCCCGGTCTGCATGGATTTGGTGGGTATCCCATCGGATAGGCCTGGGCATCAGATCACGGCGGAGGAGCGGAAGCGGCTTCGAATGTGGTTGAAGGATTTCCGCTTGCAGGTTACTGGATATCGATCGTTTGCGGAGGCGATCATCACCGCCGGTGGGGTGGATACGGCGGAGGTCGATCCGCATACGATGGCTTCGCGCGTGGTGGATCGCCTCTACTTCGCTGGCGAGGTGCTGGACGTGGACGCCGACACTGGCGGATACAACCTGCAGGCAGCGTTCTCCACAGGTTGGGTGGCCGGCCGCTCTGCGGCGGGATTAGACTGACCGAGTCTGAGTGTTCAGTCGGAGGTCTCTTCTTGCGGGTCGTAGCCTGGCCCATAGTGATAGGCCGCGCGCCGGGGGGCATACTGGCTGACGAAGGTATCGTGGTGGAGAAGGTTCCCCTCGCTATCTCGCACCCACCGCTCTACTGTGGCGGTCAGGCCGTTTGTGGCTGACTGCCAGCGGATCATAGTACCGGGGTCGAGCGACTCGTCCAACTCGTAGATGGGCGGGCCCGGCTCCGTTTCGTCGGTGATCTCTGGTCCCTCTATCTCTAACTCTCGTCCGTCGTCGGTGGAGTAGAAGCGAAAGACGAGCCTGTGTGTTTCCTCTTCGACCTCTGTGTCGATCAGCAGTGCTGCCGATCGATCATTGGCGAACTTGAAGTCAACCACCGGCGAGTAGACGGTGGCGTCGAACCCCGGCCCGTATCCGCGCAATTCATAGTACCCCACCCGCTGGTAGTGGTACCACCGCTCGGTGATCGGATATCCGCCCCATAGAGCAGCGCGGAAGGCGGTAGTGGAGACCTGGCAGATCCCCCCGCCCACCTCGATGGCGAGCTGCTCGCCGGCTGTGACGTAGGATTCGTCGTAGCCGGCCTCGGCGCTCACCTCTCCCAGGTACTCGTTGAAGGAGAATGTCTCTCCGGGTCCGATGACCACCCCATCGAATCTGCTTGCCGCCAGACGTATGTTGTGGTCCCGCCCGGATGGGGAGCCGATGAAGTACGAATCCCCTTCCCCCACCAACTCTCGGATGCCCAATGCCTCGGCGGTGGCGGTCTCGGAATAGGTGGGCGGCACGCTCTGCACAGTTAGAGGAGCCAGGTGCTGGCCTGCCTCCACCGCTGCGAGGACGTTTCGCAGACTGGCCTCTAAGTCCAGCGCTCGCCCCTCGGTCGAGGGAGCGATGACCTCCAGCTGCCCTGCGGCCTCGTCGAAGTGGAAACGCGCATTCACCGGCTCCACTGCCAGTGCCGGCGCCAGCCCCTCCAGGTAAGAACGCAAGGCCTGCTCGTCCAGCGTGGCCTCCAGACGCCCATCGACGGCGAAGGTGGTGAGCAGGCCTGCCAGTTCCTCCGGCGAAAGCTGCCACGGGCCAGGGTCTCCTTCTCGGGGATTGGGGAGCATCAGCAGGAACGGCTCGGATAGGAGCAGTTCGGCTCGCTCGCGCGCCGGCTCGGCGTCGGTCACCTGCGGCGAGATCTCCCGCATGACCAGATCTATTCTGCCTCCTCCCACCAGGTCCCCCAGGCTGCTCTCTACAGCCGACAAGGTGGCCGCAACGTCCAGCGCGCGGCCCGACTCGGCAGGAGAAGAGATCGGTGTGGTCCCCTCCAGGGTGAGCGCGGCGTCCACAGGCTGGCGGTCTATCTCCTCTGCCAGCGTCTCCAGATAGAGGCGTGCCGTCGCTTCGTCGTAGGAGAGGATTGGAGGGGGACTGTGCCCGAAAAGCAGGAGGCGGAGGTGTGCGAACAGCCCTTCGCTGGGCCCGCGGCCCACCCTGAAAGCCTCCTGGGCCGTGGCCTCTGCCACCAGCCGTAGACCCAGATCGGCCGGTCGGATCTGCCAGGAGCGCTCTGGACCGCGCAGGATGAGGACCGGCTGCTGGAGTGCAGTCAGGTGTGAATCCAGCGCCTCGGCCGCTTCGTCCAATCCCTTCCCACCCAGGGGCACACCCCACACCTGCACACCGGGATAGATGCGGTTTCCCAAATAGAGCTCGAAGGCCAGTACCGAAGTGAGGATGAGAAGAATGGAGAGGGCACAAGCCGTAGCAGCTATTACGCGTATCTTCTTCACCAGAGATCAACCACTCGAAGAGCCTTCACGCCTCCGGAGCGGCATCGTAGGGGCCGCCGTCAACTGTCCGGCAGCGGCCTAAGGCAAAGGCAGGCCGCGATCAAGCTGCCGGCCTGCCCGGGTCGCTCGTCCAATCTGCAACCGTCCACTCGCCAGATAGAACGGGCTCAACAGCGTGCCACACTCGACCAGAAGACTCGGCACTGGTTCTATCTTGCCCGTTCGATTCCTGGGCGCTGTGGGGA
>JASFWK010000112.1:0-7108 GCA_050049355.1 Anaerolineae bacterium | reverse complement strand
CGGAGGTCTTCCATCTACAGGCTTCGGATCACCGGGGCTCATAGATTCACCGCATCAACAACCCAACTCAGGCTCAGCTCCTCCACTTAGCCCACGTCGGGCAGCCGCTCTCATCCCATCCAGCTTACCGGTCACCACAACGACACCAAGGCTCCAACTGCTCAGCGCAGGCCTAACTAGCAAGGCCCAGATTCGCAAATCCGCCACCCGTTCGCCATCCGCTTGAGAGCGCGCGCCCCTCGCAATCGCAAGGAGACTGCACCGCAAGCCGAATCTCAATCGCAGAGGTTGCGCACCTCAGCGACGATGCTGCCTACTCGTATCGGTCGCCTCAGCAGGGCCGCCACCCGCTCACGAAGCGGCTCGAAGTCCGCTGCGTCATATGCGCCCACCACCAGTATCACTGGGACGCCCTCCAGGAGTCCAAGCATCTGCTCGACGTTTATCGGGCGCACGTGGAGATCGGGGGTCGCCTCGATCAGCACGACGTCGGGTCTAACCCGCCCAGTGGCCAGGGCCCGCAGCGCCAGCGACATTCCGGGCAGAGCGGTTGCCCCGTAGCCGCCCTCCTGAAGCTCCGCAAGCAGCAGCGCCCGAGATTGCCATTCAGCCGAAACCAGCAAGACCTCACAGGCATCGTTCGTCATCAGGAAGGTACTCCAAGTCACGACAGCAAGCCGCGCCTACCGCCTCAGCGTCCCGGCCACCTTGGACGCCAGAAGATCAGAGCTCAGTACCCCAACAATATCCATCTAGTCTCAGCTGATGCTGGACTAGCTGCCCAAGCTCAAGCGGTCGAGCTTCCCCTACACGGCACCCTCCAATCGAACCCAATACCGCCTCCCAAAGGGTGATCTGAAGTGAAGTCCGAGCCGCTGAAAGACTCGCGGAGAAATGCCGATGTCGGCCAGGTAGAGCTCTCCCGGCACGTCTCGGAGGCCGGTCTTGGGCAGAGCCAGGGTCAACGTGCGGTCCGGTTGGACGACGGCTCCCGGCGCTTCCCCTGTCGTGGCGTGAAGGCCGGAGGGCACGTCGAGCGAGAGAACCCCGGCCGCGTACCGGTTGCACAGGTCGATCAGTTCGGCCACCCTCCCCTTTGGTGCCCCGCGCAGACTGTAGCCGATGAGCGCATCCACGACGACCTGTGCGCGCCGAAGGGCGTCCCCGGCTCTTGAGGGATCGACCAACCCAAGCCCCCCCGCTTGAAGGATTCCGAGTTGAGTGCGCGCCGCGCCGGACAACGCTTCCGACTCCTTGCTGAGTATGATCCGTACCTCAAGGCCACGATTAAGCAGATGGCGCGCGCAGCAGAGGCCCCCACCCCCGTTCCCGCCTGAGCCTGCCAAGATCGCAACCTCGCCATCGGCGCCGCCAAGCATCTCCAAGACATTCTCCGCCAGACTCCGGCCTGCGTTCTCCATCATCTGCAGGATGCCCAAGCCAAATTCCTCCACCGCGATGCGGTCCACCTCGCGCATCTGCTCGGCCGTCACGGAAGGAACCGTGAACCCTTCTTGAGTTCGAAATGTCACTTCTCACTATCCTCCCTCTGCTGCCTGGCGTGCGACCGAAGGCGTGCGGCCCCCATACTGACCCAGAGAAGGACTCGGCAAACCGAGAGTGAGCAGCGCCCCCGAACCAGCCAAAGACACCACCAGAACAGCAGGATCTCCTCAGCGGCATTGGCACCGCACCACAGAGCATGTGCTAGGAGACCGCGCCAGCATCCTGACCTTCGTCAACCCGTGCACCTGCTCGGCAGTGGAGGGAGACCTACCGAGCAGGAGTCTGCGAAGAGTCGATGCCACGAATCTGCTGTCCTTCTTCCCTTCCTGATCTACTCCAGCGGTGTGCCGTAGACCCCAATCTCCACAGCGCCCGTGTTCCCGCCGCTGGTCTCCACGGCGTCGAAGCGCAAAGTGCGGGCCGCAAACTGCACGGGAAAGGTATACACGCGGTTGGCGTCGGGCAAGTCGAACGGACCGAAGGTCTCGCCCTGGTCGGTAGTAATGCTGAAGCTCAAGATCTGGGCCGTGCCGTCGCTCATTCTGCGCGTCCACAAGCCGATGGTGTGCACCTCATAGGTCTGGGCCAGCTCGATCTCGATCCAGGCACCGTCGCCGTCGCCATCGGACGACCACTCGGTACCAGGCTGCTCGTCAAAGGCCCTACTCGCTCCATAGCTACCTGCGTTGCCGCCGCCACCCCAGTTGCTGGAAACACCGATCACGCGCGCGCCCGCGCTCAGCGCTGCGACGTTCTCCCGGATCCCCGCGCCCTCAACGCCGGCGGCGGTCGTGAAGGTGAAGTCTTGCGACTGATAGACACGTGCCTGCTCATCGGTCAAGGTGATACGATAGTGATAGCCGGTGTTGGGGGTCAGCCCGGTGAGAGTGACGGCGTGATCACGTACCGCCCCGCCCATCATCGGCATGGTAGCCAAGCTCCCATAGTCGACATCCATGCCGTAGGCGACATTGCAGACAGTAGGTACACCGCCGGCAAACTCAATCGTCACCGAGGTGCCGATGTTGTCCACCACGTCCGGTCCCTCGAAGCCATCCGGCAGCTCCTCCAGCGAAAGTATGGCTGTGCCGGGGGAGACTGAGGGCCCACACGCTGTGAGCGTCAGCGCGAGACACAACGCAAACCAGCGGTCAGGTTTCATCGCTATCCCCTCCTGCTTCTGCTGCGCCTCCAGATACTCGCCGAGATCGATCCGCGAGAGAATCCCTACCCCACGGTCTGCAGGTATTCCCGCATCATCAGCGCTACCGCCGCGCCCTCCCCCGCGGCCGAGGCTGCCTGCGCCGTTGCTCCAGCCCGGACGTCGCCCGCTGCAAAGAACCCCTTGATGGAGGCCTGCATGGAATCGTCGGTGAGGACGAAGCCGAAACGATCGCGCTCGATCTCGGCGGGCAGGAACTCACTGTTGGGAGTGACACCAATGAAGACGAACACCCCATCCGGATGCCACTCCTTGACCTCGCTCGTCTCCCGGTCCAGAACCTTCACGGCGCTCAGGCGACCATCCGCCAGGGCAAACTCCTGCACGTCGTGGTTGGTCACCACCGTCATATCCCCTCGGCCAGCCACTTTCTCCTGCAGCATGCTGCTGGCCTTGACCTTGGCACTGTGCGTGGCAATGGTCACGTGGGCAGCGAACTTGGTCAGGAACAGGCCCTCCTCGAAGGCACTGTTGCCACCGCCGATGACCAGTACTTCCTTGTCCTTGTAGAACGCACCGTCGCAGGTGGCGCAGAAGTGAACGTTGACGCCGATCAGCTCCTCCTCCCCAGGCACGTTCAGACGCCGATAGCGGGCCCCGGTGCCGATGAGCACCGCACGCCCAGCGTAGCAGCTGTCGTCGGCAGTCAACACCTCACGATACCGGCCGTTGGTGCGGATGGCGGTCACCTCCTGCGCCTGCAAGAGCTCAGCACCAAAGCGGCGGGCCTGGTTGACCAGCCTGCGGGCGAACTCCTCGCCGCTGATCCCCTCGTCGAAGCCGGGATAGTTATCTATGATCTGGGTGACTCCCGCCTGACCGCCGGGGACGCTCTTCTCGATGACCAACACGTCCAACCCCTCACGGGCGGCATAGATAGCCGCCGTCAGCCCAGCCGGCCCCGCGCCGACGACAACCACGTCGTAGAAGGTCCGTTCAGCCTCCGTCGTCAGGCCCAGTTTCGCGGCCAGTTCAGCGTTCGAGGGCTCGACCAAGATGGATCCATCCGTGAAAACGATCGTGGGGATGATTCGCTTGCCTTGGTTCACCTCCTCCACGTACGCCATCGCTTCGGAATCGCGCTCTATGTCTACCCAGTGGTAGTGAATGCGCTGATCGCCGAGAAACTGTTTGGCGCGCTTGCAGTCAGGACACCAAGTGGTGCCGTAGACGACGATTGCCTCATGCTCTTCAGTCATTGGTTTTCCCTCCTTTCCCACTCAGCAAAGAGCCGCACCCGAGTCGCACAGCGCGCTCAATCCTTCGCATCAGTTCGGCAGGGGTGGGTTCCACCAAGATCGAGCCATCTGGGAAAACGATGGTGGAGACTCTGAATGCCTCATAGGAGCCAGCTTCCAGATCCCCATTCACGCCCACCCGGCGTAGGGAGTCTGATGCTCATCCAGAACGGGCGAGCGGGCCTGGAGTCTGCACGCCAGTTCGTGCCGTAGAAGACCTCTTCCATCAGGCTCCCCCCTCCTACGTAAGCCCCGCCTGGAACACCCAGTAGTAGATCAAGTATGCCCCGGCGCCGATCAGGAACATCGCGTTCAGCGGGTGCACATGCGGCATCAGGAGCCGGAGCCATCGGGCCATCGCTCGCCGGAAGAGAGCAGCGCCTACGGTGACAGCTGCAACTATCGTGCCCATACCAAGAGCATAGCCAACAAACTGTCCGAGAGAGATGAGCGCGCTCTCGCCTGCCAGTGCACTCCCGACGACCACCAGGAACACCGGAAGCGTACAGCTCACCGAGGCCGCTGCGTAGACAACGCCGAAGAGGAAGGCATTGCCCAGACCGCCCTTCTGGGCGAGGACCGCTCGGCTGCCTGTCAGCATGCCAAGGCCGAGGGCCCGTCGGGAAACCAGCAGCCACCCCCCCAGCCCGACCATCGCCAACCCGATGACGAGTCCTGCGTAGGGGAAGATGGCGATCAGCCACCGCCCGCCAACCGTCACGACGCCGCCCACTATGGTGAAGACGAGGAGAAACCCCCCGGTCGCTACGACAGCCACAAGCAGACTCCCCAGCGTCTGCCGCAAGACCGAGACCTCCGCCCCCCGGGTCCTCAGCATGTAGAACGCGTAGCTGGAAAGCAACAGGACCCCACAGGGATTGACGCTGGCGACCATCCCAGCCGCAAATGCGTACCCCAGCGGGAAGAGGCGGGTGAGGCTGGCTACGCCTGCCTCCAATCCCCCTCGAGTCCTGATCAACAGCACCAGAAGGCCCACCACAAGGACTGCAGGTATGACGAAGGAGAGAGCCACGCTCAGCCACCCGGCCGCCGCCTTCGAGCTCCTCCTCTTGCCGCGGGCGTCCGCCCGTCCCCTCCCAACCGTTGTGCCTTTCATTTCATTCCATTCCCACCTAGCCTCTGTCACAGTGGGCTGCAGGAACTGCACAGCGGAGCCTATTGGTCAACCAAGGCCAGATCCTAGGATCCAGCCGAACCCTCAAGCAGCGCTTCTATGTACTCCTGCAACAGACCTTCGGAGAGGATCCCGTTCCACCGTTGGACGATCTCGCCATCGGGTTTGATGAAGTACGTGGACGGCATTCCGATGACCCCGTACTCCCGCATAACCGCAGCGTCCGAGGGAGCCCCGGCGGGAAAGGTAATCGCCAGCTCTTCGAGCAAGGCATGTGCGTCCTGCTCGGAACCGAGCCCGGTGAATGACCCCACATCCAACCCGAGCACCAACACACTGCCTCCGTACCTCTCGTACGCCCTCTGCAACATCGGCATCTCCGTACGACATGCCGGACAGAGTCCAGCCCACATATTGAGAACGACCGGTCGTCCCCGAGCGAGTACCTCTGTGAACGTGACCACCTGTCCACCCAGCACATCCGCACCCTGATACACAGCGATCTCAATCTGCGGGGCCTTAGCTGATGCGGATACTCCCGATGAGTCAGCGGTGATGCATCCAGACAGCGAAAGCAAGACAACGAGTGCTGTGCCTGCTAGAAGAGGCAGTATCGGACCCCGCCGGTTCATCTGCCACACTTCCTCATCTCCCGAGACCACGTCCTCGGGTCGCACAGGGCCTGGGCCCTCCGAAGTTCTCCCCGCCACGTCCTGAGCACCCTGTCTTTCACGGTTGATAGATCCGCGTCTCCGGTCGGAAAGCTGCCCACGAGAACCAGAAGTGGTTGATGCTGACCACGGGTGACAGCTGCATGCCTTCCTCCGGACCGCTGACGGCCCGCCCCAGCACGTCCCACTCGCTGCCGGTCTGCTCGTCCACGATCCTGCCGTCGTCGGAGGCGAAGGTGAAGATCCGGCCTTCCAGCTCGCGCGAGTAGACGACAGCCGCGCCGACGTCACGGCCCGCGGCCACGGAGCTGCTATCAAGGGCGGATGCGGTGCCAGGAACCCACAGAACCACGATAGGGAGTCCTCCGACGCTGTCATTGACAACGCGGACCTCCTCCAGGACCTCATACGGGTATCCCGCAGCCTCCCCGTTAAGATCAACCGTCACCACCCGCGCCATAGGGGGCAATACGCCGTCGGGCGTCTCTCCATCGAACAGGTGGGGAGAACCGTTGATGTCGTCATAGCCTGCGTACGGGTTCCGCCCATACGCGCGGCTGTAGCCCGTTTCACGCGAAAGCACCTTACCCTCTGGGTAGTTCACCCGAAAGTCCGCCCACGAGATCACGTTAGCCGGCACCAACGTCAGGTGGCGGCCAGTGAACTCGCCGACAATCCCCTCGCCGGTGGCCTGCTGCCACCAGCTCTCCGTCTGCCGATCGTACATGACCAGGTTGCTGAAGCGCAGCCTGCCGGTCGTGCCGAAGTCTAGAACCCGCCCCTCCACCGTCCGCTCGAAGGCGACGCCGGTGTTGCAGAGTGGGCAGAAAGTGACGGTCACAGGTACGTCTCCCACATTGTCGTTGACAATCTCGTGCCACATGAGGATCTGGATGGGGTAGGCGCGTGCATCTTCTCCAATCTGGACCAGGATCACCGGCTCCTGAGGCTCCAGCCACCCATCAGCCTCTTCAGCAGTGACGAACCGTGGATGGTCGATGGCCGGGATGCCGTCCTTAGGCGGGCCGCCGGATAGGATCTCGCTGTAGGGTACGCTGTGCAAGCTGAAATCGGTCGAGAATTCGAACTCGGCGCCAGTTGGCGGATCCTCTTGGGGCAAGAGAGAGACGGTCGGCGAAGCCGGTGGCGTGAGTGACGATGCAGGAGGCGGCGTGGGTGGCGAGGGGGATGGAGCGCAAGCACCCAGCAACAGGGCAAAGATTCCAATCCATGCTATCCAACGCATCGACTACCTCCTCCATAGAGTTCTTCATCCCTCTAGACGCGGTAGTCTTGCGTTTTCTTACCTTGGTACCGCAGAAGATGCGGTGCGGGG
>JASFWK010000033.1:0-19081 GCA_050049355.1 Anaerolineae bacterium | reverse complement strand
CCCGGAGGCTTACCCGGGGGCCTAAATCACCAACACGAATCAGCCACTAGTATGCACCTTCACCGAATATGACCCTAGGAATCGTCCGCACCAGGATCTTGAAATCCAGCCATGGCGACCACTGCTCGATGTAGTAGATATCCAGCAGTGTCATCTCCTCAAACGAAAGATGGCTGCGACCACTGACCTGCCAGAGACCAGTCATCCCAGGCCGTGCTTCCAGCCGCTTCTTGTGCCATTCCTTGTAGTCCTCTACCTCCGAGGGAATAGCCGGACGCGGACCTACCAGGCTCATCTCTCCACGCAGCACGTTGATGAGCTGCGGCAGCTCGTCGAGACTGGTGCGTCTAAGAAGGCGCCCCACCCGCGTCAGACGGGGATCCTCCCGAATCTTGAAGATGGGGCCGTCGGCCTCATTCATGTCCTCCAACTCATCCTGCTCCATCTCGGCCCCCTCATACATGGACCGGAACTTGTACATCTCAAAAAGACGTCCTCCCAGCCCCATGCGAGTCTGGCGGAAGAGGGGAGGGCCAGGGCTATCCAGTGCGATAGCCAATGCGATGAGAGAGAAGAGCGGCACGCCCAGGATCAACCCAGTCAGGGCTCCCACGACGTCCATCGCTCGCTTCAGCATAAGTGCCCCTCTGCCAATAGAGACACCCCTCACGCCAATAATAGGCACTCCTCCAAGGGTCTCCACATCCACGCGACTCAGGCTCATCTGGAAGAGGTCAGGCACAATACGCGCGCGGGCCTCTCGCCGGGCACACTCCCGCACGATGCCCATAATCTTGCGCTGGTACATCCATGGCAGAGTGATGATCACCTCGTCTGCCTGCTCCAGCTCAATGGCGCTTGACAGATTATCCAGCGGCCCCAGCGCCTTGAACGGTCCGATGTCGGTTTGGCCCTTGACGGGGTTGTCGTCCACGAAGCCAATGACTTGGTAACCCAACTCCGGCCGGGCTACGATATTGCGCATCACCGTCCGTCCGACCTCCCCAGCCCCCACAATGATGACGCGAATGACTCCGATCCCCTTGGAACGGAGGCGCGCCATCACCACGCTCTCCGTTATCCGTACCAACCCCAGCAGAAGCATTGTGATAATGCCAACCTCAATCAGCATCACACGGGAGTAGACGAGGGGACGGAAGACGAAGGTGAGGGCGAGCATGAGCACCGTCATCTTCGTTGTCGCGTTGACGATGCCATACATCTGCTCTATCCAGGGCCCACGCCAGTTGCGATAGACGCCGTCCACTGCGAGCAAGCCAGGCAGAATGGCAATGTAGAGAAAGAGAAAAGGAGAATAAGCAGATAGGGGAGCGTCGTGAACGATATCGCGGAACCAACGCAGATCATAGCGCACCCAGTAGCCAGCGACGAACCCGCCACCAATGGTTGCCACATCCATCGCAACTATCCACCAGGGCACGTGTTGGCCGTTCTTGTTCATCCTCTGTCTTCCCCGCTCAATGCCCGACGGTAGACCCCTACTGTCTCGATCGCCATCTGGGCCCAACTGAAGCGAGCGGCGTGGATCATTCCCCGCCTCCGCAGCTCCCTTCGCAAGAGTTCATCTGTGAGCAGCTGATGCATCCCCTCCGCTATTGCATCAACATCATAGGGATCCACCAGCAGCGCCCCATCGCCAGCCGCCTCCGGCAGAGACGAGCGATCGGATGTGAGAACCACCGTGCCCGATGCCAGGCTCTCCAGAATCGGCATCCCAAACCCCTCGTACAGGGAGGGGTAGACCAGGAGGGTAGCCGCGTTGTACCATAATGGGAGTTCGTCTCCAGGGATGAATCCTGGAAGAACCACTTCCTCCTCTAACTCCAAGTCCTCCACGCGAGCCAAGATCTCCTCGTAGCTCCAGCCTCGTCCCCCGGCCAGCACCAGCTTCAGGCCTGGTTCCCGCAGCCGGGCGAACGCCTCCACCAATCGAACCAGGTTCTTGCGGGGTTCCAGCGTACCAACGAACAGCAAGAACCGCTCCGGCAATCCTCTGCGCTCTCGAAAAGCCCTCACCTCCTCTGGCGATCGGGGATGAAACTCAGAATCGACACCGTGGCAGATCACATCCACCCGTCCCCGCTGCACCCCCAACAGCCGCGCGGTCTCCTCGGCAGCGTGGGTCGAGACAGCGATTATCCGTTGCGCCCGGCGGACCGAGGCCCGGGTAAAGACATTCAGATAGAGCCGCTTGGCAGGATGGAAGACGTGAGGAAGACGCAGGAAACTCAGATCGTGGATGGTGACGACCAGCGGGCAAGAGGCAGCCAATGGGGCGACGAAGACCGGCGCGTGGGCCAGATCCACCCGCTCCCTGCACAACGCATACGGCTGCACAAATTGCTCCCAAATCACCCTCGCGTAGGGCCGTCCCGTTGGCAAGTGTGAGCAACGGACAGCGCACCCTCCAACTGGCTGAAGACAGTCGCGGCCCAGGAACGCAGTCACCCGGCAACCCGCCTCTGGCAGATGGCGCAGCAGGTGACGAACGTACTGATGCACACCTGCGCTTCGGTAGCTCCTCTCCCCGGAGAGGAGATGCGCGTTGAGACCAACATGTAGAGGTCGGTGAAGATTCATAGACACGCGAGACGGCAACCTTAGTCCGCCAGAGTCACTCCCTTCGTCCATCCTGCAAGCCCGGATCATGCCACGCGCCAGTTCTCCTGCCTAACTCCAACAACGGCCGCCAGCTCAGCCGGTGAATGGGAGAAGGCCCCAGGCGAGCCAGCGCCTCTCGATGTTCTGCTGTGCCATATCCCTTATGCCGAGCGAAGCCATAGCCAGAGAAATCGTCGGCCAGCGCAGCCATCAGGCGGTCACGCTCCACCTTGGCGACAATGCTAGCAGCAGCCACACTCAGGCAACGGACATCAGCCTTAGGCAGAACTCGCTGGGGCAAGTCCAGGTCTGGCAAGCGCACATAGTCGATGAGCAGCGCATCCACCTGGTGATCGAACCGCGCCACAGCGCGCGTCATCGCCTGACGCGTGGCTCGGACGACCCCCAGCTCGTCCACCTCAGCGGGTGTGGCCCACCCCACGCCAATCTCCGCGGCCACCTCTGCGATAATGGGCAAGACTTGCTCCCGCCTCCCGGAACTGAGTCGCTTGGAATCGCGCACGTCCTTCAGCAACTCCGACAGGTCGGAGCGATGGAGGGGAAGCACCACCGCTGCCGCACAGACCGGTCCGGCCCAGGCTCCGCGCCCCGCCTCGTCAACTCCCGCCACCCGGGCAAGCCCCTGGGCGAACAAGGCCAGCTCTTCAGAGAGGTTGGGCACCCTATCCGTCATACTTCTAAGGTGAGATTGCAGACCACGCCCACAAGAGTGCACTCAGGAATCAGCATCTGGGGCTATCTGTCGTACAGACCGGCGCGGCCGTTGCGGCGGATGCGAGCCACCTCCCAGAGCATATTCCAGGAATCGCGCAGGGGGCTGACGCGGCTGCCTTCGCCGTAGTACCAGCTAATTGGGACCTCGACAACTCGGTGACCGCGCTTGAGTGCGATGTACAGCACCTCCACATCAAAAGCCCAGCCATCAACCCGCTGGGTGGAGAAGATATCACGCGCCACCTCGCGGCGGAAGCACTTGAAACCGCACTGAGTATCCTGAATGCCGGGTACCGCAAGCAAGCGCACGACGAGGTTGAAGATGCGTCCCATCAAGTGACGATACCAAGGCTCATTGTAGCGCACCGCGCCGTCAACCTCACGGGAGGCAATGGCAACATCATAGTCGGAGAGAACGGGGGGAAGGAACTTGCTGATCTCATCAACAGGCATTGCCCTGTCAGCATCATAGATGAAGAGGTAGCTTCCCCGCCCCTCAATCATCCCCTTGCGCACCGCTGCGCCCTTTCCGCGGACGGGCTGATGAAGCAAAGAGACGATGGGGTACTCACTGGCCACTTGGCGGACGATTTCGGAGGTACGGTCAGTGCTGGCGTTATCCACCACCAACACCTCAACGGCGAAACTCTGTGCCCGAACGAAGCCCAGTAGCTGCGATAGTGTAACTGGCAGGCGCCGCTCCTCGTTAAAGGCAGGGATAATGATGCTGACAAGTGGCTTGGCCTGATCTATGGTCGCACCTCCGACAACAGGGAGCCCCTCTGTGGTTCTCTGAGCTCTTGCACATATCTGGACGCTGGTATAATACCTGCTTCATCCCCTTTCGTCAACTTTGGTCAGAGTACGCTCCAGGTACACACGGTCCACGGTTCTACTGCGCTGCACGCCCCGCCGTTTGCGAAGCATCCTGGGGATCCCCATAAGGCCTGCCAATTGGCCGCGCAGGCGTGCTCGCGCCGCCGGCCCTCGCCAGGCTCGAAGCGCATTCCACGCAATGCGCATGTGCGCTCCCAGAACGGCCTGCCAGTATTCCCGCCAGAGGTCGCCGGGGTAATCCTTCACAAGTAGGTAGATGAAGTTCCGCCCGTCGTAGAAACTGGCGGTGGGCCCCCCACCCGTTGCGCTTAGCTTATGATAGACGACAGCGCTGGGCACATAGACACACCGCCAACCAGTCAGTTGCGCCCGCCAGGCCAGGTCCACATCCTCGCACGAGTAGAAGAAATCTTCGTCCAATAGGCCGATCTCATCCAGCATATTGCGCCGATAGGCGGCGCTGCCTCCGCAGGCGCTGAAGACGTACTCCTCACGATCATACTGACCTGTGTCCCGTTCCCAGACCCCCCGATTGCCCGGAATGCCGTCCACGCGATAGAAATCCCCCGCCGTGTGAAAGAAATCGCGGCGGTCGAAAAGGAGCATCTTCGAAGCGACCAGCCCCGCCTCTGGATGCCGCTGAAATCCAGCGATGACCTCCGCAAGCCACTGAGGATCGGCCTCGGTGTCGTTGTTCAGCAGGGCCACGAACTCGCCCTGGGCAGCTCGCATTCCGGCGTTACAGGCACCAGCGAAGCCGCGATTCTCCCCCAGAGCCAGCACCTGTACCTCGGGGTAGTCGAGAGCCAGAAGCCTCACCGAATCGTCGGTGGAACCATTGTCGGCGACAATGACCTCAAAATCGCGGAGCGTCTGATGGCGAAGGCCTTCAAGACAGGTCGGTAAATGGCGCGCGCCATTCCAGTTGGGGATAATGACGGAGACAAGTGGGCTGCTAACTACAGATTCCACGTTTCAGTCTGCAGATTCCAGGAACTTAGCCAGGGCCTCTTGCCACGGCCGAAGGACGATGTCCAACTCGGCGGCAGCCGTGTTTGCCAGAGGAGCGAAGCGTGGCGGGGTGGAATCGCGTTGAAAATCGGCCAGGGAAATGGGCTCGATCGGCACCTCCCCCCGACCGCTCAAATCTAGAATCTCGCGGGCGAAATCATAGCGAGAGCAGTAGCCTGCATTGGTCAGATGATAGACTCCAAAGGCCCCGGTGCGGATGAGCGCGGCGATGGCGGCCGCCAAGTCCGGCGCGTAGGTAGGGTTGCCCACCTCATCAGTCACCACCTTCAGCGCACCTCTCTCGTCGGCCAGCTGAACGATGCGGTGAGGGAAGTTGTGGCCGCCAGGAGCGTAGAGCCAAGCAGTGCGCACAATGTAGAAGCGGGTGAGCAGGTGGCAGACGAACCATTCTCCAGCCGCCTTGGAACGAGCGTAGGGATTGATTGGGTTGGCCTGATCCCACTCCCGATATGGCTCACTCGCCTCGCCGTCGAATACCTCGTTGGTGCTGACATAGACCATCGCCGCGCTGCAGTCTGCGCAAGCCAGAGCGACGTTCTGTGTACCCAGCGCATTGACGCGAAAGGCATTCCCCGGCTCGCGAGCACAACCATCCACGTCGGTCCACGCCGCAGCGTGGATGACGACGTCCGGCCCGAAATCGGCAATCGCCGAGCGAATGGCCTCGCGGTCCGTGATGTCCAGTTCCGGTAGGTCGCAACCGCTTATCTCTGCATCGACGATCGCCTCGTAAAGCGCTCGCCCGAGCTGTCCCCTGCAGCCAGTGACGAAGACTCGCATCAGCCCCCCCTCTGGGTGGTGCTGCGAAAACCAAGGACTCCTACTACACACAAGTCATTATACCAGGAATCATCAGGGACGGACAGCAGAGGCACAGAGGTTGCTCCCTCTCTCTCGTGTGCTATAATATCCGTCACTTACAGATGATCACCAAGCGTCAACTGGGTATCTTCCTGGCGGCGGTCGGCATTGCCGTATCGGGCGGAATCATGATCGTGGATCGGATAGGGGCTGGAGCGTGGGGGGGCTTTGGCCCTCTCCAGCGAATCGGGCTCGGCCTTGGAGTGGCTGTGCTCATCATAGGCCTTGTTCTCATTCGTGTTGGCGATCGCCCGGCCTGAAAGCTCAATCCCCCAGCGACACGCATATGAACTCCCACTGGCTCAGAACACTGACCGCCGTAGTCACCGCTCTGGTCCTGCTGGCCTTCATGGGCTACCTGGTTGTCTACGCCGTCTACGCCGCCGCCCTCTTCCGCTGGCCCTACGACTACGACCAGGGAGAGGGGTTCGAGCTGTACGACGCGATTCTCTACAGCCGAGGCAGATGGCCCTACCAGGACAACACAACCTTCCCCTTCTACGCCTCGAACTACCCACCCCTCTTCCACTTGCTGATCGTCCCACTGCTTCCGCTCTTCGGCCCGCGACTGATTGCCGGTCGGCTGGTCTCTTTCGTGGCGACTCTGGTGACAGCCGGCACGATCGCCGCCGTGGTCCGGCGCGAAGCAGAGGGATGGCTGCTGCCCGCTCTGTCTGGCCTGGTATTCCTCTCATCCAACATCGTCTACCAGATCGGACCGCTGTGCAGGCTGCACACTACGATGCTCATGTTCGAGACACTGGCAGTAGCCGTGATCTCCGGCTTCCAGAACCGCCGCCACCGCACCCGGAACTTGCTCCTGGGGCTGCTCCTGCTCCTATGCGCGGGGTTCACAAAGCAGCTGGCCGTCTTCACCGTCGTGGGGGCCCTGAGCTTCGTCTTTCTGCGCGATGTCAAGAAGGCCCTCCTGGCAGGTCTGGGACTAGGACTGGTGGCGGGGACGCTCTTCTTGTTGATTGACCGAGCGACCGCAGGCCAGTGGATGTTGAATACCATCCAGGCCAACGTCAATGAGTTCGACTACCGCCAGACCCTAACTCTGCTCTGGCAGTGGTTTCGGCTCCACCCGGTACTCATTCTCCTGGCAGTAGGACTGCTGGGCTATGAGCTGTTTTGGGGCCGGCTTTCGGCCTATGCGCTGTGGTTCGTCTTTGCTGTGGGAATGGGGCTTCTCAGCGGCAAGTGGGGAGCAGGGCCAGCGTACTTCACGACTTCTATCGCCGCCGCCTGCATCATGACGGGACGGGCGCTGGTCCGACTGCGTAGACGCATGGCGGGCTCGCCTCTGCTGCGGGTCGGCGCCCCTCTGCTCGTACCAGTGCTCTTTCTCATCCAGGCATCCTTCACCCTCCACCTGCCGACCGGCGGGCCGGTCTTCGGCCCCCTGGCGCGAACACTGGGGGTGGCGGACGAGCCGATGGAAGGAGATTGCGCCACCTTCACCTACTATGACAGCAGTGGCTATACCCAACTGGGGCACCTACCTTCTGCCGAGGACTACGCCGCAGGCGCGGAACTTCTCAGCTGGGTGCGCACCGCCGACGGCCCCGTTTTCAGCGAGGAGGCGACCTTCAGCCTGCTCGCCGGCAAGCCAGTGGTGACCAATCCCACCCAGCTTCTGAACCTCTACAAGAACGACCTGCTGGACACAACCGAGATCGTCGAATGGATCCACCGGCAGGAATTCGAGATCGTCATCTTCCGCGCCCAGTTCTACCCTCAACCAGTGCTGGACGCCATCGGGCAGAACTATGAGCCGGTGGAGCATATCTGTATGAACGGATTCTACTACCACGTCCTCTTGCCCAAGCACATCCTCGCCAAGATGGAGGAATAGGCAAGTATGGAAGATTCAGCCTTTCGCTGCCCGACCTGTGGAAGCAGCGCACTCACGCCCGGCCCCGACGGCACCCTGGTCTGCCAGCGCTGCGGAGCTCACAGGAAGATAGACGAACGTATCTGTCCCGACTGTGGAGCGGCGAGCTCACCGCATGCCGAGCGCTGCCAGAGCTGCGGGCGAGCACTTGATGCAGTCACTGCAACTCTGGAGATGTACTTCACGGACACCCGGCAACGTCTGGAGTCGGTCCGTCAGCAAGCACGTCAACTGAAGAGGGAAGCTGAGGCTGCCTCGCAGGAACGGCTCAAGGCGTGGTGGGCCCACGAAGACGAGCGCCGTCAAGCGCTTGTCCGGTCCCAGTTAGAGCGAGATCGACAGGAACGGAACCTACTCATCGCGGCTCTTGTCTTCACAGCCGTCGTGTTGGTGACCCTGGCCGTCTACACCTGGGTGAGCTCCAGTGGCTTGGGCACTTCCGTGGCCACCGCGACGCCCCTCCCGTAGGCAACCAGCTTTCAGAATGCCCGAATATGAGCACATGAGGTGATAGCAATGGAAACCGTTGGCATTCTAACAGACACGACAGCCAGCATCCCTGCGGCGCTGGTAGAGGAACTGAGGATCGAGCTAGTGCCCTACTACATTCACAGGGGCCTGGAGACACTGCGGGACCTGGTGGACGTGGAGCCGGGTGAGTTCGCCCGCTACCTGGAGACGGCCGAGAAGCTCCCCACCACCTCCAACCCCAGCCCAGGCGACTATCTACGCGGACTGCGGAGCCTGACCGCGTGGACTAGCGAGATTGTCGCCTTGACCATGACCTCGAAGGGAAGCGGCGCCTACCAGTCCTGCAAGGCAGCAGTAGAGATCCTGAAGGAGCAGCTGCCCGAGGTAGAGGTGGAAGTGGTGGACACACTGCAGGTGGCCATGTCCCATGGATGGGCTGCCATTGAAGCAGCTCGGGCCGCGCTTGCTGGCCTGAACCTGGGGCGGGTGGCGCAAAGAGCAGTGGAGGTAGCACAGAGAGGAATGATGATCCAGACCGCGGATACCCTCCGCTACCTTCGCTTGGGCGGGCGTATCGGGCGGGCCCAACATCTCGTAGGCTCGCTGCTGAACATCAAGCCCTTGATCAGCATGGACGAGGGGGTAATTGTCGCCCTGGGCACAGCACGCAGTCGGCTGAAAGCCTACGCTCGGATGGTGGATCTGGTGCGTGAGCGGGTGGGCGAAGGAGCGCGCATCAGGGTTGCTTTCACTCACGTAGCAGCTCTGGAGAGCGCGAGGGAACTGAAGGAGATGGTCCTGCCGGAATTCGAGTGTGTCGAGGTGCTGGAGACCGAACTCTCGCCTGTCTTGGCCGTCCATTCTGGCCCGGGCACGGTGGGGCTGAGCCTCTTCCCGGTATAGCGATCGTCTCTGCCGCGCCTGTAGGACCGGGGAGCGGTTACTTACAGTGGAGGATGGCGGATGAAAGAGGACCGAGTGAGAGAGAGTTGGAGAATAGAGACCAGCGCGTCACTCCAGGCGGTACTTGATCGACCAAGCGCTCCGCTGCTTCTGCGCCGGATGCTCCGGGGAGCTATGCCCTGGCAGACCCGAAACGAAGTCTCGGTCAGAAGGGCGCTGATATCCGCACGCGTCGCCCCACAGTGGGTAGCGGCGTCGCTCGCGTTGGGGGCCACGGTCACCGTTGAGGAGGAAGGGGAGACAGAGGAGACCCCCCTCGAGCACGTCCTGCAGCGTAAGGTGGAAGGCGACATCACAACCCTGAACGTTCCACTCCCGGGACCTAATCACAGATGGGGCGAGGCGAGGGTGGCGCGAACTTCGGCGGACGAACCCATCGTCGCGGCGGTCGCCGTGCTAGAGATGGACAACGACATTGTCAAGGAGGCTCGCATCGCTCTAACAGGCGTCTGGCCGGAGCCCTCGCGCCTGGCCGAAGGCGCTGCAAAGCTGGTCGGTGGCCCACTGGACGGTGACTACATCCGAGAGGTGGCGCAGGCCGTAGAAGAAGAGGTACTGCCCAGCGGAGACTACCTGGGCAGTGCGGAGTACCGCCGAGCAATGGCCGGAGTCTTGACGCGCCGCGCCCTCGAAGCCTGCCTGCATCAGGAGGCGAGATATGAGTAACGAGGAGACCCTCACGATCAAGCTCACCATCAACGGCAGGGAAAGAACCCTAACAGTGGGGCGTGCGGAGACCTTGCTGGACGCACTGCGCTCTGCCTCGCTGACGGGCGTGAAGTACGGGTGCGGCACCGGCGACTGCGGAGCCTGTACTGTGCTGCTGGACAGCCAGCCCATCCACAGCTGTCAGACAAAGGCCATCGATGTTGAAGGGCACGAGGTGACCACGATCGAGGGACTCGCTGAAGCCCCCTTCTCTTGGAAGAAACCGGGTCTGTCGGAGCAGCACCCCATCCAGCAGGCGTTCATTGAGACCGGGGCGATCCAGTGTGGATACTGTACACCGGCGCAGATCCTGGTGGCCAAGGCGCTCCTCGACCGCAACCCGGATCCCACTGAGGACGAGATCCGCGAGGCTATGAGCGGGGTACTCTGCCGCTGCACGGGCTACGTCAAGATCGTGCAGGCTGTCCAGCGTGCGGCGACCAGGCTGCGCGGCGAAGGGCTGGTCCCCTTCGAGCCCGTTCAGGCGTTCTTGGCTCCGAACCAATCACCCAGCAGCGTCGTCCAACGGTACCACCACCTGGCCGAGGACAAGACCGCTCTCCCGCCGCTGGTCATCTCTCCGCCGGACATGGAGCCGCTGCGCGTCGTCGGCAAGCCCGAACCCAAGGTGGACGGCGTCAAGTTAGCGGGGGGACAGCCGGCGTTCACCGATGACATCAAGCTGGAGGGAATGCTCTACGGGGCGCTGCTCACCAGTCCCCATGCCCACGCTCGCATCAACCGCATCGACGCCAGCCAGGGCCGTGCCCTACCGGGGGTCCACGCCGTCCTTACCCACGAAGACATCTCCCGTGTCAAGTACGCATCCGGCGGACAGAGCTACCCTCAGCCGCCACCCTTCGATCAGGTCAGTCTCGACAACAAGGTACGCCACATCGGCGATCGGGTGGCGGTCGTTGCCGCGGAAACGCCCAGACTTGCTCAGCGGGCACTCAGGTTGATCGAGGTCGACTACGAGCTTCTGCACCATGTTCTTGATCCTCTGAAGGCGATGCAAGAAGGAGCACCCGCGGTCCACGACGAGCCAGATACGAGCGGCATCCACGATGCCCAACGCAACATCGTCCATCATATCGAGGCCGAGGCTGGGGATGCCGAGGGCTCGTGGGCGCGAGCCGACCACGTCTTTGAGCGGGAGTATCGCACGTCGCAGCAACAGCATGCTCACATCGAGCCCCACGTCTGCATCACGTACTGGGACGAGAATGGCCGTCTGGTGGTACGCACCAGTACCCAGGTACCTTTCCACATCCGACGTATGCTCGCCCCCCTGATCGACCTGCCAGTCCACCGGATCCGTGTCATCAAGCCCCGGATCGGTGGAGGGTTCGGCAACAAGCAGGAGATGGTCCTGGAGGATCTATGCGCTCACCTGACAATCGCCACAGGCCGGCCGGTGCGCATGGCGTATACGCGCCTGGAGGAGTTCACCAGCTCCCGAAGCCGTCACCCCCAGATCCAGCGCTACAAGATCGGCGTCACCGAGGATGGCGAGGTGGTCGCCACCGAACTCGCTCTTGTCGGCAACACGGGCGCCTACGGCACCCACGGCCTGACAGTGCAGATGGTGGGCGGCCAGAAGGGGTTGACACTCTACAACGCCCCCTATTCGAAGTTCCTCTGCGACGTAGTCTACACGAACAGGCCCGCACCGGGTGCCTTCCGAGGCTACGGTGCGATGCAGTGCTTCTTCGGCATAGAGACAATCATGTCCGAGATCGCGGACGAGATGGACTGGGATGTGGTAGAGTTCAAGCGGAAGAACTGGATCAAGCAGGGCGAGGAGATGTTGCTCGCCAAGGCTCTCGGGGAGGGCCGGGAGGGCTTCGAGCAGGTCGTCCGCACGAGCGCGTTGGAGCAGTGCGTCCAGGTGGGGCTAGAGGCAACGGATTGGTACAGCAAGCGGGGAAGGAATCAGGCTTCCCGCGAGAGACCTGACTCTTCAAGTCCCATCCGGCGCGGCATCGGGATGGCAGTGATGATGCACGGCAGCGGTGTGGCCGGGCTGGACATGGCGTCTGCCACCATCAGGATGAACGACGACGGCTCATTTAACCTCTTGGTGGGCGCTACCGACCTGGGTACCGGTTCCGACACGATCCTAGCCCAAATGGCAGCTGAGGTGCTGGGCGTTCCTGTGGACGATATCATCGTCTACTCCTCTGACACCGATTTCACCCCATTCGACAAGGGAGCCTACGCCTCCAGCACCACCTACATCAGCGGCGGCGCGGTGCGCAAAGCCGCACTCAAGGTAGCCAACCAGGTCAAGGAACACGCTGCGCGCTGCCTGGGTCTCGAGAGCGCCGAGGGGCTGGAGCTTCATGACCGCCAAGTCTTCGCGCCCGACGGCCGCTCGGTTACGCTGGAGGTCGTGGCACTGAACAGCTTGCACATCGACGATCAGCACCAGATCATCGCCAGTGCTTCCCATATGAGTTATGAGAGCCCGCCTCCCTTCGGAGCCCAGTTCGTTGAGGCGGCAGTTGACACGGAGACCGGTCAAGTGACGGTCGAGCGGGTACTGATGGTGGTCGACGCCGGACGCGTGATAAACCCCATCACAGCCTCCGGTCAGGTGGAAGGCGGGATAGCACAGGGGTTGGGCTTTGCCCACTGCGAGGAAATGGTCTACGGCGAGGACGGCCGGTTGGTCAACCCACGACTGGGCCCTTATCACATTTACAGGATCAATGAGATGCCCGAGATGGAAGTCATCTTCGTCCAGACAGATGAGCCTACCGGGCCGTTTGGAGCCAAGTCTATTGGCGAGATCTCAATAGACGGTATCGCTCCCGCCCTGGCCGACGCCATCCACGATGCTACGGGCGTCTGGATGCGGGAGGTACCGTTCACGCCGGAGCGGGTCTGGCAAGCGCTGCGGCAAAGCGAATGAGTAGGGATCGCCCCACCGAGTCCCCGCGACTCCAGCATCTGGTGCTGATTCCCTCGCTGGCCTGCCCGGCCAGCTGTGCTTACCGCTTCAACCCCCACGAGGACGGGTCGGCGATGTGAGGAGTGGCCGGGGGCGCCGGTTCCCCAGTCACCGCCAGCAGTCGGAGAGCACGACGCAGATGGCACAGGGACGGGAAGGAGTCCTGGGAATGCCGTCCCCTCAGACGCCGAACATCGAGAAGCTGAAGAGCAATAGGAACGTCAAAGGCTTGATCAAAGCACTGGACTACATAGGACAGTCCCAGGTGCGGCGGAGAGATCGCTGACCCACTGGCTAATGATCAGATCCGTGCCCCAGGTAGTGTAATGAGGAGATGTGAAGCATGTCATTCCTGAGGAAACTCCTCGGCCCACCGAATGTGGAGAAGCTGAAGGACAGGGTCAACGTGCAAGGCCTCATCAAGGCCCTCGGCTATCAGGAGGATTCGAGGGTACGTAGGGGCGCAGCCGCGGCATTGGGCGAGCTCGGCGACAGGCGAGCGGTAGTCCCTTTGACTGGCGCTCTGCACGATGAGCACTCCAGTGTGCGACGGACTGCTGTCGAAGCGCTGGGCGAGATCGGAGATCCTCAGGCTCTGGAGCCGCTGGTCACCATCCTCAAAGACGAGGACGCGAATGGTGTCAAGAAGGCCACCGCCGAGGCGCTGGGCAAGATTGGCAATCCACGGGCGGTGGAGCCGCTGCTGATCGCTCTCCGGGACCAGTCATGGGCAATTCGCCGAGCCGCCGCCGAGGCGCTCGACCAGCTCGACTGGCAGCCGACCAGAGACGAGGTGGGGGCAGCCTATTGGCTTGGGAAGCACCGGTGGGATCGATGTGTGGAGGTAGGCAGTCCGGCTGTGGAACCACTCATTGCCGCCCTCAGGAAACGCGAACGCCGGGGACGCAAGCCCGCTGCGCGAGCCCTGGGGGAAATCGGTGATGAGCGTGCTGTGGAGCCCCTGATAGACATCCTGACAAGCTACAGGTATAGCGACGTGCGCCAGGCAGCCGCCCAAGCGCTGATCGAGATCGGCGCGCCTGCAGTGGAGTCTCTCATCGCCACGCTCAAGCGCAATGACAAGGACGCGCGCACGGCCGCCATGGCGGCCTTGATCGAGATCAGCGGTCCTGCGGTGGAGCCCCTGATCGCCGCTCTGGAGAAGGGTAGCACCAGAGTGCGCAAGTTCGCCGCCACCACGCTGAGCGAGATCGGCGACGAACGCGCGCTCGAGGCGCTGATCAGCACGCTGGGGGACCGCAAAGCGAGCGTCCGCGGGCACGCCGCGCGGGGACTGGGAAAGATACGAGATGAACGAGCAACCAGGCATCTGGTCGCATGCCTCCAAGACGAGCAGGAAGGTGTGCAGGCAGCAGCAGCCGACGCGCTGGATGCGCTGGGTTGGGAGCCGGAACGGGACAAACTGGGAGCGACCTACTGGATCGCCCGACGGGAGTGGGATCGATGTGCGAAGATCGGCGAACCGGCGGTGGATCAGCTTTTCGCCGCTCTGAAGGACAATCGCGCGGTGGTGCGCCGGTTCGCCGCCAGGGTGCTGACGGAGATCGGTGGCGCGGAGATGGAGCGCCTGGTCACGGCCTTGATCGAGCTTGGCGCGGGCGACTGGCGCCGGCAGGAGCAGGCCATCAAGTCCCTGGCCAAGATCGGAGATGAGAGGGCGGTGGAACCGCTAGTTGCCCTTCTCGACTCCCGTGGTAGCCACGTGCGCCGGGCCGCCGCTGAGGCCCTGGGCAAGATCGGCGACCCGCGAGCGGTGAATGCGCTAAGCAGTACCCTCAGGGACGACGAGTGGCCCGCCCGCCTGGCTGCTGCGAGAGCGCTGGGGAGAATCCGCAACGCCCAGGCGGTTGCGCCCCTCATAGCTACTCTCAAGGACGAAAAGATAGGCGTGCGCCGGGCAGCTGCTAGGGCGCTGGCGCAACTGTACCATGATGGTGGCCTGGACGAGCAAGACAGGCAGGCGATCTTGGCCCGGCGTGAGGCAATGGCAAAGCCCCACACCGACGAACGCCACGAGAACGAAAAAGGATGCGTGTCTTGGCACACCGACTCTGGGATTGGCGTGACACTGTGAGGAGCTCCATCTGCCACCGACGTGGGCACAAACTGACCCTGCGGGGCACTTGAGAAGAACGTTGATTGAGTAGAGTACCTATGGGATGCAAGGAGGAGACATAGAAGATGCACATTGCAGTCTTCGGCGCGGGCGCTGTTGGAGGCTACTTTGGCGCACGGTTGGCACATGCAGGCGAGGAAGTAACACTCATCGCGCGAGGAGCGCACCTACGAGCGATGCGCAGCCAGGGCTTGCGTGTGCAAAGCATTGAAGGTGACTTCGTGGTGCGTCCGGTGCAGGCAACCGACGATCCAGCGGAGGTGGGACCAGTCGACGTGGTTCTGGTAGCGGTCAAAGCCTGGCAGGTATCAGATGCCGCAGAGGCAATGCACCCTCTGGTCGGACCGGAGACCTTCGTTGTCCCCCTTGAGAATGGCGTGGAAGCACCCGCGCAGTTGGCCGAAGTTCTCGGCGCCAAACACGTACTCGGCGGCCTATGCAGGATCATCAGTTCCATTGTGGAACCGGGCCACATCCGCCACGCAGGGATCGAGCCCTACGTGGCCTTCGGCGAGCTAGATGGTCGCCTCAGCGGGCGCGCCGAGCAGCTCCGCCGGATTTTCGCGCGGGCAGGTGTGGACGCAGAGATCCCCGCAGACATCAAAGCAGCAATGTGGAAGAAATTCTTGTTTATCGCGTCGTTCAGCGGCGTGGGAGCTGTGACACGCGCACCTGTGGGAATTCTACGCAGCCTCCCCGAGACACGGCGATTGTTGGAACGGGCGATGGAGGAGATACTCGCCGTAGCACAGGCGTGTCGGATCGCCCTGCCCGATGAGATCGTTCACCAGACCATGGCGTTCATAGATGGGCTGCCGCCAGAAGGCACTGCCTCGATGCAGCGAGATATTCTGGAGGAACGACCCTCCGAGCTTGAATCGCAAAACGGCGCGGTGGTACGCCTGGGTCGAGAGGCGGGGGTTCGAACTCCGCTGCATGCCTTCATCTATCAGGCTCTGCTGCCCCTGGAGTTGAAGGCCAGAGGACAGGTGGAGTTCTCACAACCTTAGCACCACAACCTCAGCTAGTCAGCCAAGGCGTCTTGAGCGTCTCGAAGGGTGCCATCTGCGATCAGGCGGACTTGGCTCTCGCGAAGCCTGCTGGCACCACCTAGCTGTGCGATCCAGCCGCGCGCGTAGACTCCCGTCATCAGATAACGCCCTGCAACACGCCCAGGCTGTTGTGCAGCTGGTGAGGAGAAAGGGAGGAAGAAAAGTGTCAGACCGTGTGCTAAAGGTGGCAACCTACAACGCCAACTCCATCCGAGTCCGCATGGACCTGATAGCGGACTGGCTTGGCCGCGAGGAACCCGACGTGCTCTGCGTGCAGGAGACCAAGGTGCAGGACAAGGACTTTCCGGTAGAGCCGCTGAGGGAGGCAGGCTACCACGTGGTCTTCAGCGGGCAGAAAGCCTACGCCGGAGTGGCAATTGTGAGCCAAGAGGAGCCCCAGCAAGTTGCCTTCGGCTTCGACGACGGCGGAGAGCCAGACAAGGCACGTTTGATTCGGGCGGTGGTCACAGGGATACCCGTGGTCAACACCTACGTCCCCCAGGGACGCTCTCCCGACTCCGAGGAGTTCCTATACAAGCTGGAGTGGCTCGACCGGCTGCGGGCACTGTTCAAGCGTCACTACGTCCCCGAGGAGCCCCTTCTGTGGATGGGCGACTTCAACGTGGCTCCCGAGCCCATAGACATATACGATCCTCAGAGATTGAAGAACCATGTCGACTTCCACCCTGAGGCTCGAGCTGCGCTGGAGCGGGTGCGCAAGTGGGGCTTTGCGGACGTCTTCCGTCGACACCATCCTGACGAGCCCGGACAGTACACTTACTATGATTATCGGGCGCGCGATCCTGTCAGTCGTGGGATCGGCTGGCGAGTGGATCACATCTGGGCCACGGAGACACTGACCGACCGTTCCACCCGCGCGTGGATCGATGTCGAGGCCCGTCAGGCGGAGCGTCCCTCAGATCACACCTTCTTGGTAGCCGAGTTCACTCTTTGACCCGCCAGTGCGCGCAGCCAGAGAATCCACGGATCCGGCACTGCAACTGGTTAGGACAGTCTGCTCTGGGGCGAGAGGGCTCCCCAGACTTGACAGTCTCCGGAGATGAAATCGTGGTACTAGCTTTGCGGGTCCGCTCCAATACGGTATAATCCGCCCCATGAACCTTGCGCTCGTTGCTCTGCTAGGCATGGTGCTGGGGGCGGTGGTGAACCGGCTAGGGACCGACCTGCCGGCCCGACGCGCGCCACAGCGCCCACGCTGCCCCTATTGTGGACGCGTCCGTCCTTGGTACCAGTGGATTGCCCTGCCAAGCTACGCCGTCGCCCACGGCCAGTGTCTCAATTGCTCAGCACCAATTCCTATGCGCTACCCGCTGGTCGAACTGGTCCTCGGCTTTCTCTTCGGGTACCTGTACCTACTGTACGGACCGACACTCCACTTTGGCTTTGTCGCCGCCTACACCGCCATCTTCGCCCTGGTCGCAGTCACCGATCTTGAGCGACGGCTGATCCTCAACGTGGTCATCGTACCCGCCATGGGCCTGGCGCTGATCGGCTCGTTCTTCACCAACGGGATGTCCTGGAAGAGCGCGTTGCTGGGCGGGGTAACGGGGTACGTCACGTTCCTGATACTGGCGATCGTCGGGAACGCTCTGGTTGGACCCGGGGCTATGGGTGGAGGGGACGTGAAGCTGGCAGCGTTTGTGGGGCTGGTGACCGGCTTCCCCATGGTGATCGAAGCCCTCCTTCTGGCCATCCTCGCCGGCGGACTGATCAGCTTGATACTGTTGATCACGAGGCTCCGCTCCCTGCGCGACCCGGTCCCCTACGGTCCATTTCTCATCATCGGTGGGTGGACCACTCTATTATGGGGAGCAGAGATCGCGCAGTGGTTCTTCAGCGCCTAGAAGCCTGACCCTGCCACTACAGGTCGCCATTGCCAACGCCACTGGCTTCCCTTCGTTGTCCGCCGTACAGGCTGTTGACAGCCTGAAAGAACTCCGGCAGACTCTCATGCCATAGGCGCTCCCAGTGAACTACAAGCGTCACCGCAAGGTAGCCCACCGCCAGCCAGGCAAACAGAGGAGCGTCGCGAAAAGCCACGATGACCAGAATCAAGTAAGGAAGCGCGTAGAAGGGCCAGGCGAGTTGATGCGAGTGGAAGATCCACAAGGCCAGCACTACCAGCACCACCAGCGCCCCCAGCCACGCCACCATGTACCCGCTCAAAACCAAATAGGCCGCTACCCCCAGCGAGACGGTCAGATCGGCCTCAGCGTCGTGCTCCCCGATCCAGTTGGTGTGGAGATCGGGGTCGCGGCGGGCCAGCGGGCCGTCCAACAGATCGGTCAACCAAGAGACAATGACAGCCCCCACAGCCAGAGGAAGGTCTTCCGCGCCGCCTCTCAGCCCTCCCAGACCGGCGATGCAGAGGCCAAGAAGAGCCCGTCCCACAGTCAGAAGGTCGGCCAGCGGCTTGGTATGCCTAAACATTGCCCCACCCCTTCCTGAGAGCCTCCTACAGTGGAGCTGCGGCGCTAGTACTTGAGCATACGGATTCTGGTGCGCGAACTCCTCACAGGCAGGCGCAAAGAGCAGCTTTCGACAGATCAGAATCTCAGTGATCAAGTACTAGAGTACCCTACGACATCATCAAGACCTCTTCGACATGCCCGAGCGCCCAGTCAATCTCCTCGCGGGTAACCACCAGCGGCGGAGCGAAGCGTATGACCGTCTTATGCGTTTCCTTGCAGAGGATGCCCCTCTCCTTGAGCGATTCGCAGAAACGGCGGGCCCCACCCGCCTCAGGCCGCAGTTCGACGCCGATAAGCAGCCCCCTGCCACGCACCTCT